>CAQUWW010000085.1:9957-12548 GCA_948896875.1 uncultured Acetatifactor sp. | reverse complement strand
TTATGCACAGGCCTGCATAAATGTGAAAAACCATATATGCAAGTTTTTCATATGGAAGTTTGCCGACCCGGCGGTATGCGGGCCGCGCGGCGAGTAGTGGAGAGGGACATTCCCCTCCCCCGCCGGACCTTCGCGGACATCGCCCGTCAGAGAACCCGTTCATAGTACATATCCAGCTTATCCGTCCCCTCGATGAGTACCGTTTCCCCGTTTGTCACGAACCCATTCCGTTCATAAAAAGTCCGCGCCTTCCGATTCTCGGCGATAACCCACAGAAAAATAGTATGGATCTGTTCCTGGACAGCATCCCGAATCACATGATCAATCAGAGAGCGGCCAACCCCTTTGTCTGTAAAAAAAGGATCCACATAAAAATCACAGATTTCCATTCGGTCTTGGTCATATTTTCTGTTGATAACACCTCTCAGGATTCCATCATCATAGACCAGCATATGCCGAAGCTGACTGAGATCATGCGTATAAGCATCTGCCAAACTGCATACCTGCAGCTGGTTGAAAGAGACAGTATCATTCTGAAAGATTGACCGGTAAGCCGTGCGCTTTCCGAAGACAATGATCTCCGCGATGCGCGGGATGTCTGTGGGAACTGCTTTTCTGATCATGAGGATTCTCCTTTCTTGTTTCCTCCTCTTTACGAAAATTTATGCCTATAATGTATACGGATGGTCACTAAGATTTGCCATGGAATGCTCTTCTTCCATTGTTACTTGACTCGCGAGCGGAAAGTATCATGAGCCGGCGGCAAATTTTACCGTTCGTAAGTACAAAAAGGAACGCCGCACATTTTGATATCGGTCAGACCGAATGCTGGACCAATATAAATTTGTACGGCGATCCATTTCATTTTTTGCATAGTATAAGACTCTGGATTATCAATAGTTCATCAACAGCCGCTTATTTCCATTCACTGTAAACGGTACCGTCGGCTTAGATATCAAATTTAAAATATCTCTTCGCATTGTAGTACGAAATATCTTTGACGATCTCAGACAGCGTATCCATATCCGCGGGGAATCCGCCGCCTTCTACCCACATACCGATGAGATTGCACAGAATTCTGCGGAAATACTCATGTCTTGTGTAGGACAGGAAGCTTCTGGAGTCGGTCAGCATGCCCACGAAGCCGGACAGGTTGCCCAGATTGGCCAGGGAGATCAGCTGTTCTGTCATACCCACTTTGTGATCATTAAACCACCATGCGCTGCCCTGCTGAATCTTGGCTACGGCGCTGGAATCCTGGAAGCAGCCCAGGATGGTGCCGATGGACTGATTGTCGTTGGGATTCAGGCTGTAAAGGATGGTTCTGGGCAGTTCATCGGTCTTGCTCAGGGCATCCAGGAAATTGGCCATCTGTGCGGAGGGGGCATCGTTATTGATACAGTCGTAACCGGTGTCAGGCCCCAGCTTCTCATACATTCGGCTATTGTTGTCCCTCTTGCAGCCGAAGTGGAGCTGCATAGCCCAATCCAGTCTGTGGTATTCTCTGCCTACAAAGAGCATAAATGCCGTCTTGAATTTCAGCTCTTCCTCCCTGGTGGGGATCATCCTGTTCAGTCTCTTTAAGAAAATAGCTTCGATTTCATCCTCGCTGGCGGGATAATACATCACATATTCCAGACCGTGATCAGACACACAGCAGCCCATGGAGTCAAAGAATTCCATACGCTTTTTCAGCGCTTCTTTTAACTCGGCAAAGCTGTTGATCTCCGCAACACCGGTTACTTCACACAATTTATCCAGATAGGTCAGATAATCGGGCTTTTCAATATTCATTGCCTTATCGGGTCTCCAGGCGGGAAGTACTTTTACGTCGAAGGTGGTATCTTCGGCAATTTTCTTATGCCATTCCAGAGAATCAATGGGGTCGTCTGTGGTACAGATCAGCGTCACATTGCTTTGTTTGATCAGATTGCGGACACTCATGGAAGGCTGTGCCAGCTTTTCATTGCAGAGATTCCACACTTCATCTGCCGTCTTCTTATTCAATACGCCATGATAACCGAAGTATCTCTGCAGCTCCAGATGACTCCAGTGGAAAAGAGGATTGCCGATGGCTTTGCCCAGGCACTCCGCCCATTTACAGAATTTGTCGTAATCGGACGCATCGCCGGTGATGTATTTCTCGTCCACACCGAAGGAACGCATCAGACGCCATTTGTAATGGTCGCCGCCCAGCCATACCTGAGTGATATTGTCGAAATGCCGGTCTTCTGCGATTTCTCTGGGGTTGATGTGGCAGTGATAATCCAGTATCGGCGTATGCTCCGCATACTCATGAAACAGTTTTTTGGCCGTTTCCGACTCCAGCAGGAAATCCTTGTCCATAAATTCTTTCATGTTTTTTGTCCTCCATTCATTCTTGCTTTATTTTATTTTCTATTTCGTTTTGATGATACGAGTAGTGCCTCTCTTGATGATTTCTCCGGAGAAAACAGTTTTCTTTGGCATTTCCTTTCCGTCAAGTACCCCCAAGAGCGTTGTGATCAGATGCTGGCAGAGAGTTTCCAGCTTATTGTCAATGCTGGTCAACTCCGGTTCGCTGCAAAGAGTCAGCATAGAATTATTGTAAC
>CAQUWW010000085.1:0-9947 GCA_948896875.1 uncultured Acetatifactor sp. | reverse complement strand
AGAAATCTTCGGGGATACGGTAATTCATTTCCCTGGCATATTTGACGGCCGCCAGAGCCAGCATATCGTCCGCGGCAATAACACCATGAAACACAATTCCCTTTTCATGCAGACCTTTCAAATACTTGATCATAGCGTGAATGTCCTCGTGGGATCCCTGGTAATACTGGGTCAGAGTACCCGGACCAAACAGCTTTTTCTCTTCGATAGCGGCCAGATACCCTGCCAGTTTGCGCTTACCGCTGTAGGAGTTGGAATTGTAAAAGTACAGAATATCCTTGATGCCGCTTTCTATCATCTGCAGAGTGGCTTCATACATGGAAGTAAAGTCATCGGACACCACACTGTAAACGTTTGGAATATCCAGATCCGCATTCAACAACATCATAGGAATCTGCGAGGCGGCATCGGCAATGTATTTATTTTCGCTTTCTTTTTCGCGGATGAAATTGGAACCCACCAGGATAATACCATCCACTTTTTTGGTGATCAACAGATTCATGGAAGCAATTTTTGCATCCAGTTCATATCCTGTGCAGCACAGCAGACTGTCATACCCGTTCGCCCGAAGCTTCTGTTCGATATAATAGACAGCTTTGGCAAGGTATAGATCGGAACAGTCGGCGCACATAATGCCGATGGTCTTCATGGTGTTCAGACCCAAACCTCTGGCAAAGGCATTTGGAGTATATCCGTACCGGTCGATGGCATCCAATACTTTTTTCCTGGTTTTTTCGCTGACGTTTTTGCTGCCATTCAATACACGGGAAACAGTGGCTATGGAAACACCGGCTTTTTCGGAGATATCATAAATTGTCATTGACTTTCCTCGTTGGCATGTAAGTAGTTTCAGAAAAGTTCTATTTGCATTATAGCAAATGTGGTTTTTTTTTCAAGATATTTTTTTAACAATTATGATTTTCTTGTTGACGAAAAAGAATATCCGCTGTAGAATAGGGATTGTAAGCGCTTACATATTTTGCGGCTGAGAAACAGGAAATGGTCGGGTGAAGACACGGCTGCCGGGAGCGGAGTGAACAGGAAACTTGGAATGTCCCATATGCGGACGGAAGGGAGAGGAAATGGAGACTTTAAACAGGGCAATGACAAACAAAAAGGAGAGGCCTGTCAGGGTGGTGCAGTTCGGCGAGGGGAATTTCCTTCGGGCATTTGTGGACTATATGATTGATATCGCCAATGAAGCGGGGAAGTTTGACGGAGATATTGTGCTGATCAAGCCCATTACTTTCGGAAATCTGGATCAGTTTCACCGTCAGGAATGCCAGTACACGGTATCTCTGCGCGGCATCGTGGACGGAGAGGCGAAGATTATCAACAGACAGGTGACCAGCGTGGCAGATGCGGTGGACGCGTATGAAGAATACGATAAGTATATGGGACTGGCAGAGATTGACACTCTGAGATTTGTAGTCTCCAACACAACCGAGGCCGGGATCGTGTTTGACAGGGAAGACCGATTTGAGCTGAATCCGCCGAAGACCTTTCCGGGAAAGCTGACCAAATTTTTATATCATAGATATGAGACCTTTCAGGGAGACAAGAGTAAAGGACTTGTGATGCTGCCTGTGGAGCTGATTGACGATAACGGCATTATGCTGAAAAAATGTGTGATGCAGCTGATTGAACTCTGGAATCTGGGAGAGGCATTCAGAACCTGGGTGGAGGAAGCCTGTGTCTTTACTTCCACTTTGGTGGACCGCATTGTCACCGGCTATCCCCGGGATACCATAGAAGAAGAGTGGAAAACGCTGGGATACGAGGACAGGATTCTGGTGACAGGAGAACCTTTTGCCCTGTGGGTGATCGAGAGTCCTGTGGATATCAGCGGAGAACTGCCTTTGCCGGAAGCAGGACTTCCTGTGATCTTTACAGACAATCAGAAGCCTTACAAGCAGAGAAAGGTCCGTATCTTAAACGGCGCCCATACCTCTTTTGTCCTGGCTTCCTACCTGTGTGGCAACGATATCGTAAAACAGTCCATGGAGGATACGGACATCAGGAACTTTATGACAAAGACAATTTTCGAAGAGGTGATTCCTACGCTGACCTTGCCGGAGGAGGAGCTGAAGGAGTTTGCAGAAGCAGTTATCACTCGTTTTAACAATCCTTATGTAAAACATGCGCTGCTTTCCATCTCGTTGAACTCGGTTTCCAAATGGAGAGCCAGATGTATGCCCAGCCTGCTGGGGTATGTGGAGAAATTCGGCAGACTGCCCGCGCATTTGACTTTCTCTCTGGCGGCGCTGATGGCGTTCTATACGGGGACCGAGATTCGGGATAAGGCTCTGATCGGCCACAGGGACGGACAGGAGTACAGCATTCTGGATGATATGGAGGTGCTGGAGTTTTTCCGTGACAATTGTGAGAAGGACAGCAGGACATTTGTGGAAAGCTTCCTTGGGAAGGAGAATTTCTTCGGTCAGAATCTGAATCAGGTGGAAGGGCTCACCGACGGAGTGACAGCTTTCCTGGAGGATATCAAAACAAACGGAATGAGGGCGGCGGTATGCAGAATTTCTTGAAAATAAATGACAATGACAATGTGGTGGTAGCGCTGAAGGCCATACCGGCAGGGGAGAAGATAAGCGTATCCACAGGCGGCGGCTCTCTGGAAATCGCCGCGCTGGAGGAGATCCCCGCAGGGCACAAGATGGCAGTCTGTGACATCCCGGAGGGCGGGGAGGTAATCAAGTACGGATACCGTATCGGGAATACGAAGGAAGCGGTGAAAGCCGGCGCCTGGATTCACACCCACAATATCCGAACTGCTCTGGGAGATCTTCTGGAATACAGCTATGAGCCCGTTTTTGCAGGCAAAGAGGAAGAAGCACCTGCAGAGGGCGAGACCTTTATGGGGTTTGTGCGTCCGGACGGCAAGGTGGGAGTCCGCAACGAAATCTGGGTCATTCCTACCGTGGGCTGCGTGAACAATGTGGCGGAGGCCATTGCAACACAGGCCGCCATGTGGATCATCACCCAGGGGAAGAGGCTGGAAAATGTGGGCTCGGTGATTGCATTTCCGCATCCTTACGGCTGCTCCCAGATGGGAGACGATCAGGAATATACCAGGAAGATTCTGGCCGATCTCATCAATCATCCCAATGCGGCCGGTGTGCTGGTGCTGGGGCTGGGCTGTGAGAACAGCAATATCGATGTGCTGAAGCCTTACATCGGCGATTATGACGAGAACAGGGTGAAATTCCTGGTGGCTCAGGATTGTGAGGACGAAGTGTGGGACGGCATTGATCTCATCAAGGAGCTGGCGGAGTATGCGGCATCCTTCCGGCGGGAGCCTGTCAGTGTCAGCAAACTGATCATCGGCATGAAATGCGGCGGCAGCGACGGCTTGTCCGGCATCACCGCCAATCCGCTGGTGGGTCGTTTCTCTGACCGGCTGATTTCCAGGGGAGGCACCACTATCCTCACGGAGGTACCGGAAATGTTCGGTGCGGAGACCATTCTCATGAACCGCTGCGCCAACGAGGAGCTGTTCCATCAGACGGTGGACCTGATCAACGATTTTAAAAATTATTTTAAGAGTCACAATCAGACCATATATGAGAATCCGTCTCCCGGCAATAAAAAGGGCGGGATTTCCACACTGGAGGACAAATCTCTGGGTTGTACCCAGAAATCCGGCAGCGCGCCGGTAAAGGGTGTATTGCAGTACGGTGAGACAGTCCGGACCAACGGGCTGAATCTGCTCAGCGCTCCGGGCAATGACCTGGTGGCCTCCACGGCGCTGGCGGCGGCAGGAGCGCAGATTGTGCTGTTCACCACCGGAAGAGGAACACCTTTTGCATCTCCTGTGCCTACTGTGAAGATTTCCACCAATACCGGTCTCGCCGGCAGGAAGAGGAACTGGATTGACTTTAATGCGGGCGTGCTTGTGGAAGATAAAAATATGGAAGAAGAGGCGAAGCGGCTGTTTGATTATGTGGTGGAGGTAGCCTCCGGCAGATATGTGCGCAGCGAGGTGGCAGGCTATCATGACATGGCAATCTTCAAACAGGGTGTGACACTGTAAGTGTTGCTTTACATTAGGAAAGAGGACATTTTTATGTCCTTTTTTCATTTTGCTCTTTTCCCCAAAAGAGGAATATGCTATACTGTCATTGAAATCTTTGAAAAATGAATATGGGAGAGAATATGTCAGGAAAGAAGAAGTCAAAGGACATTACACCAGAAGACGCGGTATCTTTGCAGGAAGAGCCGAAACATGACATATCCGAAGATAAAATCCGTGCCGCCGGCGGGAGAGGCGTTGGGCGGCTGAGAAGATGCAATATCCGGATGTTAATCGCATCCGTTATTATTTTGATGGTACTTTGTGGTGTTCTGCTGGTCAGAATCCGGGCTCTGAACGGGAAGGTTGCGGATATGACCGCACAGCTGGCAAGGCTTGCCGGAATTGCCACACAGCAGCAGGAGCAGCTGAGGACACTGACAGAGGAGCTAAGTGACGCAATGGAAGGGACGTCCGCTTCCGGGGAGAACACAGCAGCGGGTAAAGGAGTGGGACAGGCCTCCGGGGAGAGTGTGGAAGCCAGTACTTCGGCTATCACCGCCGCTCATAAGGTCTACCTGACTTTCGATGACGGTCCCAGTGATAATACCCAGGAAATTCTGGATATTCTGGATAAATATGGTGTGAAAGCAACCTTTTTTGTGGTAGGGAATCAGGCGGAAAAGGAAGAAGAAATGTTGAAAAAAATTGTGGAGGCAGGCCATACGCTGGGCATGCATTCCTACAGTCATAAATATTCCGAGCTGTACGCATCTGTGGAGAGCTTCGCGGAAGATTTTACGAAGATACAGGATTACCTTTATGAGACCACAGGGGTGAAGAGTACGGTATACCGCTTCCCGGGAGGAAGCTCCAATACCATCAGCGAGCTTGAAATGAAAGAGTTTGCCAGGTATCTGGATGAGCAGGGAGTCCGCTTCTTTGACTGGAATATTTCATCGGGAGACGGAGGCAGCTATCTGTTTCCCACAGAGACCATCATTGAGAACTGCACCGGAAGTATTGAGAGACATGGTACTTCTGTGGTTTTGATGCATGACGTTTCCAACAAGAGTACTACCATTGAGGCACTGCCTACGATTATTGAGAAGATTCAGGCCATGGAGGATACGGTCATTCTGCCGATTACAGACGAGACCACACCTGTCCAGCATATTCAATGGCAGGAAGAATAATAAAGAGAGGATGTGATGGCTACGCGCAGAATATTATTAAAACTAAGCGGAGAGGCTCTGGCCGGTGAGAAGAAGACCGGTTTCGACGAGGAGACGGTCAGAAAGGTTGCTCTGCAGGTAAAAGAACTGACAGAGGACGGGTTTCAGGTGGGCATCGTTATCGGAGGCGGCAATTTCTGGAGAGGAAGGACCAGTGAGAATATTGACCGCGTGAAGGCAGATCAGATCGGTATGTTGGCCACAGTGATGAACTGCATTTATGTGTCGGAGATTTTTCGTTCTGTGGGAATGAGGACCAGTATTCTGACCCCCTTTGTGTGTGGTTCTTTCACGGAGCTTTTTTCCAAGGACAGAGCTGTGGAATGTCTGGCTGAGGGACAGGTAGTTTTCTTCGCGGGAGGGACGGGCCATCCTTATTTTTCCACGGACACAGGCGTTGTGCTTCGGGCAGTGGAGGTGGAGGCGGATGTGATCCTGCTGGCAAAATCCATTGACGGCGTGTACGACGATGACCCCAGCAAGAATCCGGCGGCGAAAAAATATGATGAAGTTACCATAGAGGAAGTCATTGCAAAGAATCTTCAGGTAGTGGATATGACGGCTTCCATTCTGGCCAGAGACAATGGAATGCCCATGTGGGTATTCGGACTGAGCGAAGAGAACAGCATTGTGAATACCATGAAGGGCAGATTTAACGGGACAAAGGTTACAGTATAGGTAAGATGGTATGTAATTGCAGTAAAATGGTGCGTTATGAGGAAAAGGGGCAACGTGTTATAAAAAGAAAAAGGAGAGTAGAAGAGTATGGACGCCAGATTGCAGCAGTACGAGGATAAAATGAGAAAGGCGATTGAATTTCTGGAGGGGGATTACAATACGATTCGCGCGGGTCGTGCCAACCCTCATGTCCTGGATAAGATTCGGGTGGATTATTATGGAACGCCCACACCCATTCAACAGGTTGGGAATATTACCGTACCCGAAGCGAGAGTGATCCAGCTTGCACCCTGGGAGAAGTCCCTGATCAAGGCGGTCGAGAAGGCAATTATGACTTCCGACCTTGGAATTCACCCTTCCAACGACGGAAGTGTGATTCGACTTGTTTTTCCGGAGCTTACGGAGGAGCGCAGAAAGGATCTGGTGAAGGAAGTCCGGAAGAAAGCGGAAGACGGCAAGGTCGCCATCAGGAATATTCGAAGAGACGGCAATGACGCTCTGAAGAAGCTGGGAAAAGGAGATGTCTCAGAAGACGAGATTAAACAGTTGGAAGATCAGCTGCAGAAGACTACCGACAAATTCATTAAGGAAGTCGATGCATTGATGGAGAAGAAATCAAAGGAAATCATGACCGTATAAAGAGGAGAAGTGTTGCCGGATTGCCATGCAGGGATGCGGGGGGAGTGGAGAAAATGTTAATCTGCTCCCCTGTTTGCAGTAGCATGAGAGGGCGCTTCGGCAATGCAAAATGAAAAAATGGGCGTTCCGGATATTTGTGGGGATAAAAAGCCTAAAACGGGAAAGGCGCGGATAGAAGAATGAGCGAAGAATTGAAGATGCCCCGACATGTGGCTATCATTCTGGATGGAAATGGCAGATGGGCGAAGGCAAAGGGGATGCCCCGCAATTATGGGCATGTACAGGGGGCGAAGACGGTGGAGACTATCTGTGAGGAGGCCTGGAGAATGGGAATTCCGTATTTGACGGTATATGCATTTTCCACGGAGAACTGGTCCCGTCCTCAGGACGAGGTGGATGCGTTGATGAAGCTTCTGCGCAACTATATGAAGACCTGTTTGAAGACGGCGGCGAAAAATCGTATGTGTGTCAGGGTGATCGGTGAGAAATCGAGGCTGGATGAAGACATCCGGGTCAGAATTGCAGAGCTGGAAGAGGCGACGAAAGACAATGACGGCCTTCATTTTCAGATTGCCATCAATTATGGCGGCAGGGACGAAATCGTCAGAGCAGCCAGAAAAATGGCGGCTGCGGCTGCGGCGGGGAAGCTGCGCCCGGAGGAAATTACCGAAGATACCATAAGCGGCTTCCTGGATACCGCAGGGATACCGGAGCCGGATTTGCTGATCCGCACCTGCAATGAACAGCGGATTTCCAACTTTCTGTTATGGCAGCTGGCGTATACGGAGTTCTACTTTACTCCGGTGCCCTGGCCAGATTTTACCAGGGAAGAATTGGGTAAAGCTGTGGAAGCATATAATCATAGAGATAGAAAGCTGGGAGGCTTAAAGGAGGAGTAGTCCTATGTTTTGGACCAGATTGGCAAGTGGTGTGGTACTTTTGGCTCTCGCCATAGGAACGATGAGTCTGGGGGGAATTCCTCTGGCCGTTTTGCTGTGGGCGGCATCTTTGGTTGCTTATCGGGAATTGACGAAAGCATTAAAATGTGCTCAGGATGATAAAATAAACGGTCTGGAAATCATTGGATTTCTGGGAATTACAGGGTATTATATGCTGTTGTACATATCAGGAGACTCCAAATGGCTTATGATGTGCATCGTGGGTGTGGTCCTGGCCTATATGTTTGCCTATGTGTTGACTTTTCCAAAATATAATGCCAGCCAGGTGATGGCTGCGGTCTTTGCCTATATTTATGCCCCGATACTCCTGGCCTTTGTCTATCAGACAAGAATGTGCCCCCAGGGGATTTATACGGTGTGGATGGTACTGATCAGTTCCTGGGGCTGTGATACCTGTGCCTATGCGGTGGGAAAGCTGATTGGCAGGAAAAAAATATTCCCGGTGCTGAGTCCGAAGAAATCGCTGGAAGGCTGTATCGGCGGCGTGGTCGGAGCCGCGCTGATCGGATGGCTGTACGGCTTCTTTTTTGTGGAGAAAGCTTTTCCGGAGCAGCAGATTGCCTGGATCATTGCGGTGATCTGCGGTGTGGGAGCCGTGATGAGTATGGTGGGAGATCTGGCGGCTTCGGCAATAAAACGGAATGTGGAGATCAAGGATTATGGAAAACTGATTCCCGGCCACGGCGGGATTATGGATCGCTTTGACAGTATGATTGTGACCGCGCCCATGACTTATTTTCTGACGGTGTTGATGCTGCTGTGAACCAAAGCGCATATTCCTGTGGTTTAGTACCCCGGCTATTCCTTTATTCATGACAATAGAATCCTCGCAGAGCATGGATTCTATTGTTGCCTTATTTTCCATGCATGGTAGTGGGGCCAGATGTATGGTGTACGACCAAGATGTATGGAGGTACTGTAGAAGTTTAGAATTTTGTCATTACAGTATGCGCTAATAAGAAAACACAATGTGGAGATAATGATGAAAAAGATAGCGATATTGGGTTCGACCGGTTCCATCGGCACCCAGACATTGGAAATCGTGCGAAATAATCCGGATTTACAAGTGGTGGCCCTGGCGGCCGGAGCCAATGTGGAGAAAATGGAGGAACAGATCAGGGAATTCCGGCCGCTGGCGGCATGCATGTGGAGGCCGGAGGCGGCCCGGGATCTGAGAGTCAGAGTGGCGGATCTGAACGTGAGAATTCTGTCCGGCATGGAAGGACTGCTGGAGGTTGCCGCTCTCCCTGAGAGCCAGATGCTGGTGACAGCTATTGTGGGAATGATCGGTATCCGGCCTACGATCGCCGCTATCGAAGCGGGCAAGGATATTGCTCTGGCCAACAAGGAGACACTGGTGACTGCAGGACATCTTATCATGCCGCTGGCCAAAGAGAAAAATGTGGCGATTCTGCCGGTGGACAGTGAGCACAGCGCCATTTTTCAGTCGCTGAATGGTGAACTGGCCGGAAAGGCTTCTCGCAGATATGTGGAATACCATAGAGACCGTGTTGAGAAGATTCTGCTGACCGCTTCGGGCGGTCCTTTTAGAGGCAGGACAAGAGAACAGCTGAAAGCGATAAGGCCGGAGGATGCGCTGAAGCATCCCAACTGGAACATGGGCCGGAAGGTGACCATCGACTCCTCCACTCTGGTCAATAAAGGGCTGGAAGTGATGGAGGCGAAATGGCTGTTCGGGGTGGAACTGGATCAGATACAGGTGGTGATTCATCCTCAGAGCATCGTACATTCCGCAGTGCAGTATGTGGACGGAGCCATTATCGCGCAGCTTGGGGTGCCGGATATGAAGCTTCCCATTCAATATGCACTTTTTTATCCGGATAGAAGACCGATGCAGGGGGAGAGGGTGGATCTCTTTGCACTGGGACAGTTAACATTTGAGGCGCCGGATACCAATACTTTTCCGGGGCTTGCACTGGCATATCGGGCCGCCCGTACGGGAGGCAGTCTGCCCACCGTATATAATGCGGCCAACGAGATGGCTGTTCGGCTGTTCCTGGAGAACAAAATATCTTATCTGGGCATATCGGAGCTGATTGAGAAGGCCATGGAGCATCACAAAATGGCCGCTGCCCCCGGCGTGGAGAAGATCCTGGAGACGGAGCAGGAGACTTACACATATATTTTGAGTTTATTATAGAAAATGAGGCGGCTTTCTATCCATTCCATGAACAGATTATGAAGTATGTATGGACAATGGATTGTAAGCAAAGAATAAGTTCGCATAATCAGGCAGTATGATACAGGAAGGACTGATCGGAAATGATGACACTAATTTGGTTTATTCTTATATTCGGGGTGGTGGTGATCGCCCATGAGTTTGGACACTTTCTGCTGGCGAAGGCCAATGGCATCCATGTGGTGGAATTTGCCGTGGGAATGGGGCCC
>CAQUWW010000084.1 GCA_948896875.1 uncultured Acetatifactor sp. | reverse complement strand
CTTTGACCCCGAGATATTGAAGAGAGTGATTGACGAGATGCTGGCGGAGGCAAAAGTCAGGGTTCTGTATCATACCAGCTTCGTGGAACCCCTGGTGGAAGAAGGATGCATGAAGGGGATTGTGATCTTTTCCAAAAGCGGGATGGAGGCCATCGGGGCAAAGGTGGTGATTGACTGCAGCGGAGATGCCGATGTGGCGTACCGGGCAGGAGTTCCCTGTGAACTGGGGGATGAGTCCCGGGGAACCATACAGCCCTCCTCTATGTTCTTTCGGATAGGAAATGTAGACTGGAAAAAGGTGGATGAGGAAGCGCAGGCGAACATGTACCGCAACAGAGTCATTGTGGACGGCGTGGAGAGAGGGATGTTCCACTGGAAGATAGAGGAAGCCCGGAAAAACGGGGATTTCAACATTAACCGCTGGACAGTGGGGATTTATCGCAGTGTCAAGGAGGATGAGTGGTGTGTCAATATATCCCGCATTTCCGATGTAAACGGAACCAATACCCAGGATATTTCCAGAGCGGAAGTGATTGGCCGTCAGCAGGTGGACGAGATATACAGATTCCTGAAAAAGTATATTCCCGGGTGTGAAAATGCCAGACTGCTCTCCAGCGCTTCCACCATCGGCATCCGCGAGAGTCGCCATATTAAGGGGGAAGTGACACTTACCGCCGAAGACATACTGAACGGGAAAGTGCCGGAGGATGCAATTCTGCTGGCCTCCAATTCTATCGATGTCCACGGCGGAGAGGGAGTGGCCGGAACGAAGTACGTTACCATTGAAAATGGCGAGTGGTACGGTGTATCCTATAGAAGTCTTGTGCCAATAAAAATCGATCAGCTGTTGGTAGCAGGAAGAAGTCTCTCCGCTACCTCTGAAGGCGCCGGAGCAGTCCGGGTTATGCCGCCCTGTATGGAAATGGGCCATGCGGCGGGTGTGGCCGCCGCGCTGGCGGTGCGGGAAGGCTGTACGGTCCGCAGCGTGAATGTAAAGGCAGTACAGGCGCAGATGATGCGGGAAGGAAGTTTTCTGGGATAAGGGAACCACAATATATCACACAGGGCTGTGGTACACAGGGACTGGCGCATATAGAGGCGGATGTACATAAAAGCGGATATCCTCAGGGACAAGGTATTTTTGGTTGGAGGCGCGAGGAAGGAAGTGGCATATGTGGTTGGTTTTGCGGGCAGCTTTCGGTGAAGAGAAGGGCGAAGATGTCTCTGACTGAAGGCAGGATGAAGGGAGAAGCGAATGCGGTTGGTTTTGCAGGTAACTTTCGATAAAGAGAATGGGGAAGATATCTCCGGCTGGGGGAATCACGGGACGGTTGTGGGTGCTCCTGTGTATGTGACGGGGTATGACGGCAAACGGGCGATTTCTCTGAATAATCCCTTTGGCCGGGACAGTACCGTGCATTATGTCCGGTTCCCTGATCTGAAAGGGATTGACCTGACCACGGATGACTTTACGGTACTTTTCTCGTATAATACCATTTGCGGCGCCACACAGGAGTGGGCGGCATCCTGGCATGTCTGTCAGGCGGGATGGGGTGTGGATATGCCCGGAGTGCTTCTGGGGGGCGTGGTATTCTCCAACCGGGGTACCTTTGATTTTGATGCCACAGGCATTCTGGCGGCACAGCTTCCTCTGAATCAGTATTTTGCGATAGGGCTGACCGGAGAGAAGGGAGAACGGCGGGATGTGGACGGTATCTGGGAGCCGCAGGACAGCCGATGGCATCAGATCGCGGTGGTGTGCAGCCGCAGGGGCGGAAGGTATACGGTTTATGTGGACGGAGAGGAAAAGATGTCCGCCGATATCTCCGCATTCACCGGACAGCGGCTGGGCAGCAACAGTCTGGTTTTGGGAGCTGATCTGTTGGGGCAATACGGTCTGTGCAACGTCTGTATAGACCAATTTGAAATATATGCCGGCGCGTTGGAACGCGAAACCATAGAAGGCAGCTTTCGACTTCAACGAATAAAGCAGCTGGCGGCCGAGATTGGAGGACGGCTGGAGCGTGACAGCGGGATGTATTCCGAAGAGAGCAGAAGGGCTCTGGCAGAGCAGGTGGAAAGGACGCTGGCAGAATTGTGTTCGCGGAAAGGGCGGCATTCGCTGGAAGAGCTGCAATCGCCGGAAGACCGGAAGGATTCCTTCCTGCCGGGAGATTCGGTGGAAGAGCAGAATCAGCTGTATGAGAGACTGCGGGGCGCTTACGAAGCATTTCTGGCAGAACCTCAGAAGAGAGCAAAGCTGGCCATGCTGCTGATCAGTGACTGCCATATCCGGGAGGCGGGAGATTCCGGTGCATCGGCTCTGGAGAGGACATTTGCCGATCTGGAGTCATGGGATGCACAGCTGGACGGAATTCTGAATCCCGGAGATTTCGCGGCAGGTGCCACAGAGGAAGTCTGCAATGCGGCATACGGTGTGATCAACGGGCTGATGGAGCGGCACACTGACTGGCAGCTGATCTCCTGCTTCGGGAATCACGAGAGCAATTACGTTTCGCCGGAAGAGAATTATCACACCGGCGGAAGCGCTTTCTGGAAAAATGTGCAGTGCCATATCTGCCCGGGCACAGAGCGTAAATTCGGTCGAGGCAGGCTGGACAGTGTACAGAATTACAGCTATGGAATGACGCTGAAGGGCTGTCATTTCCTGGTATTGAATACGGATTACCTTCCGCAGACAGGCGACGGGAGGACAGACTGGGATACCAACGCCCTGGACCCCATCCGCCACGGCTTATTTCTGTCGGAAGAAAGCTATGGGTGGCTTGCCCGCAGTCTGGAAGAATACAGTAAGGATGGTCAGCCGATTTTTGTACTCAGCCATTCTCCCTTTGTGGACACGATAAGAGATAATTCGGTGGGGCCCCAGGATAGCAGGCTGCGCAGATTGCTGGGGAGATATTCCCGCGTGATCTATGTGTGCGGACATCTGCATCTGTCCTTCGGCGTCACCGGGCCGGTGACGGTGGAAAACACAGAAGGCGGCAGATTTGCCGAAATTACACTGCCCTCCTTTCAAAATGCGAAGAGGGCCTGGCGGAATGTGCCTGCCACCTGGATTCTGTATGTCTATGAGAATGAGATTGTGCTCAGAGCCCGGGATTTTAAAAGCGGTCAGTGGATGCCCGCTTATGATGAGATGATACGGCTGCCGGTTTGAGATTGCCCTGTCAGCACATGTGCCAGACAGGAGAACCGGCAAGCTGCACTTTACATTTCTTCTTATAACAGGCGATTCCATATTTCAAAATTCGCTCCATCCCATTGTCCAACAGCGAGTCTTCATATCCCATTTTCTCAATCTGCTCCATGGCCTCCCTGCATCCTTTTTCAAAGTTCCCGTTCTCCGCATACTTTACCTCGATGACGATTCCCACACCTTCTTCTTCCAGCTCCACCAGGATATCGCTGTATCCGTCACCAGATTCTACGTTGGAGGTCACTATCCAGTCCTCCCTGTGCCCCAGAAGCCCCAGAAGGATTCCATGGTAAAAGTTCTCTTTCTTAGCAGCATGAACAGCCGTATCCCGTATACTGATAGTTTTACGCAGGTAGTCATTAAACTGATTTTCCACGGCGCCGGCATCCGCCTGCAGGAATGCGTTGCAGAAAGCATCCAGCCGGGGCGCATCCTTTCGGGCCTCCGCCTGGAACCATTCCTGTATCTGCTCCACAAATATCTGCCGGATTTCCAGATTCGGGATAGCTAACCGGTATACGTCGGCTGATTCTTCTCCGCGCTGGGTCAGATAGCCCGTGGTGAAAAGTACACTCCACAGATTGTCTATATTGTCGTACAGATCCCTGTAAGTCAGTTCCTGGCGGATGCGGTGAGTGACAGTCTCTCCGGCTACCAGAGCTTCTATCTCGCGTCTGGTTCCTGGCGTTGCCATGTGGACAAACTGACGGATGATGTCGTTTCCGCTTGTGTTGATCCAGTACGCTCTGGGCAAGGCTGTCGGCTCCGTGCGTAGCAGATCCACGTAATTAATAACATCCCACGGACAGTACATTTCTGTATTTCCAAAACGATATCCGTCGTACCATTTTCGAATCAGTTCGAATTTCTCTTCCAGATGGTAGGATTCCAGCAGCCGCTTTACATCTTCTGCGGTAAAGCCGAACCATGATGCAAACCGGATATCTGTGACAGAGAAGACCTTCATGTTATTCAGCCCTGTAAAAATACTTTCTTTTGAGATACGAAGACATCCCGTCAGGACTGCAAGCTGCAGGCTATTATTGGTTTTCAGCGCCTGGCCGAACAGGTTTCGAATCAGAGTGATCATTTCATCATAATAGCCCGACTGCCGGGCCTTGTCCAGCGGCACATCATATTCGTCGATCAGAAGGATTACCTTTTGGCCGTAATGCTTTTGGAGCAGGTCGGACAAAGTGCGAAGGCTGTCGGCAAGCATGTCGTCTGACATGGAAAACTTCTGGCGGCCCTGGGGATCAAACGCTATCAGCTGCCGGTAACTTTCCCTTTCTTCAGCTGACAGTTCAGGGCTTTCCTTAAGGAAAAGGAACCGAAGCGCCTCGTTTCCGATAATCGTCCGCAACATAGATTTCGCTCCTGCATAATCCATAGCGCTTACCCCTTTCAGAGTAATGGAAATGACAGGAAATTTTCCCATGTATTTTTCACAGTAGTCCGTTTCCCTGCTGATTTCCAGCCCGTCAAACAGCTCCCTGCTGCAACCGTATTCGAAGAAATAACGGAGCATATTCATGTTCAGGGATTTGCCGAACCGTCGGGGGCGGGTGAACAGGTTCACTTCTCCCCAGTTTTCCAGCAGTTCCTTTATCAATCCTGTCTTATCTACATAGTAGAAGCCTTCAGTTCTTAACTTTTCGAAATTTTCTATGCCGATAGGCAGTTTAACTTTTTTACACATGCCGGGAATCCTTTCATAGATACGAAATAGGGCTGCTTCATATCTGATCGACAAAGCACTTCGTAATAAGGTGCCGAATACTACAGGTGATTGTGTTCATAAACAGTTTAACATAGATTCCATAAAAGGGAAACCGGATTTTTTACATGAAATTAATCAAGTGTAATCTTATGCTTTTCTAAAATATCATCTACGAATACCCGTTCTCCGGTCCGGATGGATGTATCCATGGCTTCCATAATGGCCAGGGTGTGAATCCCTTCCTTTAAGTCAGGTTTCGGGGTTTCTCCATTGTGCAGGGCGGTGGCAAAATGCTCGATATAATTCTGATATTCGCCCGCATGATGGCTTTCCTGTTCAAACCGGAAGAAATAGGGATGCAGTTCGTCAAATGTCTGCAGTCCGGCTGTTTTTTCCAGAGGTTCAAAATTAGTATAATATTGAAGTTTTGGGTAACCTCCGCGGCTGATTCCCTTTGTGCCTCTCAGGGTACAGCTGATGGACTGCTCCACAGAACTGCCAAGAGTTGGTGTTGCGTAACATCCGTTAACGGAAGCAAAGCGGCCGCTTTTGTCCCTTAAGAGAAATTTCAAGGTATCAGAGACCTCCAAACCATAGGCTTTTGTATTGGCGCTGACGGCGGCCATTCCGTAAACCTCTTCAATTTCCGGAAGATACCATGCGGCGAGATCAACCGCATGAATCATGAAGTTGTACATCCAGGAAAACCCCTTCCGACGACTCCAGTCGCGCTCCAGAAACCAACGGGAGTCACTGATGTAGTGGGCTTCCAATGTAACCAGATCGCCATGCTTTCCCGCCATATAATCTAAATGCTGTCTGCGAAGAGGTTCAAAATAGCGGGAGCTTTGACCTACAAAGACCGTTTTTCCAGTGTGCTTCTGTACGGCCAAAAGTGTATTCGCTTCCTCTAAAGAAACCATGAGAGGCTTTGTACAGATGACGTGTTTACCGGCTTCCAAAGCCATTTTAATATGAACGGCGTGAAGCTGGTCCGGAGTGTAGATTCCGATTACGTCGATAAGAGGATTCTGTAGCATCTCATTGTAATCGGTTGTATAATTTGTGATGGAAAACTCCTGACAGCGCTCCTTACACAATGCTTCATTTAAATCGCAAATACAGCCCAGTTCCCATAAGTTGCTGTTCAAAACGGCGGAGATAATGCTGCGGCCTTCTCCCAGGCCTAAAACGCCCATAGTATATTTTTTTCCCATTTTTTATCCTTTCCATTGCGAGTGAGGGCTGTGTGGAGATATGGCCCTCAAACCACTGTTTTTTATTTGATTGTATTTTACAACGGAAAAACAGGATTGTCTTGCGCTATATTAGGAAAAAATTGTACTATATTATGCTTTTTCGATATTGGTTTGGTGCCATGCCCATTATTTTTTTAAAGACCCGGTTGAAGTAGGAACTGCTATGGAAACCGGACTTTTGTGCAATATCCAGAACGCTTTCTTCCGTGGTCTGGAGCAGCCATCTGGCATGATTCACACGAACCTGCTCGATATAGTCGAAAAGGCTTAATTTCATGGTATTCGAAAAGACAGCGGAGAGATAATTTTTACTTATCATGGTATGGTCGGCAAGCTGGCCTAAGGTCAGAGGTTCATCAAAATGTTCATGGATATATTCCACCACGCTGCGGATGCGGCCATAGGCAATGGCCACGGAAGAATCTGTTTTCAATGCGTCCAGCCTCTGATAATAGCGGTAAAATTCCCCTAAAGCAACCATGAGATATGCTTTTATCAGGAGAGGCCAGCCATCCTGTTGCTCGACGTATTCCTTTTGCAGTCTTAAGAGACTGTCCCTGATTAAGGGATAGGATGGAGAATCCTGCAGTACCTTATTGGAAAAATGCCGGTTCCTTTCAAAGAAGGGCTTTACATAGTCGTATTCTTCAGGAGTATCCCAGATAAAGCCTGTATCAAAGACAAAAACCAGCATGGACAGAGCTCCGTTGTGAACCGCCATATGATGTTCGGAATTGTTGATCAGAAAAATATCACCGGCGGCAATAGGATAAGATTTGTTTTCAATGATATAATGTCCGGTTCCGCTTAAGATGTAATTCAGTTCCAGACAATCATGGCAATGAATCATAATCTGCCGGGCATCGGTTTCGTACATGGTAAATGAAATTGGTCCGTCAAAATGAATTTCTTCTTTTAAAAAAGGCATAATCGACTCCTTTCTGAGAACAGAATAGCAAAAGGTGTAATGCTTGTCCACAATATTGAGAAAATATTAATTAAGAAAATATGCTTCCGGAAATCAGGTAATTTGTTGATTTTGGTACCTGTTGCTGTATAATGAAATCAGGATACAGTGATTGAGAATTGGAAACCTGGCGGAAGTCAAAAGAAATGTATGAGGGAGGAATATGGAAATATGAAAAGGAATATAAAATATTACGATATCGGCCTGAATCTGTTTTGCAGGCAGTTTCCGGAGCCGGAAAAGGTGCTCCGGGAGGCGTGGGAGAATGAGGTGTGCTGCATCCTGACGGGAACAGACAGCAAAGAGAACAGGAAAATAGACAGCTTTGTAAAAAATCATGACGCCTATGGGACGGCGGGGATCCATCCTCACAATGCCGACAGAGCCAGACAGGAGGACTTCCAGGAGATAGAGCGGATGCTGTCCCAAAATGACAGAATGGTGGCCGTTGGAGAGTGCGGTCTGGATTATGACAGAATGTTTTCCACAAAGGAAAATCAGATACGATGTCTGGAGAAGCATATTGTTCTGGCGGAAAAGCTGGATAAGCCTCTGTTTCTCCATGAACGCAGCGCCGCAGGTGATTTCGTGAAGCGCTTTAAGAATCATCCGGAAATCTGTACGAAATCCGTGGTGCATTGTTTTACCGGCGACAAAGCCACATTGGACCGATACCTTTCCATGGGGTTCTCCATCGGCATCACAGGATGGATCTGCGATGACCGCCGGGGAGGGGAGCTTCGGGAGGCTGTGGCCATGATTCCCCTGGACCGGATTCTGGTGGAAACGGACGCGCCCTACCTGACGCCGAAGAATGTTCCAGGGCTGGACAGAACCAATGTGCCCCAGAATATCAGGTATGTGGTCAGAGATCTGGCCAGATACCGGAAGGTTTCGGAGGAAGTGCTGATGGAGCATGCGAAGAAGAACACGGAGAGGATTTTTGGAATAAAAGGATGATGTCTCCTGGATACAGAGCTAAATCTCGTATAGTGTGAATATTGCAGAAGTGCAGGTTAAAACAATAAAGGAGATCAGCTGTGAAAATAAGAAAGAATAAAAAAATACGTTATATCGTACTAACTCTGTTGCTGGCGGCAGTATTGGGAGCCTGCATTTATTCTTATCCTATATGGAAGGATGCGGGAGTACTGCGACGGCATATGGCGGCGGGGCAGTTTACCTTTGACCTGGAGGTGGAGCTTGACAGGACCGCCCTGGAGGCCGGACAGACGAAGTTGTTGGAGAACCTTGCAAAGCTGACCGGATATGAGGAAGACGCCTTGTTCCGGCTCCGGATAAAGGGAAGGGCCCGGGGAGATGAGATACAGGCCCTGCTTTATCCGGAAGGAGAAGAGGAGCCACTGATAGAGCTGTATCTGAGCGACGGGCTGGATGCCATAAACGAGACCCTGCCCTACAATACCATCCGCAGGAATCTGGTGGAAAAGGTTTCGCTCCTGGACCATATCATGCCGGCTGAGCTGGAGGCGGTGTATATGACGCTGGAACAGGTAGAGCAGATATTTGATCTGGATTTAAGCCGGATTCGGGAGTTTCACCTGCCGGAGTCCAGTTCAGGCCGATCCATTGCGGTATATTTTCCCCTCCTGGCGCTGGCGTCAAAGGAGAGAACGGAAGAGGGATGCCGGTACAGGATAGAGGCGGAACAGGTACGGATGGCGGTGGGAATCGGGAGTTCCGATTCCGGTGAAAAAGGTAATGCGGAGCCGGACGGCAGAGAAAAAGCAGGGGCAGTAAGAATTGAGTTTTCCATGGAGAATCCAGGTGCGCTGGCGGAGCAGCAGGCAGCATTGCTGTCCCGCTTAGGAATAGAACTGCCTGTGGGGGAGCTAAAGATGCTGAAAAGCATTTCCGTCGTCATGGAACCGGGGAAGGGAGAGGCCCCGACAGCTCCTACCCAATTTATCGGGCAGGAGAAGGTGAATTTGATTGTGGAAATACGGGATTTGATACGCAAGATATCCGATTTCTTCACGCCGTAGGAGAAGAGGCGTCACTGTTCATTCGGTGCCGTCGCGAGGCGTTTTCGTGCGCATTTTGCACGAAAATCCCGAGGTGGCGTGCGCCAAAATGAGCTCTTTTGCTCAATTCATGACAATAGAATGCGGGCATTCTATTGTATGTGTGCATCACGTTACAGCTTACGGCAAGGCCGTGAACTGTAATGAAGAGGCTGTAGGGGCGGACTGCGTATGGGACGTGTGGGCCGCCTTCCTGTATTCCACAGGCGTTCTCCCATATTTTTGCCGGAAGGCCCGGGTGAAATAGGAATGATTGCGGAAGCCGCAGTTCTCCGCAATATCGATGACTTTCAGGCCTGTCTCCGACAACTGCCGGGCCGCCAGCTCCAGACGGTAATTCACCAGATAGGCATTGAAGCTCATGCCGGTAAATTCCCGGAACAGCTTCATAAAATGACTTTCCGAAAAGCCGCATCGCCTGGCCGCCGTTGTTACTGTAATTTCCTGATCATAGAAATGCTGGACATAATAAAGCGCATCCTTCAGCCTGCCATAGGACAACTGTGGCAGGCTGTCAGCATTGGCGGCGGTACTCTGCTGATTCATGTGGTGGAGGAGCAGGAACAGACAGGACTTCATCAGCAGTTCATGGGTGGAGAAGCTGTCTCTGCGATGCTCCAGCATGGAAAGAATGCAGGGAGTTACGGCCTGATTGAAGGGAGAACCTGCCGGGTGAAAGCATTCCAGTGTCCGCTCTCCATTTAGAAAAGGAAGAATGTATTTTTCATAGCAGGGGTCATCTTCCGGGCCTTTGAAAAGTATGGGATGAAACATAATGTTAAAATACTCCCCGGTTTCGGAGCCGCTCTGGCCGATGGAGTGTACCGCCCGGGGAAGCGCCACTGCCAGATCTTTGGCGCAGAAGGTATAAGTCTGGCCCCATACCGTCACCAGAATCCGCCCTTTGACACAGTAAATCAGCTCAAATTCATCATGCCAGTGCAGAGGAAAAGAGCGGAAATATTCCGGTATGTTACCCCGATAAACAGTGAAGGGAAATGAGGCGGTTCCGTGAGTTTTGGTTTCGTGCAGGGGCGTTGGGTCCATAAGAGTCCTCCGACAGGTCCTGAAAAACTATAACAGTTCAAGACCTGGCTGAACTGCTATAAAAAATAGGATTGTGTTATAAATAAAGGATTATTCTACAAGAATTCTAGCATTTATAAGCGTATAATGCAAGTAGATAAAGCAAATGGAATAAATGGTACTTGGAAGAAGGAAGGACTCCTGAACAGCCGGGAAACCTTTTGTGAGAAGGACAAATGTAAGAAAATGCGGAACTTGACCCTTTAAGGCTGGCGAGTAACAACTGTCTACAATTGAAAGCAGGCTTTTACTATCAAGAATAGGAGATTAACCATATGGAATACGCGGCAATCAGACATTTTGCGGACAAGCGATACTGCTATGCGACAGCAAAGGGACATTTTGTAATCCGGCTTGAAGCGAAGAAGGGGGATGTGGCGAAGGTAGTTCTTCACACCCAGAATAAATACCTGCCTCTCACATATATGGATACTCGGCAGGAATACCAGATGGAACTGGCATATTCCGACAATTATATAGACTATTACCAGGCAGAGGCAGACCTGGATGTGGTGTGTCTCCGATATTTTTTTGAGATAGAGGACCGGGCAGGAAAGGTGGCCTACTATGGAAATCATGGCTTTTATGACCAGTGCATTACCAATATAGACAGAATGTTCGATTGCCCTCAGACATTGCGGGAGGAAGAGCGGTTCGAGCTGCCCGCCTGGGCTGAGAACAAAGTCATCTATCAGATTTTCCCCTCCCGCTTTGCCACGGATAAGGAAGTGCCGGAAGAGGATTGGTACCAGGCGCCCATTGGAGGAAAAGCAGACCTGAAGGGGTCGCTGCAGGGGATTATCCAACATTTTGATCATATCCGGAAACTGGGGGTGGATATCCTCTACCTGACACCGATCTTCAAGTCTGATTCCGTCCATAAATACAATACAGCCGATTATTATGAAATAGATTCCTCTTTTGGAGATAAGGAAGACTTGAAGGAGCTGGTAGGGCTGGCTCATGAAGCAGGCATGTATGTGATTCTGGACGGTGTGTTCAACCATACGGGAATCGACTTTTTCGCGTTCAAGGACATCCGGGAGAAGCAGGAGCAGTCGGCGTATCTGGACTGGTATTACATCGAGGGCTTTCCGCTGGTGATGGAGTGGGGGAAACGGCCCAATTATAAGACATTCAGTTATGCGGGCTATATGCCGAAGCTGAACCTGCAGAATCGGGAAACCGCCGATTATGTCATCAATGTGGCGTCCTACTGGATCCGGGAATGCGATATTGACGGCTGGCGGCTGGATGTGGCGGACGAAATCAGTCACAGCTTCTGGAAGCGGTTCCGCAGGGAAATGAAGGCGGTGAAAAAGGATGTTCTGCTGATAGGAGAAATCTGGCACTACGCCGGCGATTTCCTGGAGGGAGACGAGTGGGACAGCGTCATGAACTACCCCTTTTATGACGCTGTGACGGACCTGATTGTCCGGGAGGAGCTGACGCCCTCGGCCTTCTGGGGGAATCTGAATTTTGTAAAGGGGAATCTGAACAAAGCTCTGGAGGGATATCTGTGGAATTTCATAGACACGCATGATACGGCCAGATTCCTGCACAGCGCCGGCAACGATATGAGAAAGCAGAAGCTGGCGGCGGCCATGCAGCTTTTACTTCCCGGTATGCCTATGATTTATTACGGCGATGAAGTGGGCATGGAAGGCGGCCCGGACCCGGACTGCAGACGGGGAATGCTGTGGGATGAAAACAGGCAGAAGAGGGATTGCCTTGGGTATTACCGCAGGCTTATACAGATCAGACACAGATATCCGACGCTAACAAGGGGAAAGACTGTGGCCCAGTACGCTGATGATGAGAAAGAAATCCTCTATGTGGAAAGAGAGCTGGAGGAGCAGCGCATCATTCTGATTTTCCACGTCGGGGAGGGAAGCGTTCAACTGCCCGGGCTGGAGGGCTGGCGGAATCTGATAACGGAGGAAGAATTTTCAGGAAGATTGGGGCAGTATGAAGCGGCAGTGTTGGTGCCCGGTACGGTAAAGTGTGGTGAAATGCGGTGAAGTAAGGCGCAGTGCGATGTGTTGAAGTGTAGCATATATTGCGAGATGCAATGAAGTTTAGTGATATGCGGCACAGTGAGAAGAAGTGCGAAGAAGTACACTACAATGTAACAAAATACAATGCAAAGTACAGAAAACATCGTAAGTGGCAGGGGAAGTCTTTAAAAAAGCGACAGCAAAAGCCCGGCAGAAAAGGACTGTGAAAAATGGATATAAATACAAATCTAAATAAGTCGCCAGAAGAAAATCAGAAAATGGTCGTAAATGATAGAGAATACGAAATTCAAAAACTTCTGGGAAAAGGAAAAGGCGGATATTCCTACCTGGCCCGGGATGAAGCGGGAGAATATGTTTTGAAGCAGATTCACCATGAGCCCTGTGAGTATTACCGGTTCGGCAACAAGATGGAGGCGGAGATAAACGATTATCGCCGCCTCCGGGAGATTGGAATCCGAATGCCGGTTATGATTGATGTGGACCTGGAAA
>CAQUWW010000083.1 GCA_948896875.1 uncultured Acetatifactor sp. | reverse complement strand
ATGCGGCATGCGGGCCGCGCGCGAGTAGCGGAGAAGAGCATTCCTCTACTCGATTGCACTGCAGGCACTTTTTCAGGGGCAGGCCGCAATGCAGAGGTACCAAGGGAAGGAGAACAGATGAGCAAGGAACTGGCTAAGACCTATGACCCGAAGGGGCTGGAGGACAGACTGTATGAAAAATGGCTGGAAAAAAAGTATTTTCACGCCGAGGTGGACCATGAAAAGACGCCTTTTACGATTGTAATTCCCCCTCCAAATATCACCGGGCAGCTTCATATGGGACATGCACTGGATAATACCATGCAGGATATCCTGATTCGATTCAAGAGAATGCAGGGCTACAATACTTTATGGCAGCCTGGCACAGATCACGCTTCCATCGCCACAGAGGTGAAGATTATTGAGACTCTGAAAAAGGAAGGAATTGACAAGCATGACCTGGGACGGGAGAAGTTCCTGGAGCGGGCCTGGGAATGGAAGAAAGAGTACGGCGGACGGATTATTTCGCAGCTGAAGAAAATGGGATCTTCCTGTGACTGGGACAGGGAACGTTTCACCATGGATGAGGGCTGCAATAAGGCTGTGACGGAAGTCTTTGTAAAAATGCACAAGAAGGGATACATTTACAAAGGGGCGCGTATGATTAACTGGTGCCCTGTCTGCAATACTTCCATTTCAGATGCGGAGGTGGAGTATCAGGAACAGGCGGGACACCTGTGGCATATCAAATATCCGGTGATGAAGGAGGATGGTACGCCCAGCGACACGGAATTTCTGACCTTTGCCACCACCAGACCGGAGACCATGCTGGGGGATACGGCCGTGGCCATTCATCCGGAGGATGAGAGGTACGGTCACCTGAAGGGCAGAAGCGTGATGCTTCCCATCATGAACAGGGTGATTCCGGTGGTGGAAGATACCTATGTGGACAGAGAATTCGGGACAGGTGTTGTGAAGATTACGCCCGCCCACGACCCCAATGACTTTGAGGTGGGAAAGCGCCATAATCTGCCTGTGATCAATATCATGAATGATGACGCTACTATTAATGAGAATGGCGGAATATACTGTGGAATGGACCGTTATGAAGCCAGGAAGGCCATTGTGGAGGAGCTGGAGAGACAGGGACTTCTGGTGAAAATCCAGGAGTATTCCCATAATGTGGGTGCCCATGACCGCTGCAAGACTACGGTGGAACCGCTGGTAAAGGAACAGTGGTTTGTGAAGATGGATGAGCTGATCAAGCCTGCGGTGGAAGCAGTGAAGAAAGGCGAGATTGAGCTGGTGCCGAAGCGTCTGGAGAAGATTTATTATAACTGGACGGACAATATCCGAGACTGGTGTATCAGCCGGCAGCTGTGGTGGGGACATCGGATTCCGGCGTATTACTGCGACGACTGTAAGGAGCTGGTGGTGGACAGCCACATGCCGGAAGTCTGCCCTAAATGCGGCGGCAGACATTTCACGCAGGATCCGGACACGCTGGACACCTGGTTTTCCTCCGCACTCTGGCCCTTTGAGACTTTAGGGTGGCCGGAGCAGACAGAAGACCTGAACTATTTCTATCCCACGGACGTGCTGGTGACAGGGTATGATATTATCTTTTTCTGGGTCATCCGGATGATTTTCTCCGGCTATGAGCATATGGGAGAGAAGCCCTTTAAAACGGTGCTGTTCCATGGACTGGTCCGCGACAGTCAGGGGCGCAAGATGTCAAAATCGCTGGGCAACGGAATAGACCCCCTGGAAATCATTGAAAAGTATGGCGCCGATGCGCTGAGGCTGACGCTGATCACAGGGAATGCTCCGGGCAATGATATGCGATTCTACTATGAACGGGTGGAGAGCAGCCGTAATTTTGCCAACAAGGTGTGGAATGCCTCTCGTTTTATTCTGATGAATATGGAGGGGAAAACGGTGACCGAGCCGGACAGCTCCCGGCTGGAGCCTGTTGACAGATGGATTCTTTCCAGACTGAACACGCTGGTAAAGGATGTCACGGACAATATGGAAAGCTTCGAGCTGGGCATTGCCGTGCAGAAGGTGTATGATTTTATCTGGGATGAATTCTGCGACTGGTATATCGAGATGGTTAAGCCCAGACTCTATGCCGCAAAATCCGGCGAGTTTACCGATTCCCAGGCGCAGAGCCAGAATGCCGCGCTTTGGACTCTGAAGACGGTACTGATAGACGCGTTGAAGCTGCTGCATCCTTACATGCCCTTTATCACAGAGGAAATTTTCTGCACGCTGCAGAGCGAGGAGGAGTCTATCGTCATAAGCAGCTGGCCCCGGTATCGGGAAGACAGAAGTTTCCCGAAGGAAGAGAAGGACATCGAGATTATCAAGGAGGCAGTGCGCGGTATTCGGAATATCCGCAATGAAATGAATGTGGCGCCCGGGCGCAAGACGGCCCTGTTCGTGGTCAGTGAGAATCAGGATATTCTGGATACCTTCACGGAGGGTAAGCTGTTCTTTGCCTCTCTGGCCGGCGCCAGCCAGGTTACAATGCTGAATCAGCTGAATGCCAATGACGCGCAGGCAACAGAGACAGTGGTGGGCGAAGATGCCGTATCTGTGGTGGTTGCGGGAGCGACGCTCTATATTCCCTTCGCGGAACTTGTGGATGTGGCCCAGGAGATGGAGCGCCTGCGGAAGGAACAGAAGAGACTGGAGGGAGAACTGAACCGTGTCAACGGGATGCTTTCCAATGAGAGATTTATTTCCAAGGCGCCTGAGGCAAAGATTGCACAGGAGCGGGAGAAGCTTGCAAAATACACACAGATGATGGAACAGGTTACGCTGCGATTAAACCAGCTGTCGTCTCGTTAGAGGCGACATGCTTCTACGCGACTGAATCACATGGGGTGAGATATGGACAAGGCAATGACTCGATTGTACAATATGGGAAATCTGATTGTACGGGTTGTGGGAAGCGCGATTTTTCTGGTGCTTGTGTGGTATGCTTTTCGGTATACCCAGTATATGATGCCCGGAGATCCGGAAATTCCTGTGAACGTTTATGACTCACAAAAGCAGAATCTTCTGTGCCTTGCTATGGCTGTGGCGGCAATGGCGGCATTGATGGTTTTTGAGAAAAAAACAGACGTTAAAATACAGATTCTGATTCGTCGTATTTCCGCGGCAGCGATGCTTGGCTGGATTGTGACGGCCAGTCTGTGGTGGATACATTCGTCGGCCCATGTGCCGGTGGGGGATCAGGCCTTTGTCTATGGCGGAGCCTCTTATTTTATGGAAGGCGGGTATGAATTTCTGGGAGTCAGCGGTTATTGCGGCATGTACCCTCACCAACTGGGACTGATGGCGTTAATGGAAGGATTTTTCCGTATTGTGGGCGCCTACAATTATTATGCATATGAGCTGCTGTGTATGCTCCTGGCGGCGGGAAGCGCCTACTGCGGGTATCGCATTCTGCAGGAGATGACAGGATCCACAGCGGTGGTGGTTGGGTATAACATTTTGATGCTGGGGTGTCTGCCGCTGATCTTTTACACACCCTGGGTGTATGGGGATATTCCCGGTATCTTTTTCGCATTATTGGCGGAATGGATGCTGCTGCGCTATGAAAGAGAGAAAAAGACCTATTATCTGGTGATTATGGGGATTTCGCTGGTACTGGCTATGATGGTGCGAAAGCACTCGCTGGTTTTGTTCATTGCCATGGGGATTGCAATTTTACTCCATAGCCTTTTCCATAAGGATAAAAAGAGTATTCTGGCTTTTCTTCTGACAGTGGTGCTTACCTGGGGCGTTTTTGGAGGCATCTATAAAATGTACGAAATTCGCTCCGGCTATGAGCACAGCAAAGGGATTCCCTCCATCACATGGATTGCCATGGGGATGCAGGAGACGAACGGCGCTTACGGCTGGTATAATAATTATCCGAAAGATTTGTATTATAACCTTGAGTGCGACAGTGAGAAGACAGCGGCGGCCGCCAGGGAAGAGCTGCAGGAGCGGCTGAACGAATTTCGGAAGGATCCTGCATATGCATGGACATTTTTCCGGGAAAAAATACTGTCTCAGTGGAATGAACCGCTGTATCAGGCGCTCTTTTTCACAACGGAGAGTGCGGAGGGCGTACCCGGACCGGAGGAGGGATCGCTGGCTGACAGAGTCAGCGGAGAAGACTATATGAAGGTCTTGCGGGTGTGCGACCGATGGCAGATCGTCATCTATGCGGGGATGCTTTGTTACTTCCTTTTCGGGGTCAAAAAAGGCAGCAATATCCTGCAGCATATACCGGCGATTGCCATGATAGGAGGATTCTTCTTCAGCGCGCTGGTGGAGGCAAAGGCCCGCTATATATTTCCCTATTACATAATGATGTTTCCCTATGCCGCTTTCGGGTGGCGGATGGCGCTTCGGAATGTGGAACTGCTGGTGAACAGAAGGAAGAAGAACAGTAAGGTTGTGGATATAGAGGACAAGAGAAAGGTCGCTTAACATGCGAAAGAAACAGAATATTACCACTTTCGAAGAAGCGGAGAGGTATATCAATGATACACCCCGTTTCACGACGAAAAACACGATGGAGGACACCCGGGCTTTTTTACACCGCCTGGGTGATCCTGATAGAAAAATGCGTATCATTCATGTGGCCGGCACAAACGGAAAAGGTTCTGTTTGTGCTTATTTGCGCAGTATTTTAGAGGCGGCAGGATACAGGGTGGCGCTGTTTACCTCTCCCCATCTTGTGGAGATCAGAGAGCGTTTTGTGGTGAATGGAGAAATGATTTCCCGGGAGGCATTTTTGAAGGCATTCCATCATATATATGATATGCTGGATTGGGAAGGACTGGAGAGCGGCCGCCAGGGGGAATATCACCCATCCTATTTTGAGTATCTCTTTTTCATTGCCATGATATGGTTTGCGGAAGAACAGCCGGATTTCTGCATTTTGGAGACAGGCGTCGGCGGCAGATTGGATGCGACAAATTCCGTTTCTCAAAAGGAACTTTGCGTTATCACGCATATCAGTTTGGACCATGTGAAATATCTGGGAGATACGGTAGAGAAAATTGCCCGGGAAAAAGCGGGTATCATGCGGAAAGGAGTTCCCGTGGTCTATTGGGAAACCTGCAGTGAGACGACCACTGTTTTTCGGCAATGTGCGAAGGAAATTGGAATTTCCGCTTATTCTGTGTCGGAAAATGACTACTATTTCTCAAAATTTAAGAGAAAAACCATTGATTTTTGTGTACACACCAAGTATTATAGAGATGTTAGTCTGATGCTGAATACCATCGCGGCATACCAGATGGAAAATTGTGCACTTGCGGTCAGAGCCCTGGAGGTGCTGGACGAAGGAAAGCATATTACGGAAGAGCAGATAAAGGCAGGAGTGCGTGACTGCTTCTGGGCCGGACGTATGGAGGAAGTGCTGACCGAGGTATATGTGGACGGAGCACATAATGAGGACGGCATCAGAGCTTTCCTGGAGACAGTGAAGGCAGACGGACGGAGAGGAGCAAGGCTGCTGCTGTTCGGTGCGCTGGAGGGGAAGGATGCGGGACATATGGCGGAAAAGTTGGTGGAAAGCGGCTTTTTTGACAGAATTGCCCTTGCAAGGATAGGCGATGAGCGGGCCCTTTCCGAAGAAAAGCTGGGAGAGCTGTTTGAAAGGTTTCCCGGATGTGCATTTGTGAGATATGATAATGTGGAAGACGCTTTTTATGCGCTTTTACAGGAGAAGGAGCCTGAGGGGCGTGTGTATGTGACAGGAAGTCTGTATTTGGTGGGAGAGATAAAGGAGCTGCTGAACAATGATAAATTTCGAAGAAGAATTGAAGAAATTTCAGCCCAGCCTTGAAGTGGAGGATGCCGAGGATGCTATTTACCATCAGGACCTGACAGATATGGCTGATTTGCTTGTAAAGATGATTATGGAGACCGGACAGGAGTATGAAGAGGAGCAATAATGTTTTGTTATAATTGCGGATGTCATTTATCGGAACATGATTTTTGCACTTCCTGCGGAGCGGATGTTTCTCTCTACAAGAAGGTCATTCGTGTTTCCAATATGTATTATAATGAAGGGCTGGAAAAGGCCGGCGTCAGGGATTTGTCCGGCGCCATCGTCAGCCTGCGTCAGAGCTTGAAATTTAATAAGGATAATATCAAGGCCCGCAACCTGCTGGGTCTGGTTTACTATGAGATGGGTGAGGTGGTCACCGCTTTAAGCCAGTGGGTGATCAGCAAGAATATGCAGCCGGAGAAGAACATAGCGGACGAGTATATTGAACGGCTGCAGTCTAATTCCGGCAGGCTGGATTCTATTAATCAGACCATCAAGAAATATAACAGGGCTCTTGCCCAGTGTAGTCAGGGGAATAAGGATCTGGCTGTCATCCAGCTGAAGAAGGTATTGTCTCTGAATCCCAAATTTGTCCATGCAAGACAGTTGCTGGCCCTGTTGTATATGGAACGGGCGGAATGGGAACGGGCGGAGCGGGAGCTTCGCAGATGTATGGATATTGATCGGAATAATCTCCAGACCATGCGTTATCTGAAGGAAGTGGAGCAGACCTTGATGCCGGACGATGGTGAGAAACAGATCGTTAAGCGCAAAAAGGAAGAGGCGGTGCGGTATCAGAGCGATAACGAGCTTATCATCCAGCCGCTGAATGTGAAGGAACCCGGGCGCAGCGGGGTATCCACTGTGCTGAACCTGGCGATCGGCCTGGTGATAGGACTTGCAGTAATGTACTTCCTCGTGATGCCGGCGGCGCAGTCCAGAGCCAAGAATGAAGCCCAGGAGACCATTACCAAAATCAGTAACGAATCCGATGCAAAAACGGTGCGCATTCAGGAGCTGGAGAGTCAGATATCCGGTCTGGAGACGGATGTGTCGGAGTTAAATACGCAGATTGACGGATTTGTGGGAGAGGATGGAACATTACAGATCATAGAAAGCCTTCTGCAGGCCGCGGCAGGCTATGTGAAAAATGGAGATGTTGTGGCTGCCGCCACAGCGCTGGAAGCTGTCTCGGAGAAAGTAAACATGGAACAGATGACGGAAGGTTTTCAGCAGCTGTATGGTGCGGTTTTTGAGAAAATCGGTCCCGATCTGGCAACGGAATATTATAACACAGGCAATGATGCTTATCGCGCAGGAAATTATCCGGAAGCCATAGAGGCGTTGACCAGGGCGGTAAATTATGATGCCGCCAATATGGAAGCATTGTATCTGCTGGCACAGTCTTATAATTCGAACGGGAACAAGACGGAGGCCATCGCCGCCTATGACAAGGTGATAGAATTGTTCCCCGGAACGCAGAGAGCCAGAAGCTCTCAGCAGGCAAGGGATAAACTGGCTGCCGACAATTAAAAACAGGACGATAACATAAAATACAAAAGAGGAGAATCTGTAGAGGATGCAGATTCTCCTTTTTGTTTTTCAGGGCATGAAGCGCTTTGTGACGGAACTGGAATCAGTCATAAAGCGATGCATGCCCGGGAGAATTTACGGATGCGCCCTATGCAGCCGGAAATTACTCCCATAAAGGGGCATGAAGCGCTTTGTGACGGAACTGGAATAGGAGGTCATTTTATGGAACAGATTACAGCAGGAGATTTTCAGGTCATTGACAGCTGCCTTATGATACGGCTGCCGGAAGAAATCGACCATCACGGGGCAGGGCTTATCTGTGAAAACGCGGATAAATATCTGCTGAGGGAAGATGTGTGCCATGTGGTATTTGATTTTGAGAAAACCAGGTTTATGGATTCTTCAGGGATAGGGATTATTATGGGACGTTATCGCAAGATATCCTGTTTTGGAGGCCGGGTTTATGCGATTCATGTGGACAGGCAGATACAGAGGATCTTCAGGTTGTCCGGACTAAATAAAATTGTGGAGGTACTGGAATCATGAAAAATGAAATGGAACTTATTTTTGACGCTGTTTCAGATAACGAAGGATTTGCCCGGATGGCGGTAGCGGCCTTTATTACACATCTGAATCCCACACTGGAGGAGATGGCGGACATCAAAACCGCCGTGTCGGAAGCGGTTACCAATTCCATCATACATGGATATGAGAATTTGTACGGTTATGGAAAGAACACCGCATTCCCGGCCGAACAGGGAGAAATACACCAGGGAAAGGTACGGGTGCATTGTACTCTGGAAAACGAGATATTACATATCGAAGTGATTGATACGGGTAAGGGGATAGAAAACGTGGAACAGGCGATGGAACCCCTTTTCACCACCAGGCCGGAGCTGGAACGGTCCGGTATGGGGTTTGCTTTCATGGAGGCTTTTATGGATGATCTGGAGGTGGAGAGCACACCTGGAAAAGGGACCACTGTCCGTATGGTGAAAAAAATAGGAGTGGGCTGTTGGATAGCCCGGGAGGAAGTTTTACAGTAAGCGTTTGAAAGGGTAATGTATGGACGAGGTGTCAGTACTGATTGCGAGATCACAGGCAGGAGAAAGCAGTGCAAGGGAAGTACTGATAGAGAACAATCTGGGGCTGGTGCGGCATATCGTGAGACGTTTTACAGGCAGGGGATATGAGCTGGAGGATTTGTTTCAGATCGGCGTCATCGGACTGATGAAAGCCATAGACAAATTTGATTTGTCACTGGGACTGAAATTCTCCACCTATGCCGTACCCATGATAACAGGAGAAATCAAAAGATTTTTGCGGGATGACGGACCTGTGAAGGTGTCCAGAACCATCAAGGAAAACGGATTGAAGGTCAGACTGGCGAGACAGAGACTACAGACTGCGGAGGGGAGGGAACCCACGGTACAGGAGATCGCGGAGGAGACCGGATTATCTGTGGAGGATGTGGTGCTTGCCATGGAGGCGGCCATAGAGGTAGAGTCTATCTATGCGGCTGTGTATCAGGATGATGGAAGCGAAGTCTATCTGGTGGACAAGATCGTCAGGGAGAAGGCGGGCACAGTAGGAAGAAGCGTGGTGAGCGGCTGTGACGGAGGTGATGCGGAAAAAGAGGAGCTTCTAAATCATATTCTGTTAAAACAGCTTTTGGATACGCTGCCGTCCAGAGAAAGAGAGCTGATCTGCATGCGATATTTTCAGGAGAAAACACAGACGGAAATAGCGGCAAGTATGGGAATCAGTCAGGTGCAGGTCAGCCGAATGGAAAAACGGATTTTGTTGAACCTGAGGGAGCAGGCGATAAAATAGAATGGTAGAAGGCCAGTTGGCAGAAGCTTCCAGAGAGCTTAACTTTTTATAAATTACAAAAATATGCTTTCCTTCTAAAGTTACTTCGTTTACTATAAAATAGTAGAGAGCAGGTTGACTTTAGAGTGAGGGAGAACAGGATGAAGAGCAGGAAAGATACGGCGGGATCGAATGAAAACAAGGCGGGAATATCCCGGGGAAGAAAACGGAGGAGAAACAGAGTGCTGGCCATGTTGGTCTGTCTGACAGTCATGGTGGCAGTGATGTATGGCACCGTTTCCTTATGCGCATGGATTGCCGGGAAAATGCGGCAGGAAGAACCGGCTGTGTCCGGGAATGTGAATGACGGATCGGGAGAAGATGGGGAAAACGGTTCTGGTGTCAGCAAGGTTGGAATTGATGAGAATGGCAACGTGGTGGATGCGGACGGAAATATTGTAGGCGTATTGTCGGATTCCCTGGTCTATTCGCAGGAGGAGCTGGAGGCACAGGTATCGGGAGCCAGAGAGCAGGCCGCCGCGGCTGTGCTGGAGGGAATCAGAACGCAGCTGAACGATGGCGACTCTATCATAGAGACATTGCGTCCCCTGTATCCGGAGGATCTGATTGTATACAGTGGAGGACAGTATCATTTTGTGCCGATTAACCGCAGCCTGAAGCAGCATCAGTTTGACGAAACCTGTCTCAATGTGCTGGAGTCAGGAGAGTTTCAGTACATACAGGATGGACAGGTGATCTCTCACAAGGGAATCGATGTGTCCAGGCATCAGGGAGAGATTGACTGGCAGCTGGTAGCTCAGGACGGTGTGGAATTTGCCTTTATCAGGGTGGGAAACAGAGGATACGGCACCGGAAAGTTGGTGGAGGATGACAAGTTCGAGGACAATATTACAGGGGCTATTGCCGCGGGAATAAAAGTGGGTGTCTATTTTTACAGTCAGGCCATCGATGAAACGGAATTGCGAGAGGAAGCAGACCTTGTTCTGGAGAAAATTGCGCCTTACCAGATTGACTGCCCTGTGGTATTTGACGTGGAGAAGGTTGCGGGGGACGAAGGACGGATGAATAACCTTTCCGTGGAGGAGAGGACCAATCTGACCAGGCTGTTCTGTGAGATTATACAGGATGCGGGCTACAGGCCTATGATTTACTACAACACGGAAATGGGAGCGCTGATGCTGGGATTGGAATCTTTGGAGGAGTATGACAAATGGTTTGCGGCCTATTCCGATAAATTTTATTATCCCTATGAATACAAAATCTGGCAGTATTCTCAGAAGGGTACGGTGCAGGGGATCAAAGGTGAAGTAGACCTGAACATCAGCTTTGCGCCCTTGTGGGAGGAGTAGGAACGGCAGTTTGAAATGGGAATCGACATGGAAATAGAAAAGCAGAAGTAGAAAAAACAGTATAAAACCAGAACAAAACCAGGAGAAAAAGTATAAATTTTGGAATTCCGCATCATAATAATCAGTAATCTTGTAAAAGGCGGCTGAGAGTTAAGATGCGGACTTTTTTTCTGGCACTGACAGGTGCAAGCTATGGACTGCTGGCGGCGGCAGGCGTATTCACTGTACTGGCGGCGGTGGGACTGGTCCCCCGTTTTGCAGGTAAGACACATACGTCAAAATATGTTAAATTGTACGAAGAAATGGTAATCTTTGGTACGCTTACAGGCTGCGTGCTCAGCATTTTTTCCAGGTATTGTCAGTTTGGAGCCTGGTGGCAGCAACGCTTCCCGCAGTATATGACTGTGATTCAGGGAATTGGTCTGTTCTGGCAGGCTGTTTTCGGATTTTTTGCAGGGATGTTCATCGGATGTCTGGCCCTTGCCATTGCGGAGATGCTGGACAGCATTCCCATTCTGACCAGACGGATATCCTTCCGTCACGGGCTGGGACTTGCAATTCTCAGTATGGCGGCGGGAAAGCTTTGCGGATCTCTGCTTTATTTTCTGACAGAGCTGCATCGGACGGTATAAATGTGCAAAGATTTTCTAAGGTTGTAGAACACACAACCTAAGAAAATCTTTGCACATAGAAGAATGCCCAAAATGCGGGCATTCTTCCGGAATTGCACCTTTACATCGATTTATTGATTATGAGGGAGGAGATTTCAGTGACAAACGCGACAGTATATTTGAAATGTGACAGAAATGTGGAGGTGCAGTCAGAGGATGTCTTTCTGACGGATGTGGGTTCCCTGCGTTGTGCGGATTCTGTCATTTCGGCAAAGCTGAAGGCGCTGAAGGTGCACCATTTCGGTAAAGAAGGCAGCAGACGCTGTGTAATCAGCACTTTGAAGCTGGTGGAGCTGATGGAGAATACCTGTCCAAATATCAACGTACAGATTGTGGGAGAACCGGATGTGCTGGTGGAATGGATCAGTGTGGACAGGCATAAGGGCTGGCAGCAGTGGCTAAAATGTGCGCTGGTGTGCCTGGTCAGTTTTTTCGGGACAGCTTTTACCATTATGGCTTATCACAATGACGTAGGCATCAACAACGTGTTCACAGAAATCTATAAAATGGTGATGAATCGGGAGCCCCAGGGATTGAATACACTGGAGGTATCTTATTCTCTGGGACTTGCCGCCGGAATCATCATTTTCTTTAATCACATAGGCGGCAGAAGGATTACAAAAGATCCAACACCCATCGAGGTGGCTATGCGCAATTATGAGGAAGACGTGGACAAGGCGCTGATCGCCACGGCGGGACGGGAAGGGAAGACGGAGGAATCGTAGGCGTGCTGATTCCGAAAAGTATGTAATGACTTATTTAGGCAGAAGGGAGACATCATATTGGAAATCAAACGAGTATATGATTTCAAATGTAATAAACGAAACCCAAAGTAACAGTTAACAGAAGAATAATAGTGGCGAAAATGCATATACTGAGTGGGACCAGGAAGAAGGATTAGAAGAGATCAGATTAGAGAGAGAGGAAAGACATGGAAGAGACAGGAAAAGAGAACAAAGAACAGATGGAGCAGATGGAACAGAAAGAAAAAAGAGAACAGAAAGAACAGCAAAAGGAATATGAGCAGTATATAAAGGCCGTAACGCCAACCCACAATCTGGGACTTCAAATGCTGAAAGCATTTCTTACCGGAGGAATCATCTGCTGCATCGGGCAGTTTATTCTAAATTATGCGGGCAGTCTGGGGCTGGACAAGCAGACCGCTGGCAGCTGGTGCTCTCTGATTCTGGTATTGCTGTCGGTGATACTGACAGGATTCAACATTTATCCTAAAATCGTGAAATGGGGCGGCGCCGGGGCGCTGGTGCCCATCACAGGCTTTGCCAATTCCGTGGCGGCGCCGGCCATTGAGTATAAGGCGGAGGGGCAGGTCTTCGGGATTGGGTGTAAGATTTTCACCATTGCGGGGCCGGTGATTCTGTATGGCATCTTTTCCAGCTGGGTGTTGGGGCTGATTTACTGGATTGGGAAGATGCTGGGGTTTTTCTGATGAGAGCAGAAAAAAGCATATAGGCTAAATGCTGTGAGCAGGGTAACGAACGGAAGGAGTTCCGGGGAGGTTCGTTGGCCTGCTTTTATGTATGGCAGGAAACTGATAGAACTAGTAGTGTAAAGTTAATAACGGGAAATGGAAATTAGTGGTATCCAGTAAATGGA
>CAQUWW010000082.1 GCA_948896875.1 uncultured Acetatifactor sp. | reverse complement strand
ATTGGCAGGGACAGTGAAATCAGAAACGTGATTCGGATTCTTTCCCGGAAGACGAAGAACAATCCGGTGCTGATTGGCGAGCCCGGCGTGGGCAAAACGGCGGTTGTGGAAGGCCTGGCACAGCGGATTGTGCGCGGGGACGTACCGGCGGGACTTAAGGACAAGAAGATTTTTGCCCTGGATATGGGCGCGCTGGTGGCGGGAGCCAAGTACCGGGGCGAGTTTGAGGAGCGTTTAAAGGCGGTTCTTGAGGATGTAAAAAACAGCGACGGGCAGATTATTCTTTTTATCGACGAGCTGCATACCATTGTGGGAGCAGGGAAGACCGACGGGGCATTGGACGCGGGAAATATGTTGAAGCCAATGCTGGCCAGAGGAGAGCTGCACTGTATCGGAGCCACCACCCTGGACGAGTACAGACAGTATATTGAGAAGGACGCAGCTCTGGAGAGACGTTTTCAGCCGGTGATGGTGGATGAGCCAACGGTGGAGGACACCATTTCCATCCTGAGGGGAATCAAGGAGCGCTACGAGGTCTATCACGGTGTGAAGATTATGGACAATGCGCTGGTAAGTGCCGCGGTGCTGTCCAATCGTTACATCTCGGACAGGTTCCTTCCGGATAAGGCAATCGACCTGGTGGATGAAGCCTGCGCTCTGATTAAGACAGAACTGGACAGCATGCCGACGGAGCTGGATGAGCTGCAGCGCAAAATCATGCGGATGGAGATTGAGGAAGCCGCGCTGAAAAAGGAGGACGACCGTCTGAGCAAGGAGCGTCTGGAGGATCTTCAGAAGGAGCTTGCGGAGCAGAAGGACAGCTTTGCCTCCAGAAAGGCCCAGTGGGATAACGAGAAAGCCTCCGTGGATAAGCTGTCAAAACTGAGAGAAGAAATAGATGCCGTGAACAGCGAGATTCAGATTGCCCAGATGGAGGGAAATCTGGAAAAGGCGGCGGAATTGAGCTATGGCAGGCTGCCTGCCCTGAAAAAGCAGCTGGAGCATGAGGAACAGACAGGGGCCACGGATCTGTCTCTTGTCCGGGAGAAAGTGTCAGAGGAAGAGATTGCGAGAATCATTTCCCGGTGGACGGGAATTCCCGTGGCCAAACTGACCGAAAGCGAGAGGAACAAGACCCTGCATCTGGACGAAGAGCTGCATAAGAGGGTCATCGGCCAGGATGAGGGTGTCACGAAAGTGACGGAGGCCATTATCCGCTCCAAGGCGGGAATCAAGGACCCGTCCAAGCCCATCGGTTCTTTCCTGTTCCTGGGACCCACAGGTGTGGGCAAGACAGAGCTTGCGAAGTCTCTGGCGGCAGCGCTCTTTGACGATGAGAACAATATGGTCCGTATCGACATGAGCGAATATATGGAGAAGTATTCCGTGTCAAGGCTGATTGGAGCGCCTCCCGGATATGTGGGATACGAGGAGGGCGGCCAGCTCACCGAGGCGGTCCGCAGGAAGCCCTACAGTGTGGTGCTTTTTGACGAGATAGAGAAGGCCCATCCGGATGTGTTCAATGTCCTGTTACAGGTGCTGGACGACGGCCGGATTACGGATTCTCAGGGCAGAACGGTGGACTTCAAGAACACCATCCTGATTATGACTTCCAATATCGGCGCCGGCTTCCTGCTGGAGGGAATCGGACCCGACGGCCAGATCAGCCGGCAGGCGGAGGACGCGGTGATGAATGACCTGCGTAACCATTTTCGACCGGAGTTTTTAAACCGACTGGATGAGACGATTTTGTTCAAGCCATTGACCCGGGAAAATATCGGTGGAATCGTGGATCTGATTATCGCCGATCTGAACAGGAGATTGGAGGACAGAGATCTGAAGCTGGAGCTGACGAAAGCCGCCATGGAATTTATTGTGGAAAATGCTTATGACCCTGTATACGGCGCGCGTCCTTTGAAGCGGTATATTCAGAAATATGTGGAGACACTGACGGCAAGGCTGATCCTCTCAGACAGCGTACAATCCGGAGATACTGTGCTGGTTGATCTGGAAGACGGCGCTCTGAAGGCCAGAGTGGCCTGAGAAAAGCAATATGACCTCCTGCCAGAACCTGAAAATGGGGCGGCAGGAGGTTTTTTGTGTCTGAATTAAGAAAAATACAAAAGTAGCTTCATAAATTCCTAAGATTTTTCCTTTATCCTAGAAAAAGAATAAATTAAGAATTGTCCGGTGTAATACAGGAAGGAGAAGGAAAATGGCGGCAAAAGGAAAAATGAGTGGAAAACAAAAGGCAAAAATCATTCTCTTCGGGGTTGAGATCGTGATTATCCTGGTGATGGTAGCGGTATTGTATCTGGTGATGAACAAATCCGGCGAGGGTCCGAAGATGGCTAAGCTGGATCCGAAAACGCTTGAAATACATGAGGAGGTGCAACAGCTGTCCCAGGAGGGCGGTACCATGCAGGGGTATAGGAATATCGCGCTTTTCGGAGTGGATGCGGAGCGGGACAGTGATCTTTATAAAAGCAGCCGCAGCGATGTGATTATGATAGCCAGCATCAATCTGGATACGGGAGATATCAAACTGGTCAGTGTGTATCGGGATACTTATCTCTGCCTGGGACCTTATCTGGAACATGACGAGTACTATTGGAAATGCAATGCGGCATATGCCCACGGCGGAGCGGAGCAGGCTGTGAAAATGCTGAACATGAATCTGGATATGGATATCACTGATTTTGTGGCGGTGAGTTACAAGGGACTTAGGGACGTTATCGACGGACTGGGCGGTATCTATTTGGATATTGACGAAACAGAGCTGCTGCATATCAACAATTATCAAATCGGAATTGCCCATGCTCTGAAATGCGATTATGATATGGTCACAGAGCCGGGCTATCAGCTTCTGGATGGAATGCAGGCGGCAGCATATTGCCGTATCCGCTATGGCGGCGGAGATGATTTTAAGCGCACGGCGAGACAGAGAGAAGTACTGCGGGCCATTGAAGAGCGGGCAAAGCAGACGGATCTGGCTACCCTGACGCAGGTGTTCAATGATTGTATCGGCAATATCTATACCAGTCTGGATTCCGATGATATTCTGGATTTGATTGGAGACATTGCGAATTATCAGATTACGGAGGAAGCAGGATTCCCGATTGAGACACTTCGGAAACCCGGTAATATCGGTGCAAAGGGAGATTGTATTATCCCGGCGAATCTGGAGGAGAATGTAATCTGGCTGCATCAGTTCCTGTTTAACGACGAGGACTATCAGGTGACTGATAAGGTGAAAGAGTATGACAGGCAGATTGAGGCGGAAACTTCCAAATATCTGAAAAAATAGTTGCCTGAATAAACATAAACAGAGGATTTGAAATACGAAGACTGGAACTGAGATAGGAGAGTGGAGTATGCTGCCAAAAGATCCGGTAATGCTGTTAAGCTTTCTCAATATGAAATTGCGGGATTTTTATCAGAGCCTGGAGGAGCTGTGCAGAGATCTGAATGTGGACGAAAGAGAGATTACAGAAAAGCTGGCGTCCATTGACTATCATTATGATGGGGAGCGGAATCAGTTTGTATAATTATTTTCATTTTGTATTGTATTTTTTGCGTTTATTTGTTATGATTTAGCAGATGAGTGTTTAATGACTGCATTTCAAGGCTGATCTGCAGATTAATAATTAATTATTTTTGGAGGATATGACAATGGCAAAGAAACGCAACATTATCGTTGGCCAGTCAGGCGGCCCCACGGCTGTGATTAATTCCAGCCTGGCAGGTGTGTACAAGACGGCCAAGGAGAGAGGATTCCATAAGGTATATGGAATGCTTCACGGGGTTCAGGGCTTCCTGGATGAGCAGTATGTGGACTTATCCACACAGATTCATTCTGACATCGACATAGAGCTGCTGAAGCGTACTCCTTCGGCTTTTCTGGGATCCTGCCGGTATAAGCTGCCGGAGATTCATGAGAATCCCGAGATTTATGAGAAGCTTTTTGACATCATGGACAAGCTGAACATTGAAGCCTTCATCTATATCGGCGGAAATGATTCCATGGATACGATTAAGAAGCTTTCTGACTATGCGATCATTAAGGGACATACACAGAAGTTCCTGGGTGTGCCGAAGACCATCGACAACGATCTGGCTCTCACGGACCATACCCCCGGCTTCGGAAGTGCTGCAAAGTACATTGCCGCTTCCACCAAAGAGGTTATCAGAGATGCTCTGGGACTGAATTACAAGAAAGAATCCATTACCGTTATCGAGATTATGGGCCGTAATGCCGGCTGGCTGACAGGTGCCACCGCTCTTGCCCGCACGGAGGAGTGCGAGGGACCGGATGCCATTTATCTGCCCGAGGTAGTGTTTGATATTGAGAAATTCCTGAAGAATACCAGAGAATTGCTGAAAAAGAAGAATTCCGTTGTGATCGCCGTGTCGGAGGGGATTAAGATTGCCGACGGCAGATATGTCTGCGAGCTGTCCGGCGGTTCGGATTATGTGGATGCTTTTGGACATAAGCAGCTTCAGGGAACCGCGGCTTATCTGGCTAACTTCCTGGGCGCTGAGATTGGTTGCAAGACTCGAAGCATTGAATTTTCTACTCTGCAGAGAAGCGCTTCTCATATGGCTTCCCGCGTGGACGTAGACGAGGCATTCATGGTGGGCGGCGCTGCTGTTAAGGCTGCCGATGAAGGTGACTCCGGGAAAATGGTGGTTATTGACCGTCTTTCAGATGATCCTTATCAGAGCAATGCCGGAATTTATGACGTGCACAGAATTGCCAATCATGAGAAACTGGTTCCCCGCTCCTGGGTGAACAAAGAAGGCAATTATGTGACGGATGAGTTTATTAATTACATTGAGCCGCTGATTCACGGAGATTATCAGCCGTTCATGGTAAATGGTCTTCCTCAGCATCTGGTGCTCAAGAAGAAATAAAATGAGGAAATAGGAGTTAAGATGGAAGTATGGGGACGGTAAAACGCCTTGTACTTCCATTTTTACATTACAGTCAGGTCTGTTGCCGGACAGAGATTGAGATGGGAACATGGGCGGCTATTTTAAGATTTATCCATAAAATCCATATTGGAGGAGAAGAAAAAGATGTGGGCATTTATTTTGGGAGGCCTGATTCTGGGAACATTTCTGGGTGTTCTGTACCTTGCAGGCAGATTTGCCAGATTCCCGTTTGTTCGGAAACTGACGAAAGACAGAAAAGTTCTCCGGTTTCTGACAGGGCTTATTCTGGTACTTGGACTTGTTCTGATCCTGGGGAAGACTATGGGAGCCATCAATGCGGAGATCTGTATTCTGCACCTGATGGGAATCTGGCTGCTGTGCGACGGGATCGGCAGGATTGTGGAAAGAAAACGGAAAAAGAAATTTGAAAGGTACTATGCTGGGGTCCTTGCCATCGGGATTACTTTCGTGTATCTGGCCTGCGGATGGTATCTGGCCCATCATGTATGGCGGACAGAGTATGTGCTGGATACGGAGAAGCCTGTGGGAAGTCTGCGCATTGTGCAGTTTGCGGATTCCCATGTGGGCAGCACCTTTGACGGAGAGGGCTTTCTGGAGTTGGTGAAAGACATGCAGGCGGAAAATCCGGATATTGTGGTGGTGACAGGAGATTATGTGGACGATGATACCACAAAAGAGGACATGACCGCAGCCTGTGCGGCGCTGGGGACACTGGAGGCTACTTACGGTGTCTATTATGTTTTCGGCAACCACGACAGAGGATATTATGGACCGGATTACCGCGGCTACAGCGGGAGCGATCTGATCGCGGAGCTGGAGAAGAATCATGTAATAGTATTGCAGGACGAGGTGGTATCGCTGGGGGATGATTTTTATCTGATCGGGAGACGGGATCGATCGGAAGAGCAGATGGGAAGAGATCGGGCTTCCATGGAGGAACTGACGGCGAATCTGGATCCGGAGAAATACAGTATCGTTCTGGACCATCAGCCACATGATTTTGATGCCCAGGAGGAGGCCGGCGTAGACCTGGTACTGTGTGGCCATACCCATGGCGGTCAGCTGTTTCCTTTTCACCGCATGGGGCAGTGGACAGGAATAGATGACAAAAGCTATGGCCTGGAGACGAGAGGAAATACCAGCTTTATCGTGACCTCCGGTATCTCTGACTGGGCGATTAAATTCAAGACCGGGTGCAAGTCGGAATATGTGGTGGTGGATATACAGGGAAAGCGCGATTGAAAACAGAATTGACAGTATGGCGAGGGTACGATAAAATAAAAACAGTATAAAAAGCATTTATAAAAAGGCAGAAGACTAAGCAGTGCGAAAGGAGAAACAACATGGAAGGGAAAATGAAAGTTGCGGTCATGCTGGGAATCGGAAAGATGGGATTCGAGGAGAGAGATATTCCAAAACCGAAAGATGACGAAGTTCTGGTTAAGCTTGAGTATGTGGGAATCTGCGGAAGCGACCTGCATTACTATGAGTCGGGAGCAATTGGAGATTATGTGGTAGAACCTCCTTTTGTACTGGGACATGAGCCGGGAGGAACGGTTGTGGAGGTTGGCAGGAATGTCACCCATCTGAAGGTAGGAGACAGGGTGGCCCTGGAGCCTGGAAAAACGTGTGGACATTGTGAATTCTGTAAGACAGGACGCTATAATCTCTGTCCGGATGTGGTCTTTTTTGCCACGCCGCCGGTGGATGGCGTTTTCCAGGAATATGTGGCGCATGAGGCAGGCTTGTGCTTTAAGCTGCCTGAGAACGTGAGTACCATGGAAGGCGCTCTGATTGAGCCTCTGGCAGTGGGCTTTCATGCCGCGGTGCAGGGCGGCGCAAGAGCCGGACAGACGGCGGTGGTCATGGGTTCGGGCTGCATCGGGCTGGTGACAATGATGGCTCTGAAGGCCATGGGCGTGTCCAAGGTGTATGTGGTTGATATAATGGAAAAACGTCTCCAGAAGGCGCTGGAACTGGGCGCAGACGGCGTGATCAACGGAAGCAACACCAATGTGGTGGAAGAAGTGATGAAGCTGACAGATGGGAAGGGCTGTGATCTGGCGATAGAGACCGCAGGCACCCAGATAACCACCGTCCAGACCATCCAGATGACCAAAAAGGGCGCGACCATTGTATTGGTAGGCTATAGCAAGAGCGGGGAAATGACTTTGCCGGTAAGCGATGCGTTGAATAAAGAGCTGACCTTCAAGACCGTGTTTCGGTATCGTCATATCTATCCTATGGCCATTGAGGCGGTGGCCTCGGGGAAAGTAAATCTGAAGGGGATTGTGACGGATGTATTTACTCTTGACGAGGCGCAGAAAGCAATGGATTACAGCATAAACAATAAGGCGGACATTGTGAAGGCAGTGATTCGCATCGCGGAGGAATAGAACCGCCGGACCGGATTAATTTTATATAAAAGTAAATTTGTAATATTGTATTTCTAGTGGCATTTGCCATATGCCCATGCTGTCAGGAGATTGAACGACGAAAGTCGGGGTAACGGTCATAATGGCAGCAGGTGGGCGGAAAGGCAGTTATGGTAAATTTAGTCATTGCATTGGAGTGTTTCGGCATATGTCTGATTTTTATAGCACTGCTTCTTCTGTTGAACGGAGACGGAGCCAGAGAGCAGAAGCTATTGATTATCATTATGTGCGGGACGCTGGTACAGAATGTAGGATATTTATTGGAATTGACCGCGCCTGGGGTGGAGGCTGCTATGACGGCGGTGACAGTAGAAAATGTGGGTTCCGCTTTTGTGCCCATGTTTTATTGCTGGTTTATTTACATTTATTGCGGGATAGTTCCGCCCATAAAGGTTTTAAGAGCTCTTGGCGCAGTCAATTTTCTTATCCTGCCAACGGTTTTCTTCAACTGGAACGGCCTTTTTTATCAGGATGTCCAGTGGATGGAGGCCAACGGCTTCCATCACATCAGTATTACGTATGGCCCGCTGTATGTATTTTTTACATTCAGCCGTATTATCATTCCCTATGTCCTTTGCATCTATACGTTGGTGAGTGCTATTCGTGAGCGTTCGGACCAGAAGGTCAGCCGCCAGTATGGGATAATCCTGGGGATTTCCACCTTTCCTGTGATTATGCTGGCAGCCTATGTCTTTAAACTGGCGAATGTATTCGATTTTACACCGGTGACATTGGCCATATCCATGGCTATGGTGGTCATTGTGGTATGGAGCCGCCGTAATTATGATTTCCGTCATCTGGCTGCGGCGAAAGTTCTGGAAAGTCTGGGGGACGGTGTGATCACGCTGTATGATCATGATCGTCTGGTCAGCTATAACAGAGCGGCAGCCAATATTTTTACCCGTCTGCCGGATCATAAGCTGGGAGAGAATATCCGGGTAGTGGAGGATTTTCAGGAGGAAATGCTGAATGAGGAGATTCCTCAGAGCTTTTCCATCAACGGGCAGCACTACGAGTGCCACAGCAGGCATATCATAGATGAAAACGGCAAAATACAGGGCAGTGTCATTTTGATTCTGGATATGACGGACATTAAGGCCTACATTAACGAAATTAAGCGTGTGCGGCGTCAGGCGGAAAAAGCCAGCATTGCTAAAAGCGAATTCCTTGCCAATATGTCTCACGAAATACGTACCCCTATGAATGCCATCATTGGTCTGAATGATATTATTATGGAGGAATGCGGCGACACCGAGATTTATGCCCATGCCAAGGATGTGCAGTCCGCCGCGAAAAATCTTCTGGCAATTATCAATGACATTTTGGACCTGTCAAAGGTGGAGGCAGGAAAAATGGAGTTGGTGTATGGAGATTACTACATAAAGAACATGGCAAATGAAATCATAGCAATCATGGATATGGCTGCTTCCCAGCGGGGACTTATCCTGAAGTATGAATGTGATGAGACAATTCCCTGCTGCTACAACGGGGATGAAGGAAGAATCAGACAGATTCTGATCAATATTCTCAACAATGCCATTAAATTTACGAAAAAGGGATATGTACGTGCTTATATTACCGGAAAACCCGGTAAAAATGCGGATGAGGAGGAACTTATCTTCTATGTGGAGGATACGGGCTGCGGCATTCGAGAAGAAGATCTTGACAAGATTTTTGAAGACTTTCGGCAGGTGGACTCCAAAAGGAATCGGAGTGCGGAGGGTACGGGACTGGGCCTTGCAATTGTGAAGCAGCTGGTGGAACTGATGGGTGGTACGATACAGGTGGAAAGTACCTATGGGAAAGGAACGATGGTTACCATCAGAATTCCCCAGAGAATTGTAGACAGACGACCAGTTTCAGAGACACCGGAAATGTCGCAGACGGAACAGAATATTACGGATAGCTTTACTGCGCCCGGTATAAAAGTGCTCATTGTGGATGACAACATGATCAACCGTAAGGTGGCAAGGGGCTTTCTGAAAAATTATGCCTTTGATCTGACTGAAGCGGAAAGCGGGCCGGAGGCAGTGGAACTGGTGCGTTCCAATCGATATGATATTATTTTCATGGATCATATGATGCCCGGTATGGATGGTATCGAAGCGACAGAGATTATCCGCAGGGATTGCGGTGAAAATGGGACGGCTCCTGTTATGGTAGCACTGACGGCCAACGCAATGGAAGGTATGCGGGAACATTTTCTGAAGTGCGGTTTTCAGGATTTCATATCCAAGCCTCTTGACAGGAAAGAACTGAATCAGCTTCTGCTGCGCTGGGTGCCGGAAAAGTACAGACAAATGGAGGAGATAGAGGAGGAAACCAGGCCGCTGGATCCGGAGAAATTTCAGATTGACGGGGTGGATATGGCAGTGGCGATGCAATATTTTTCCGGTGATGAAGAAGGCTTTATAGATTTACTGGAGCTTTACTGTATGGATGGAAAACGCAAGACAACGCTTCTGCAGGAGCTTGTGCAGACGGATATTCTGCGTTATCAGATAGAGGTGCATGGACTGAAAAGCGCCTCGGCCAATATAGGAGCCATGAAGGTATCGGATATGGCCCGTGCCCATGAGAATGCCGCCGCACAGGGTGACAGGGAATTTATCACCGGGCAGTTTCAACTGCTTCTTGCAGAATATGAGATTCTTCTGGCGAATATCGAACAGTTTCTGGAACGACGCAGACAGGGGGAGAATGACCGGAAAGAGAAGCTTCCATGTCCGCCTATGCGGGAGCTGCGGGAACAGGCCGCGGCGGCTCTGGAAAATCTGAAGCATTTTCGATCGCAGGAATGTGCGGAAGAGGTAGAGGCAATGTTAGCTTATGATTTGCCGGAGAATCCATTGAAACGTCTTTTGCAGATACGGGAACAGTTGAAGTTATTTGAGGATGATAATGCGGAGGAACTGCTGAGCCAGCTTCTGGATTCGCTTGATAAGGAGGAAGAAAAATGAGTCAGATACAAGGAAGATATTCTAAAAAGCGTATATTAGCGGTGGACGATACGGCGCTAACGCTGATGAGAATTTCGAATACCCTGCGGGATGAGTATGATGTGTCCACTGTCAATTCAGGAATACGGGCATTGAAATATCTGGAGGAGCAGAAACCGGATCTGATTCTCCTTGACATCCAGATGGCGCAGAAGGATGGGATTGAAACGCTGCGGGAAATACGTGCCATGAAAGATCGGGCAGACATACCTGTGATCATGCTTACCGCTGTGGAGGACAAGGACATTGTCCTGAAAAGTGCAAAACTTGGAATCTGTGATTATGTGCTGAAACCTTTTTCAGCTGAAACCCTTCTTGACAGGATCCACCGGGTATTTGACAGTTTAGAACAAAAGGATTTGGAATCCTGATAAAGAGAGGGGATTTATGAGATGAATACTGCTATGGCGAAAGAGGAGCTTGAAAAGATACTGGATCAGGCGGTTCAGGATGTAACAGAATGTACCGCGGGTGTGCAGCTGCATCAGGGAGATCAGATGCAAGGGGAAGATCTCTGTACGGTTCAGATCACCTTTGACAGAGGATTTCGTACCAGCCTTACCCTATGTGCTGATACCAGGCTGCTATACCACATGGCATGCAACTCTTTCCATGAAGAATCCGTGGAGCCGGAGGATGTGGAAGAATTTACCAAGGAGTATTTTAATGTACTCTGCGGCAAAATAGCAGGGGCTATGTTTCGTGCCACACAGATTCCGGCCCACTTTAGTCCGCCTGTGTTTTATCGCGGCCGATATGAGCCGGAGGGGTGTGAGATACAGTTTGTACTCACCTATTTTGATGAGTATTATGGGGGTGCGCAGCTGATACATCATGTGCTCTGTTCTGATGAGGACGGGACCACATTAGAGAAAAGCTGAGAGAAGGGAGCAGGCGAAATGAGCAAACGAATAATGGTGGTAGATGATTCCCGGCTGGTTCGAGTGCAGTTGGGGGATGTTCTTGAGGGAACGGATTATGAGATCGCGGCATATTGCCGAAGCGGAGAAGATGCGATTGCACAATATGATGAAGTGAAGCCGGATTTGGTGACAATGGACATTATCATGCAGGGAATGGACGGCCTGGATGCCACAGAGCTTATTTTGAAAGAACATCCGGATGCAAGGATTGTTATGATTTCATCCCTGGCCTATGACGATACTTTTGAGAGAGCAAAAGCCATTGGAGCGAAAGGCTTTGTGGATAAGCCCTTTCATCAGGAGCAGCTGCTCAGAGTGTTTGAGGAGGCGCTGTCCTGAAGCTGCTGAAAGATAATACTGCCAAACTGTCCAATAGAAAATTCCTGTGGGAAAACAGGATTTAGAATACCTGATTCCCGCAGGAATTTTTTGCATTCATTTCAGAGACGATAGAACCTGGTGTCTCCTATTCAAGATATGGAACTTTTGCAAAACCTGTCATCCTTGCTTTCCTGCATTCTCATCATAGGTAAATCCGCGCAGCGCCAGTTCCTTTGCTCTGTGGCAGGCACAGAGCCTTCCGTCCGGCATTTCGGCCAGAGCGGGGGAATCCGTCTTACACTTATCGATGCAGTAATGACATCTTTCGTGGAAGTAGCAGCCACTTGGCGGGTTCGCGGGATTTGGAATCTCTCCTTTCAGAGGGATTCGATCCATCTGAACCTCGGGGTCTGCCACCGGTACCGCGGAGAGCAGAGCTTCCGTGTAAGGATGCATGGGCTTTTCAAACAAGTCCTCCGCCGGGGCGAATTCCACCATCCGGCCAAGGTACATGACGCCCACCTTGTCGGAAATGTGTTCCACCACCGAAAGATCATGGCTGATGAACAGATAGGTCAGATTCAATTCCTTCTGCAGATCTCGCAGCAGATTGATGACCTGAGCCTGAATGGACACGTCAAGGGCGGAAACGGCCTCGTCGCAGACAATAATCTGGGGTTCGATGACCAGGGCCCTTGCAATGCCGATACGCTGACGCTGGCCGCCGGAGAAGGCATGGGGATACCGCATGAGGTATGTGGGATTTAACCCCACCTTCTCCGCCATGGCCTTTGCCTTCTGGTCCATCTCCGCCTTGGACATCTTCGGATAATTTGCCTTTAAGGGTTCTTTGATAATATCCAGAACTGTCATTCTGGGGTCCAGAGAAGAGTAGGGGTCTTGGAAGATCATCTGAATTTCCTTGCGGATTTCCTTCATTTTCTTTTTATCCACCTTCAGGAAGTCCAGCTCCTCGCCCTCTCTTGTGCGGTAGAAGACTTCGCCCTCGGAAGCGTTATAGGCCCGGACAATACAACGTCCCAGCGTGGTCTTGCCACAGCCGGATTCTCCCACGATGCCGATGGTTTCTCCAGGCTTTACATCGAAGCTCACATCGGTTACCGCCTTTACCGTAATGCCTTTGGAGGTAAAGCGTTTATGAAGTCCCTTGACCTCCATTATATTTTCTTT
>CAQUWW010000081.1:4794-13048 GCA_948896875.1 uncultured Acetatifactor sp. | reverse complement strand
AATCTTACAAGGGAAGATGAATTAGGAATACGTCATGCGTCACTCCCTGTGCGGGAGTGTGGATTGAAATTTATCACAACGGTACTGTGGACATAAAGCGGATTCGTCACTCCCTGTGCGGGAGTGTGGATTGAAATTCCCTCGGAGTATCCATCATTGTATCCATCAGAATGTCACTCCCTGTGCGGGAGTGTGGATTGAAATCCACCTTATCCGCAGACATGCCATAAGCATTCAGAAGTCACTCCCTGTGCGGGAGTGTGGATTGAAATAATTTGGATAGCATTGCTACGGCATGGGATTCTGGTCACTCCCTGTGCGGGAGTGTGGATTGAAATCTTGTCATGGCCGGTCCTTTCTGGCCAGGCGTACAACATCACTCCCTGTGCGGGAGTACGGATTGAAGTTATAAAGAGAACCATTCAGTATCGGAAAAGTATATTTTACGGAGGAATTGCCATGAGACTGCTGCTGGGAATCGATATCGGAACTTCAAGTACGAAGGTGATGCTTCTGGACACGGAGAGAGGTGTGCTGGGGGTAGAAAAGAAAGCATATGACGTGTCCATTCCGAGACCGGATTATGCGGAGCAGGATCCGGAGTTGTGGTGGAGCGCGGTGCTGTATTGTATCGGAAAGCTGAAACAGACGTTTGGCGCTTTATTCCCACATATAGTAAGCATAGGGTTGTCAGGGCAGATGCATGGGCTGGTTTTGACTGATAAGTGCGGACAGCCAATCCGTCCGGCGATTTTGTGGTTGGATCAGAGATCGGGAGAAGAATGCAGAGAACTGAACCGGCTGATACCGGAGGAGATTCAACAAGACAGCATTCTAAACCGTATTTTTCCAGGGTTTGCTTTGACTTCTTTGCTGTGGGTAAAGAAGTGGGAACCGGATAATTTTGCCAGGATTCATTGGGTGTTGCAGCCAAAAGATTATATCCGATATAAATTGACAGGTTTATTGGGAAGCGAGGTGACGGATGCGTCGGCAACGCTGCTGTTTGATGTGGTAAAGCGACGGTGGTCCTGGAAAGTAATGGATTTGTGCGGATTTCCGCATGAAATTTTCCCGGACTGTCATGAGTCCTGGGAGATACAGGGGAATGTCAGCAATGCGTGCGCGGCGGCCACAGGGCTTCCAGTGTCCGTCCGGGTAATATATGGCATGGGCGACCAGCAGGCTCAAAGCATTGGCAATGGGATTTTTGAGGAAGGAACATTTATCTGCAATATTGGAACAGGCGGTCAGGTATCCGCTTTTTCCAGAGAACCGGTTTATGATCGGAAGCTTCGCACCCAGACTTTCTGCCATGGGATTGACGGAGCATATTCCATATATGGTGCGATTTTGAATGCCGGGATGTCTCTGAAATGGCTGAGGGACAATATACTGGAGGAAAAAGATTTTATGATGCTCAGCCATATGGCGGAGGAGGTTTCGGCAGGAAGCGAAGGACTTGTTTTTCTGCCTTATCTGACGGGAGAGAGGACACCGCATATGAATCCGGAGGCCAGAGGGATGTTTTATGGTCTGCAGCTGGCACACACGAAGAAGCACATGGCCAGAGCAGTGATGGAGGGTGTTACATTTGCGCTGAGAGACTGCATGGAAATATTGAAAGAGATGGGAATCCGGGGAAATACTATGATTTCTTCCGGCGGAGGAGCGGCCAGCCCGGTGTGGCTGCAGATGCAGGCGGATATTCTGAATCAGGAAATCCGGGTATGTAATGTAACCGAACAGGCCTGTCTGGGAGCCTGCATGCTGGCAGGAGTGTCCGCAGGCTGCTTTGCCGATTTGAGAGAAGCCAGGGATAGATTCGTGACTTATGGAGAAAAAATATACCGGCCGGACCGGGATACTGTGAAGGTGTATGACCGAATATACAGAACCTATCAGGCATTGTATCGGCAGACAGAAAATTTGATTGAGTAGAGGAATGCTTTCTCCACTATTTGCATGTGTCCAGCATGCCGCCCCAGTGGGAAGTTCCCATATGTGGGTCTGCGTATAAAATTCCCCCTCCGGTTTTACAGGAGGGGGAAGCTTTGACAAAGCAGAATCTTTTTAATAATTGTTGGCATTTATTTCAAAGTAGGCCTGGGGATGTGCACAGACAGGGCAGACTTCAGGAGCCTTGGTACCTACTACGATATGTCCGCAGTTGCGGCATTCCCATACTTTTACTTCGCTTTTGGCAAAGACTTCTGCCATCTCCACATTTTTAAGCAATGCACGATACCGTTCTTCGTGATGCTTTTCGATGGCTGCTACCATACGGAATTTGGCTGCCAGTTCAGAGAAACCTTCTTCCTCTGCGGTTTTGGCAAAGCCTTCATACATATCTGTCCACTCAAAATTTTCTCCGTCTGCGGCGGCATTCAGATTGGCGGCAGTATCGCCGATTCCGTTTAATTCTTTGAACCACATTTTGGCGTGTTCCTTCTCATTATCCGCTGTTTTCAGGAACAGTGCCGCAATCTGTTCAAACCCTTCTTTTTTAGCGGCGGAAGCAAAATAGGTATATTTATTTCTTGCCTGAGATTCTCCTGCAAATGCTGCTTCCAGATTTTTTTCTGTCTGTGTTCCCGCGTATTTTCCGCTCATATTCTTATCTCCTTTTTATTATTTTATCGCGTAAAACGCGATTTCATCTATAAAACTACCTTCTCAAAGTCCGAGGCAGGATGCTTACACAACGGACAGATATAATCCGAGGGAAGTTCCTCTCCTTCATAAATGTGACCGCATACTGTACAGCGCCATACGGTTTTCCCGGATGCGGCGGTCTGGCTGGCAGGCTTCGGTTTGATGGAAGACTGGTAGTAAGCATATGTAGCCGAAGCTGCATCCGACAGTACTTCCATATCATCCACAGAAGCGATAAACAGTGTATGACTTCCAAGATCCAGGGATTGTTCTACCGTAGCGCTGAGATAACCATTGGTTCCCCTGGTAATGTAATACAGACCATTTGCACTGCGGCTGCAGTCTGTATAGGAGGCAAATTTGTCAACTGTGCGCCCCGACTGAAAGCCAAAGTGACGGAACAGCTCGAAGTCGGCGGCTTCGCTGAGAATGGAGATGTTGAATTTACCGCTTTTTTGTACCAGCTCCTGAGTGAAATTAGCTTTATTCACTGCGATGCTGATTCGGTTGGGCTCGGAAGTTACCTGTCCGGCCGTGTTGATGATACAGCCGCTGTCTTTTCCATCAAAAGAAGACGTTAAGACGAACAGGCCGTAGGTCAGTTTGTACATTGCTTTGTTGTTCATGATGATATCCTCCTCATTATAGTTCCGCAGTCATCCTCCAGGATACGTCCCCGAGATACATTTCCAGTCACAAAGTAGTGCCTGTAAATGTATCTGTATCCTGTTCGAATGACTGCTGATTATAGTTCCGCAGTGTTTTTATTTTTTCGACAGGTGGGACACAGATAAACCACTTTCAGGTCATAATACAGGAAATCTTCCCCCAAAGTCCTGCGAAGGGGAATGGTCAGGTCTTCGAAGGAAATGTCTGCCAGCTTACCACAAATTTTACAGACCAGATGATCATGCCTTTTGAGCCGGTCGTAACGATCAGGCATGCCCTCTATGGAGATCCTGCGGATGAGGCCGGCTTCCCAGAGCTTGTTGACATTGTTGTATATAGTTGCCAGCACCACTCTCGGGTATCGCTCTCTGACTTGCTGAAATAACTGCTCTACAGTGAGATGTTCCGTAGAGGCATTGATAATGTCAAATATTTCTTTCTCGTATTTTGTCATAAACGCTCCCATTTCTACCAGGAAAGACAAAGTAATAATTAGAATTATTTTAAAAATATTATAATTATTCTAATATGAATTCCAATATTTGTCAAGAGGAAAAAGTGAGATAAATATTCTACAGGGGACTTGACCAGCACAGCCGTGAGAGAGTAAGATGGAGATGACTGTAGAGACAGGAGAAAGGGAGTATGGAAAAATGAAGGCAGCAGTTTTTCAGGGAAAAGGGAAAATTAATGTGGAAGAAAGGCCAATTCCGGCGTTAAGGGATAACGAGATACTGCTTCGAGTGGCAGCCTGTGGCGTCTGTGGAACAGATGTACATATCTTTGGTGGAGAAAAAGGATCTGCAGAAGTACATCCTCCCGTAGTATTGGGCCACGAATTTGCAGGGACAGTAGTCAGTGTCGGTAAAGCGGTAAGCGGGTGGAAAGCAGGAGATAAAGCGGCAGTGGATCCCAATATCTATTGTGGGAAATGCAAAATGTGCCATGGAGGAAAGAAGAATCTCTGTGAAGATTTGGAAGCAGTAGGTGTGACAAGAGATGGAGGATTTGCCGAATACTGTGCGGTTCCGGAAGCACAGTGCCATAGACTGGAAGAGGACATTGACCTGGTGTGCGGAGCCATGGCGGAACCACTGTCCTGCTGTCTGCATGGAATTGAGATGGCGGCGATTCGACAGGGAGACAATGTGTGTATTATAGGCGGCGGAGCCATCGGACTGATTATGCTGCAGCTGGCCAGGCTGGCCGGCGCAGGTACGGTCTGTGTCAGTGAGCCGGTGGAAATGCGCAGAAAAGTGGCGGTGGAGCTGGGAGCCGACTATGTGATAAATCCTTTGGAAGAAACGCCGGGAGAAGCATACAGGCAGAAGGTTGGAGCGGATGCCGATGTGGTTCTGGAATGTGCCGGGGTAAAGGCAGCGGTGGAGCAGGTGTTTACAGTGGCCGGAAAGGGAGCAAGGATTGTATTTTTCAGTGTGCCATCTCCGGACAGGACAGTGGAATTGCCTCTGTTTTCTCTATATCAGAAGGAATGGCATATCTGTGGTTCCTTTATCAATCCGGACACCTTTGCCAGGGCGGTGGCGTTGATCAATCATCATAAGATCGTGTTTGACAAAATGATCACCCATACCTATCCGGTGGCAGAGCTGGAACAGGCCATTCTGACCCAGGCCGGGAGAGAATCTTTGAAGGTGGTTGTAAAAGCCTGACAAACGATTCAGAATGGAACGGAAGAAATAGCCTGGCAGGAACAGCTGTTTGAACAGGAAGAAGAACAAGTGCCTGGCACCAGAGGAGAGCACCATGAGTATCAGAAGAAAAATAATCGATTATTCCAGAGGAATCAATTTAAATCGTTTCTGGCGATTATACAGATGGCAGAAGAAAATAGACAAGGGAATTCCACATGACATTCTGACCTTTATGCTGAGCCGATGTGCGTATAGACACGGCGGATATATTGGACCGGATACTGTGATCAAAGGAATACCGGAGCTGCCTCATGGACTGCAGGGGATTTTCATTTCCCGCTATGCGGAGATAGGAGAAAACTGTCGGATCTATCAGAACGTCACAATCGGCGAGGTAGACAGAAAGGCGCCTAAAATCGGAGACAACTGTCTGATCGGGGCAGGGGCTGTTATTGTGGGGGATATCAGAATCGGAAACCAGGTCAAAATCGGTGCGGGAGCGGTAGTCAGCATGGATGTTCCCGATAACTGCACCGTGGTCTCTCAGCCGGCCAGAATCCTGGAAAAGGAATGCTGATGCCAGTGCGGAATACAGGTGGGCAGGCGGAAGGACGTGACGAGAAGATGAGTGATCTGTGCAGAAAGAAAGTAGTGGTCGGCATGTCAGGGGGAGTGGATTCTTCCGTGGCGGCCTGGCTGTTAAAGCAGCAGGGATATGAAGTGATAGGAGTCACCATGCGGACCTGGCAGGAGGACGGCGCTGATCGGGAGGAATCGTCGGGACAGGAAGGGAATTCCTGCTGCGGCCTGCCGGCGGTGGAGGATGCCAGGGCAGTGGCGGAGACCATTGGGATTCCCCATTATGTCATGAATTTCAGACAGGAATTCAAATGTCATGTGGTAGATTATTTTGTAGAAGAATATTTGCAGGGGCGGACGCCGAATCCTTGTATTGCCTGTAACCGCTATGTGAAATGGGAGGCGTTGTTGAAACGGAGCCTGGCACTTGGGGCGGATTATATAGCAACGGGACATTATGCCAGAATTACCAGACTACCCAATGGAAGATATGCGCTATGCCGTTCTGTGACGGAGGAAAAGGATCAGACTTATGCGCTTTACCAGCTGACGCAGGAGCAGCTGGCACATACCTTGATGCCTGTGGGGGAGTATGAGAAGACTCGGATCCGTGCTATGGCAGAGGAGGCCGGGCTGCCGGTGGCACATAAGCCGGACAGTCAGGAAATCTGCTTTGTGCCTGACAATGATTATGCGGGATTCATTGAAAGGGAGGCGGGAGAAAGGCTTCCGGGCCCCGGCAATTTTGTCACTGCCCGAGGTGAGATTCTGGGCCGGCATAAAGGAATCACCCATTATACCATCGGCCAGCGCAGGGGACTGGAGCTGGCTGCAGGAGAGCGGGTGTATGTGACGCAGATTCGGCCGGATACCAATGAGGTGGTCATTGGAAAGAACGAAGATATTTTTGCGAAGGAAGTGTTTTGTGACAGAGTCAGTTTTATGGCGATAGAGGATCTGCGGGAGCCCATGAGAGTACTTGCGAAGATCCGCTACAATCATAAAGGAGAACTTTGCAGAATTGAAAAGCTGGCGGATGAGAGAGTGCGGGCTGTCTTTGACAGGCCGGTTCGTGCGGCGACACCCGGGCAGTCAATCTGTTTTTACGACGGCGCGTATGTGCTGGGAGGCGGTATAATCACCGGGACCAGAGAATAGATTTTAGATGTTCAGTCACAGTTCTCGGGAAAAAGCATATATATAGAATCAAAGGTCAGATTCTATTATCCAATTGGCTTTCTATTATAGGTAGACGATATTTTATAGATAGGGGAGAGACTATGGATTTTTCTTTTGCTGAAAGAACACCTTTCAGGAGAAATCGATTTGGTTTTGTTACCGGGACTATTGTGGAGCTTGTTCCCGTTAGAGCAGGTGATCGTCGTGCCAATGACTGCATCCTGCTGGCCGGCGTAGAGGACAGAGATGGGAATACGGTTAATTTTATGATTACGCCATCCACTTATGTGGTGGATTTTGACACTCTTTCCGTGGGAATGCATTGTACCTTCTGGTATGCCGCAGATGCGCCCGCGCCGCTGATTTATCCGCCGCAATACAGCGCGGTGGTGGCCGCACAGGAAAAAAACGGTCGGATGGTGAGCGTGGGATATTTTGATTCGGCGATGGTAAATGAAGACAGGACGCTGCAGCTGAATCTGGACGGCAGAGTAGATCTTCGGACTACAAATAATCAATATTTTCATGGAAGTCCGGCGAATCATAGTCTGGTGGTTACTTATGAGAACTCTACCAGAAGTATTCCCGCCCAGACAACACCCTCTAAAGTTGTGGTGCTTTGCAGCTGATGGAAGCTGCCCGGACAGCGAATCAGTGAGATTACGAGGAGATAAGAAATGATTTTACAGTGGAGCTGGATCAATGTGCTTGGAGGGATGATTATAACACTGTTACTGATTCCCAATATTGTGTATGCTCTAAAGAGACAGGGCGAGAAGAACCTTTGTGAGAACAGGCTGATGAACATATTAGAACAGGTGGGACGATACGGCTCCATGCTCTGTATGATTGTCTGCTTCGGAGAAAGCGGGTTCGGATTTCCTTCGCTGGCAGATTTTTATTGCTATATTGTGGGAAGTGCGGTACTCTTGTCAGCTTATTGGATTGCATGGGGACTGTATTTTCGGAGGGCAGGCGTACAGACTTTTGTCCGGGGGAAAGGACCTGTGGCGGTATTTGTGGCAGGAAGGAAGAATGTGGCCGGTATTGCGAGACTGAAATGGGCGCTGGCCATCCTGCCCTGCTGCCTGTTTCTATTGTGTGGAATTACTTTAAGATATATTCCATTGATTTTGTCCGCTGTGCTTTTTGCGGTGGGACATCCCTATGTGACATATAGGAATATTGTATCGAGGACATATGGGGAAAAAGAGCGAAGCACGGTATCAGGAACTGACGGACGAAGGCAGGACAGGGACCAATGACGTAGAAAGTAACAAATCAGAAAATCGTGGGGATGGCAGCAGGATATATGACTGTATCCATACGAAGAAAGGAAGTTGGATCATGTTTTTTCGATGTAAAAATTGCGGGGGAAATGTTGTATACAGTCCGGAGCGCCATGAGATGTATTGCCCTTATTGTGAGAGCGCGGAAAGCGGAGAACGTGCGGAGGGGCATACAGACGCCCTGACGATTTGTCCCAACTGCGGAGGAGAGGTGCCGGTGGAGCAACA
>CAQUWW010000081.1:0-4784 GCA_948896875.1 uncultured Acetatifactor sp. | reverse complement strand
TGTGACAGCTACCTGATTTTTAATGAGCGGGTAGAGGGCAAATATGCGCCTGCGATGATGATTCCTTTTCAGATGGGAAAGGAGAACTGCAAACAATCCATTCGAGAGAAGTTCCGAAAATGTCTGTTTGCCCCCACAGATTTCCTCTCCGAGGTGCGGCTCAACAGTATGCAGGGAATTTATGTACCCTACTGGTTTTATGACTATGACACAGACTGCCGTTTTCAAGGGGAGGGTACAAAGGTCAGAACCTGGCGCAGCGGGAATATGGAGTATAGGGAAGTCAGCTATTATGCCATCGACCGCAATATGGAGATTCATTTCGAAAAAATTCCGGCAGATGCTTCCGAACAGATGCCGGACGATGTGATGGATTTGATCGCACCGTACAACTATACTCAGCTGATTGATTTTCAGCCGAAATATATGTCCGGATTTTATGGGGAAAAATACAATATGACCTCAGATGTGCTGGAAGGACGGGCACGGGCCTTGATGAAGCAGGATGCGGACAAATTGTTGAAGGAGAGCTATGCCGGCTACAGTACCGTAACAGCAGCCAGACAGGATATCTCTGTAAGAGACGAAAAAACCATGTATGGTCTGTTGCCCGTATGGAAGTATATTTACCATTACAAGGACAGGGAATATCCATTCTATGTAAATGGACAGACTGGGAAAATCGTGGGAACGGCTCCTTTTTCCGGCAAAAAATTTATGGTGTATGTAGGCACTCTGTGGGGATGCCTCACGATGATTCTTGCATTGCTGCAGACATTTCTGGGACTGCTGTGAAGAATGGAAAGAAGCCACACCAGGCGTAAAAGTCTGGGAATTTAGGCCCATAGTCAGCGGAAAGCGACGTAGAAAGGACAGGAGGAATGCCGTAGGGCAGCGGCGGGAAGAAGATGGAAAATGATTTCAAAAAAGAAGCCAGAAAGCAGTATCTGCATTACTTTCGTTTTTGGTTTATCGGAATAGGCATACTTGCATTGCTTTGTATCGTGATGGCACTGGTCAGTCAGGGAAGAAAAAATGTCCCCAGAACCAATAATGAGGCTCCAACGGAAAGGGTCTATGATTATGCGGATGTGCTGACCGACGAGGAAGAGAAGGAGCTGCGGGAGTACATAGCAAAGATGGAGAAGCGGATGCACATTGACATCGTACTTGTAACCATCAATCAGTCCGTGGAGGGGCCGGAGGCCATGAAACAGTATGATCTGCGTTCCGAGGACTGGGAACAGAATATGCAGGATATCGCCGACGATTTCTGGGACGAAAATCAGTTTGGTTATAACAAAGGGTTTGAGGGAGATGGTGTTCTTCTGCTGCATAACTGGTATCCGGGACAGAACGGAGAACATCTGTCTACCAGTGGCAGTGTGGAGTGGGCTTTCAGCAATTATGATATTGACGAGGTACTCTATGCGGTAGATGAGTATTATGATACCGATCCTTATAAGGCATACAGAGCCTATGTAAAGGAAGTTTACAATCGGTTGGATAATACTGTGAGACTTCCTTTTTCCTGGGGAATGGTTATCGTTCTGCCCATTGTGGTAGCGCTGATTTACGCTATCAGCGGTTCTGCGCAGAAAAAAGCGGAGAATACGGTGGCGGTAAATGCCTATGTGGCCGGAGGACAGCCTGTGTTGAGGGGAAAGACAGATGCATTTTTAAGAAAAAATGTGTCCAGCAGAAAGATTGAAAGCAGTAGCGGCAGCAGCGGAGGAGGTCGCAGCGGCGGAGGCGGCGGACACCACCACAGCAGCAGCGGCGCAAGTCACGGCGGCGGAAGCCACAGGCATTGAAAAAGAAAAAACTTCAAAAAAAAGCACTCATCTGACGGTGATGAGTGCTTTTTATGTGTACACATGCATTAAGCCATTTCATTGACAACCTTGCTGATACGGGAAACTTTATGAGCAACGTTATTCTTATGATAAACGCCCTTGCTTCCGGCCATCTCGATGACCTTGGTGGCAGCAGCCAGTTCTGTCTGAGCAGCAGCCTTATCTCCCGCTGCGACAGCGGCATATACTTTCTTGATAGCAGTCTTAACACTGGATCTGATGGATTTATTTCTTTCAGTCTTAGTGCGGCTTACCAGGATTCTTTTCTTCGCGGATTTAATATTAGCCAAGTCCTACACCTCCAATTGTATGCAAAATTAATGAATTTTCGTTTCACTTTAGCCAGACACGGAGAGCTAACGTAAACACATAAAGACAGTTTAGTAAATTATAGAAAGTTTGTCAAGACATATTCCGCGAAAATTTGAACAAAATAATACATTGTCAGGGTAAATTCAGCCTCTGACCCAGAGAATGACAGAAACGATAAACAGTCCCGAAAGCTTAAGGAGTATAAAAAACAATGCAGAGCAATGGAAAGTATCAGATGAGAACAGACCTGGCGCTGGAGGCCAGGGAAAGTATCGGAGAAGCGGACAGCGAACTGCGGGGCGTCCGGGTAGAAGAATACTATCACGAGGAAGAGGATATCCGCGTGACAAAAGTGATGGTTGATACCAAAAATGCGGCAAAGGCCATGGGTAAACCAATTGGAATTTATGTGACTATGGAAGCGCCGGCTATGGTGGAACCGGATGAGGATTACCATCGGGAAATATCCGGACATCTGGCGGAGGAAATTCTGGAATTGCTGCCTGGTGCCGATAAGGAACAATCTGTTCTGGTAGTGGGATTGGGGAATCGGGAAGTGACCGCGGACGCGCTGGGGCCTCAGGTGGTGGACAATCTCTTTATTACAAGGCATATTGTGAAAGAATATGGCAAGGCTGCCTATAATTGTGAGAAAATGAACCAGGTCAGCGCACTGGAGCCAGGCGTGATGGCGAAGACAGGAATGGAGACAGCGGAAATCGTCAAAGGTGTGGTCAGGGAGACGACACCGGATGTGCTGATTGTCATAGATGCGCTGGCGGCGCGCAGTATTCGGAGACTGAATCGTACCATTCAGATTACCAATACAGGCATTCAGCCCGGGTCAGGTGTGGGAAATCATCGAAATGCGCTGACACAGGAGAGTCTGGGGGTGCCGGTGATTGCCATTGGAATCCCCACAGTCGTAGATGCCGCCACCATAGTGGGAGATGCGCTGGAAAAGCTGCTGGAGGAAGAAAAGGATCTGACAGGAGTTAAATGCAAAGAAAAGCAGAAGCTGAATTTTGCAGAGCTGAACAACATGTATATGACAGGAAAAGACATTGATGCTGTGATCAAGCGGGTCAGCTTTACCGTGTCTGAAGGAATCAACATTGCCATCGGGGAAGCCTTCATGGATCGATGAGTTTATCAGAAAGCTCTTTCCGGATCTGTAATCATGGAATAGTACAGACGGGCATATATTTAAAAAGATATTCCGTGATCGGGAAGGATGTGCATTGTTGTAAAAGAAAAAGTTTTCATAGATAAACTCATAAAGAAGCTTCTTCTGCTTGCACTTCTGTTTCTGGGTCTGCAGGCGTTGACAAAAAGCTGTGGTGCCGTCAGTTCCGGTTCCGCAGAAAAGCAGGACACCATCAAAGGGGCGATGCTGAAGGGGCTGGCTGACGAGGCAGAAATGCTGTTATATGGACAGTTTATGCCGGGAGCTGTTTTGGCAGCCGGAAGGGACGGGGGGATGCTCCGACTCCTGCAGGAACAGTTGGATGCGCTTTTCCCATTGTATGGCTATATGATGAGGAATATGGGAGAATATCCGGAAGAAAGCCAGACGGATATACGTACGATCCTGCTGGCAGAGGCCGAGGAAAGTGGATATTCCATGGACGACGGACAAATGGCGGAAAATATCGGACAGCAGGAAGCTATGCCCCAGGAATCTCTGAATGATCTTCTGCGGGCAGAAAACGAAGCGGCTATGCAGATACAACAATCTTCTGACTTTATTCCCCATACCATACAGAATCAGATAGATATGGAAGCCCTGAACCATTATGAAACGTTGATACAGCAATTTTATACCATAGATGCCAATACTACCGCCGGCAGTGACCAGCTGAATGTTGGAAAGATGATGGGAATGGATATGCGGATAGCGAAGGATGGAGACGGTCCGCAAATCCTGATTTATCATACCCATTCCCAGGAAGCTTTTTCCGATTCCGTGCCGGGAGACGCATCTACCTCTATTATGGGCGTAGGCGAGCATCTGACAGAGATTCTTACCAATGAATATGGCTATCAGGTATTACATCATCTGGGTCAGTATGACATAGATTCCAGGGATGATTCCTATTCGGTGGCGCTTACGGAGATTGAGCAGATTTTGCAGGAGTATCCTTCTATTCAGGTGGTAATCGATTTACATAGAGACGAGATGCCGGAGACCACCAGACTGGTTATGGATCTGGATGGCAGGCCCACGGCCAGATTCATGTTCTTCAATGGTCTTTCCCGGACGAAGAAGACCGGAAATATAGCCTATCTGTATAATGAAAACCTGGACAGCAATCTGGCATTTTCTTTTCAGATGCAGCTGAAAGCAGTAGAATATTATCCGGGACTGACTCGTAAAATTTATCTGAAAGGATATCGTTATAACATGCATCTGCGGCCCAGATCACTATTGATTGAGCTGGGAGCTCAGAACAATACGGTGGAGGAGGCAATGAATGCCTGTGAACCTCTGGCGCATATTCTGGACATGGTGCTTTCCGGGGAATAAACCGGCTATTGACAGAATAGCTGATACCCCTTATAATCCTGTCTTTGACAGTTGAGAAAAAATAAAATCGCTACAGCACCTGAAAAACT
>CAQUWW010000080.1 GCA_948896875.1 uncultured Acetatifactor sp. | reverse complement strand
TTAAAATCAAGGGGATGTTTTGACCACTTATTTCCGAAAGTAAATTGACACTACCTTTAGTAACTTTTCTACTTGTGTTTTTAAAATTATTGTGCTAGAATACAAAACTAAGTGCATATATGGACATTACAGGTGCCGGAGAGCGTTTTGTCTGATACGTTCGGTCCGGTGAAAAGGGAAGCAGGTGAGAGACCTGCACGATCTCGTCGCTGTGAGAGAGGAGTTTTGCTTCCACCGCAAAGGAAAGGCGGTGCATGTCACTGGGAATACCCGGGAAGGCGAAGTAGAATGATGATCCTCAAGTCAGAAGACCTGCCTGTAATGGGTACTGTGTAGTCACGAGGAATTGGCTGGTACGGAATGAGCGGATTGTCTTTCAAAAATGTGGAAGGAGAATCTGCTGTTAAGGTACGCCGGCTTCTGTGATAAGACAGAAGCTTTTTTTGTGCGGGCCTGCATATGGAAGAGTGCTGTCAGCATAGTATGCAAGTTGCAGGGTGAGTAAGGAAAAGCATTCTCCCTGCTTGAGTACACAGTATGCATGAATACAATAATTACAGCGCGGTAAGAAACTGCGCCCAAGGAGGAGAACTATGAACGGTAAGAGCAGTAACGGAAACAAGAAAATTGTAATTGGAATCGTCGTACTTGTGGCATTGATCGGACTTTTTGCCATCCTGTATAATGTGTTTCGGGAAAAACCGGTAGAAGGTTCTAAATCTATTACCATTGAGGTGGTGAATAAGGCGGAAGAAAGTACAAAATACGAACTGAAAACAGATGCGGAATATCTCCGTCAGGCTATGGAAGAAGCAGAAGGCCTCACTTTTTCCGGTACCGAGAGCGAATATGGCATGATGGTGGAAACTGTAAATGGGGAAAAGGCTGATTATAACGTTGATGGTGCGTACTGGGGATTCTATGTAAATGGTGAATATTGTAATAATGGGATTGATACCCAGCCGGTAGAGGATGGAGATGTGTTTTCCATTGTCTATACAGCTTCGGGAGAATAGATTTATTAATACGGATGTCCGAGAGCGAAGAGAGGGAGAGAATCCGAAAATGGAATGGAAAAAGCAGGGAAAAGGCGGAAAATTGACAGTTCAGGATATCACTTTGATCGGATTGATGGTGGCTATTCTGGAAGTATGTAAGGCAGCCTTAAGCTTTCTGCCCAATGTTGAACTGGTCAGCTTCTGGATTATTTTGTTTACCATCTTTTTCCGGAAGAAAATCTTTTTTGCCATTCCGGCTTTTGTACTGATTGAAGGGCTTCTCTATGGATTTGGAATGTGGTGGTTTTCTTATTTATATGTGTGGCCCCTGCTTTCTGTCATCAGCTATTTTTTCAGAAAGCAGGAGTCTGTCTGGTTCTGGAGTATTCTGTCATCCGGGTTTGGATTGTTTTTCGGATTTCTCTGTGCCATTTCCTATGTGATAGTGGGGGTGGCAGACAGTGGATGGCAAGGCGGCCTGCATGCCGGATTTACCTGGTGGGTGGCAGGTATAAAAATGGATATTATCCACGCAGTAGGGAATTTTGCGCTGATGATGGTGTTGTACAATCCGGTGCGGAGAGTTATGGAGAAAATGAGCAGGAATTATGAAACTTAGTCTTCCTCATCCTCCGACAGGGAAAGAGAGAAAACGAACTCGCTTCCGGCTCCCTCAGTGCTGACGACATTGATATGCTCACCGTGGCAGTTGATAATTTCTTTTACAATGGACAGGCCAAGGCCTGTTCCTTTTTTATCTTTGCCTCTGGACAGATCAGACTTGTAGAAACGATCCCAGATCAGCTTCAGATCATCTTTCGGAATACCGATTCCGGTATCCTTGACAGATATAAAAAGTTTACTGTTCTTCACGAAGGTTTCTACTTTAATAATAGAGTCATGGTGACTGAACTTAATGGCATTGTCCAACAGGTTATACAGGACCTGCTGGATTTTTTCCATGTCAGCATGTACCAGAAGCTCGTCTCCGGTGAGAATCATTTCAATGGCGATGGTTTTCTTGCGGCAGGTGCCTTCGAAGGAGGTGGCGGTGGATCGAATCACATTGTTGATATCAAAATCCGTCAGATCCAGAAGCATGCCTCTGGTATTCAGATTATTCAGAGACAGCAGACTGTTGGTCAATTTTGTCAGTCGTTCCGTCTCATTTAGGACAATATTCAGATATTTGTCATGCATGTCAGGAGAAATTGTGCCATCGATCATGGCTTCCAGATAGCCCCGGATGGAAGTCAAAGGAGAACGGAAATCATGAGATACATTGGCAATAAATTTCTTCTGATCGTCCTCCGCACCTGCAATCTGACTGGCCATATGGCTCAGACAGGCAGCCAGGTAGCCGATTTCGTCGTCACTTTCCACCTGAAATTCGTAATGCATATTCCCGGCGGCATACTGTTCTGTGGCATAGGTGATTTTCCGCAAGGGAATGTACACCATTTCTGTGAAAAAGATCAGGATAATCAGGGACAGCAAAAGCAGTATGGCCATGGTAATATAGGAGATATTCAACATACTGTTGCAGGATTCTAAAATTTCCGCCATACTGCAATGAATAACCACATACCCTTTTACCTTGTAGCCGGAGGTAATGGGAGAGGAAACGCTGATCATATCTTCATTAAAGTTGCCGAAAAAATTATTGACCATATAGTAAGAACCGCTGGTGGCTGTGGGGTCAAAATTTTCAATGGTAACCACTTCCTCCACATTCAAAGGAGATCCGGTATCCAGCACCAGGTTACCGGAGGGATTGATGATGCGGATGATAGAATCCAGATAGACGGCCAGGGAGTCCAGCTGAGATTTCACAGTTTCCAGATCCATTTCTCTGGTATATAATCCCGTTGCATAAGTATCGGAAATACGTTCTGCCTCCACATAAAGATGTTCGGCTTTTTCCCGTACCAACCGGTCCCTGGTCATGCTGGGAACGAAGGTGGTGACGATGACAAAGCTGAACACACTGAAAATAAAGTATGCCAGAATAAACTTCAGATAGAGGGTTTTTTTCATGTATTCCGTACCTCAAATTTATAACCGATGCCCCAGATCGTGGTGAGCTTCCAGTTGGCATGATCCTTTATTTTCTCACGAAGCCGCTTGATATGCACATCTACTGTGCGGGTATCGCCGATATATTCATATCCCCAAATCTGGTCCAGCAGCTGTTCTCTGGTAAAGACATGATTGGGAGAGGATGCCAGAAAGTACAAAAGTTCCAGTTCCTTGGGCGGCATTTCCACAGTCCGTCCCTTGTAGAGGACAGAGTAATTGGTGAGGTTAACAGATAAATCAGTGTACTGGACGCATTTGTCATCTGTATTTTCAGAGACTACAGTGGCAGGTTTATAGCGGCGAAGCACCGCTTTGGCCCTTGCCACCAGTTCCTTGGAGTCAAAAGGCTTTTCTATATAATCATCGGCACCCAGTTCCAACCCCAGCACTTTGTCAAATACTTCTCCTTTTGCGGAGAGCATAATAATGGGAACAGAGTATTTTGCCCGAATTTCTCTACATACCTGATAGCCGTCGATACCGGGAAGCATGATGTCCAGTAGAATCAGATTCGGAAAAAAGCTTTCCATAGCGGGCATGACAGACTCCCCATCGTTTACGATCATGGTTTCATAGCATTCTTTGGTCAGATAAAGGGCAATCAGTTCGGCGATATTATTGTCATCGTCTACAATTAAGACTTTCTGTTTACTTACCATAGTGGATACCTCCATATTTTGAGTCCCGCAGATGTCCGCCCAGAACCCTCCTCTTAGATAAATTCCCGGCCGAATAATGCCGCGTCCGTAAATTTATCTGGTTCTGTTCGGACATCTGCTGTTTTTCATCGCTCTTGTGCCTTTACTGCTTATTTAAAGGTGACAATGGTGACGCCGGCGTCACCTTCTCCATATTCGCCAAGCCTGTATTCTTTTACATATTTCAGACGCTTCAAATGATTATGAACCGCATTGCGAAGGGCTCCTGTCCCCTTACCATGAACGACGCGGACACTGGGCAGATGGGCAAGGTATGCATCATCCAGATATTTGTCCAGCGCAGGAAGCGCCTCGTCAACTGTCTTGCCCAGGAGGTTGATCTCCGTGGAGATGGTGAGGGTTTTGGACATTTTCATTTTGCCGGAACCGGAAGAGCTGCGCTGAAGAACCGGCGTAGAGACACTTTCTTCCTCCGCATAGGCCAGATCTTTTATATTGGTACGGGTACGGATGATACCACATTGTACGAACAAGCCGCCTTTTGCATCAGGCAGGGTGCTGACGGTACCTTTCAAGCCCATGGAGACAATTTTTACCAGATCTCCTTTTTTTAGTTTTTTGGGATCTATATTTTTCTTTTCAGTCTGTATCTGGTTAGAGCCGGTTACAGAAAGCCTGCTGTTCTTTTCGTTAATTTTTTCCCGGACCTTCTGTCGTTTTTTCTCCAGTTCCTTGATATCCAGGTTGGCACCTGCCCTGTTGAAATCGCGAATGGTCTCGTCGGCGATTTCCTTTGCTTCCTGCAGTATTTCCCGGGCCTTTTCATTGGCTTCTCTCAGAATCCGATCTTTGGCCTGATCCATTTTGTCATTTTTCTGTTGAAGCTGTTCCTGCAAAATGCGAATACGCTCCTTATGCTGCACGATTTCAAGCTGTTCTTTTTCAATGGTAATGCGGCTTTGCTCCAGATCGGCGATAACGTCTTCAAAGGTTTTGTCTTCGTTTCCAATTTGCTCTCTGGCGGCATTGATAATCTCCTCAGACAAACCAAGCCGGGAAGAGATGGCGAAGGCATTGCTCTTGCCTGGAATGCCGATCAGAAGTCTGTACGTTGGCTGCAGGGTTTCCACATTGAATTCGCAGCAGGCATTTTCCACAAAGGAGGTGGAGAGAGCATAAATCTTCAGCTCGCTGTAATGAGTGGTAGCCATGGTGCGAATTCCTCTATCGTGGAGATAATTCAGAATGGCGATGGCCAGTGCCGCACCTTCCGTGGGGTCCGTTCCCGCTCCCAGCTCATCGAAGAGGCAGAGGGAATCCTGGTCGGCATGGTCCATGATATGGACAATCCTTTTCATATGGGAAGAAAAGGTGGACAGACTCTGCTCTATACTCTGCTCATCTCCGATGTCCGCGTATACTTCCGTAAAAATGGACAATTCCGAACGGTCCAGCGCAGGAATGTGCAGACCGGCCTGCCCCATCAGAGTGAGAAGTCCAATGGTTTTCAGGGAGACAGTCTTACCGCCGGTATTGGGACCAGTGATAATCAACAGGTCAAAATCTTTGCCCAGATGGATATCGATGGGAACTACCTTCTTCTTATCAAGCAGCGGATGCCGCCCTTTTCGAATGTTGATATAATGGTCCGTATTAAATACAGGTTCTGTGGCATTCATTTCCATTGCCAGTTCCGCTTTGGCAAAAATGAAATCCAAAAGCGACATGATTTTTTGATTAGCAGCCAGTTCTTCCGTATGTGCACCTGTCTGAGCACTTAAGTCTGCCAGAATTCTTCCGATTTCTTCCTTTTCCTCCAGCTCCAGTTCCCGCAGTTGATTGTTGAGATTGACAACGGCAGCAGGTTCAATAAAATAAGTGGAACCTGTAGCAGACTGATCGTGTATCATACCGTTTACTTGTCCCTTGTATTCCGCTTTGATAGGGATGCAGTAGCGGTTATTACGCATGGTAATTACCGCATCCTGCAAATAAGTGCGATAAGAGCCGCCCAGCATGGAATTCAGCTGGTTATGAATCCTTTCATTGGTCTGGATCATGGAACGGCGGATGCTTTTTAATTTTGGGCTGGCATCATCGGCAATTTCCTCTTCAGAGAGAATACAACGATGAATTTCGTTGGAAATCTGGGTCAGAGGAGCGAGCTGCTCAAAGTACTCATCCAGAGTATCCGAAGAATCATCGTCTCTGTCTCGTTTACCATAGGTTTTGATCCGGGACACATTATCCAACAGAGAAGCGATATTCAGCAGCTCCAAAATGGACAGGGTGGATCCTATCTCCAGGGAGCGGATGGAAAAGCCCAGGTCCTTATTGTTGCCAAAAGAAGTACTTCCGGACCGGAACAGGCGTCCCAGAGCATCTGCGGTATGCCGTTGGTTTCTGCGAATTTCCTCCAAATCTGTGGAGGGCAGCAATTCCCGGCAAAGCTTTTTGCCGGGGGCAGAATTGGCTTTTCCTGCCAGCAATTCTATGATTTTGTTATATTCCAGGGTAATTAATCCTTTTTCGTTCATATATACTCCTTTAATTCGACAGAATCGTCAGTCGTTCAGGTTAGAAAGCCGACTTGTCTTTTCCTTCTGCCTGTTCATTATAATATAAGGGAGGGAATATTTCAATTAAATTTCCCGAAGGCCGGGCTGATTTCTGGAAAAGGTTTTATAAAAATCCAATGGTATTTGTATTAAGAAAATGTTATACTGAAAAACAGCCGTTGACATAAAGCCCACACAGAGACCTTGATGGGGTAAGAGGGAACAACATGATATATACAGTCACATGTAATCCATCTTTGGATTATATTGTTTCAGTGGACAATTTCAGACTGGGAATAACAAATCGGACTGATTCTGAGAAAATATTACCAGGGGGAAAGGGGCTTAATGTCTCTATGGTACTTCGAAACCTGGGAATGGAAAGCATAGCATTGGGATTTGCAGCGGGATTTACAGGGGAAGAAATCATCCGCCGGGTGGAAAAAGCAGGATTGAATACGGATTTCATTTTTTTAAAGGAAGGAATCTCCAGAATCAATTTAAAGCTAAGATCTGTGGATGGAACGGAGATTAACGGACGAGGACCGGATGTAGGAGAAGGAGAGATTCAGGTTTTGATGGAAAAGCTGGACTGTCTGGACGAGGGAGACATTCTGGTATTATCAGGGAGTATTCCCGGCTCTGTCCCCGATAATCTGTATGAGAAGATCCTGGAGAGACTGGATAGACAAAACGTAAAAATAGTGGTGGATGTCGAGGGAAAACCATTGCTTAATGTATTGAAGTATCATCCTTTCCTGGTGAAGCCCAATCATCATGAACTGGAGAACCTCTTCGGGGTGAAGCTGCAAGGCAAGGAAGAAGTCATACTTTATGCGAAGAAGCTTCGGGAAATGGGAGCTCTGAATGTACTGGTATCCATGGGTGCAGAGGGGGCTGTTCTGGCTGGAGCAGATGGAATGGTCTATGCGGCCCCGGCACCGGAAGGAAAACTGATAAATAGCGTAGGAGCCGGAGATTCCATGGTGGCAGGTTTTCTTGCGGGGTGGGAAGAGCGAAAGGATTACCGATATGCCTTTTTTATGGGACTTGCCGCCGGAAGTGCAAGCGCCTTTTCTGAATTGTTGGCCACAGGAGAAGAAATAGAAGCTTTACGGTCTCGCTATTTCCCTTATTTCTGATTCCAGGTATCCGAATGGCAAGAAGGGATATGTCTTTACTTTTATCCTGCATTTTTGTATACTGTAAGAAAATATGGGCTAAGGCTTTAGAATTGCCTGAGAGCAGTTTTATGGCCATGAAACAGTGAAGTCGCAAAGGTACTTCCCCTTTTAGTGCCGTCGCGCAGCGACTAAATAGGAGGAAACATGTCTGATTTAAAGCAGAATAATCAGAATGATTTTATCTCAGAGAAGATTAAAGTAAAGCCGGTAAACAAAAAGAAGTTGATCCGTCGGACGATTATTACAATTTCCATGGCGATTATTTTCGGTCTGGTGGCCTGCGTCACCTTTCTGGTGTTGGAACCGGTGATCAGTAACTGGCTTTATTCAGAAGAAGAACTTCAGACGCAAATAGTAAGATTTCCGGAAGACAAAGAAGAAATGTCACCGGAAGAAATGCTGGCAGAGAATCTTCCAACGGAAAGTCCGGAGCCCACGCCTGTACCGACGCCCACACCGGAACCGGAGCAAGGAGAGGGAGAAGAGACCGTGGTCCTGGGGGAGGAGCAGATTCAGGATATTTTGTCACAGGTGACGTTTGATCTGGACCATTATAAAGAAATGTATGGTGCTCTATCTGAGTATATCGAGGAGTTGAGACGCTATATGGTGACTGTTACTGCGGTGACTTCCAATATAGACTGGCTGATTGGGGAACAGGAAAGTAGAAATCAATGTTCCGGTGTCATCATTTCCGAGAATGGAATGGAATTGCTGATTTTGACTGACTATTCCAATATCATGTCCGGGGCCAGACTGCTGGTGACTTTTTATGATGATTCTCAGGTTGAAGCACAGTTAAAACAGCATAACAGCGCTACCAATCTGGCTGTGCTTTCGGTGGCGTTGGATGAGTTGTCAGAGGAAATAAAGGGAGAAGAAGAGCTTCCCATAGCCCATTTCGGCTATTCCGGCGGGAAAGGTCTGGTGGGAACTCCGGTGGTGGCGCTGGGCAGTCCTATGGGAACCAATAATTCTGTGGGCTATGGTATTGTTACTTCGTCAAATACTGTTCTGTCCACAGTGGACAGAAATTATAAATTGATTTTGACAGATATCAGCGGAAGTCAGAATGCAAGCGGTGTTCTTTTTGATCTGCAAGGGCAGGTAATTGGTATCATTACCAATAATAAAACCAGTTCTGATATGAGGAATCTGATTTCAGGTTATGGGATCACAGAATTACAGAAAATTGTGGAAAAAACGTCTAATGCCAGCGCCATTGCTTATCTGGGTATCAGAGGTGTGGATGTACCGAAAGAAGCAAATGAGGAGCTGGGGATTCCGTTTGGCGCTTATGTGGAGGAGCTGGATATGGATTCTCCGGCTATGAGAGCGGGTATTCAGCGGGGAGATGTGATTGTCTATGTAGATGACAAATCTGTTTCGGGTTTTAATGCTTACAGTAATATATTGATGCAGATGGAGCCGGGCCAGACTGTGACAGTGACAGTAATGCGTCAGGCCCAGGAAGAATATAAAGAAATGGAGTTCAGTATTGAGCTGGGAGGAGTGAGATAAATGAAGTTTATCAGAGATTTGAAAGAGGGAGACAGGGTTTTTGATATTTATCTCTGCAAGCACAAGCAATCGGCAGTGACCAAAAATGGGAAACCTTATGAAAACGTGATTTTGCAGGATAAGACAGGGACGATTGATGCAAAGGTCTGGGATCCTGGGAATCCTGGTATAGGAGAGTATGACAGTCTGAATTATATTGAGGTATATGGAGATGTCAATAATTTTCAGGGATCTTTGCAGATTAATGTTAAGAGAATTCGCGTGTGCAAGGAGGAGGAATATAATCCGGCGGATTATCTGCCGGTCAGCTCCAAAGATATGGATACCATGTTCAATGATCTGCTGGACTTTATAAAAAGTATTCAAAATACTTATCTCAGGCAGCTTCTGGAGGCCTTTTTTGTCCAGGATAAGAATTTTGTAAAAAAATTTCGGTATTCTTCCGCAGCAAAAACCGTACATCATGGGTTTGTAGGCGGATTATTGGAGCATACTTTAAGTGTGACGAAACTGTGTGATTATTACTGTCAGGCATATCCCATATTGAATCGAAACTTGTTGCTGACTGCGGCCATATGTCATGATATCGGGAAGACCAGAGAGCTTTCTCCTTTTCCGGAAAATGATTACACTGATGATGGACAGTTGCTGGGGCACATTGTCATGGGTTCTCAGATGGTTGCGGAGAAGGCGGCGGGGATTGCGGACTTTCCCCATGTGCTGCTGACCCAGCTGCAGCACTGCATTCTGGCCCATCACGGAAAATATGAGTATGGTTCGCCTAAGCTTCCGGCCCTGATGGAGGCTTTGGCTCTGAATTATGCGGATGACACGGATGCAAAGCTGGAAACCTTTAAGGAACTTCTGGAAAATAATAGCGAGAACCAGGGGTGGCTGGGATTTAACAGGTTGTTTGAGTCGAATCTGAGGGCGACCAGGGAAAAATGATAGATAAGCAAGGAGTGAAAGAGATGAAAGTAACGGATACAATTTTGTATGTGGGCGTCAATGATCATGAGGTAGATCTTTTCGAGGGACAGTATCAGGTTCCCAATGGAATGTCGTATAATTCCTATGTGATTCTGGATGAGAAAATCGCGGTAATGGATACTGTGGATGCGGCTTTCGGGCAGCAGTGGCTTAACAATGTGGAGGGGGCGCTGCAGGGACGCAGGCCGGATTACCTGGTGATACAGCATATGGAGCCGGACCACTCCGCCAATATTCCCCTGTTCCTTGAGAAGTATCCTGATGTGCAGGTGGTGGCTACGGCAGCGGCCTTCAAAATGATGAATCAGTTCTTCTCTCTGCCGTCCGACATGAAACAGATGCCCGTGACAAACGGCGGGGAATTGGCGTTGGGGGCTCATAAGCTGACTTTCGTCTGCGCACCTATGGTGCATTGGCCGGAGGTGATGATGAGCTATGAGTCCGAAGAGAAGGTGCTTTTTTCCGCAGATGCATTCGGCAAGTTCGGCGCTCTGGATGTGGAAGATAACTGGGTGGATGAAGCACGCCGGTATTACATTGGCATCGTTGGAAAATACGGTATGCAGGTACAGAATGTGTTGAAGAAGGCGGCGGATTTGGATATCCGGATGATTTGTCCTCTGCATGGACCTGTGTTGAAGGAAAATCTGGGTACCTATATTGGGTTATATGATACGTGGTCCTCTTACCAGCCGGAGAGCGATGGGGTGGCGATTGCATATGCATCCATTTACGGGCATACGAAGGAAGCGGCGCTGTGCCTGGCGGAGGAGCTTCGGAAGAATGGCGCGACCGTAGCGGTGTATGACCTGGCCAGAGATGATATGGCGGCCGCTGTGGCGGATGCATTCCGTTATTCGAAGATGGTGCTGGCGTGCAATACCTATAATGCCGGTATCAATCCTTTTATGCATGATTTTATCACTCGTCTGATGGAGCACAGCTATCAGAAGCGCACCGTGGGCCTGATTGAGAACGGTTCCTGGGCGCCTATGGCGGCGAAGGTGATGCGGGGGATGCTGGAGAAAGGGAAGGAGATTACCTTCGCGGAGAATGTGGTGACACTGATGTCAGCTATGAAGCCGGAGAACGAGGCGCAGGTGAAGGCGCTGGCGGCGGAAATTAGGTGATGGGTGCAGATTACGCCTCCTATATAGTGGTTTATTCAGAGTTTGTAGAGCCCTTTGTTTTCGGGATTTTCCATTATAAGCTGCATGTGTGGCAGAAAAGAAGAAATTGAGTTTGGTTTATCCTGTGATTTCTCGGGCAGAAATAAGTAGATAGATATAGAAGGTTAATTCAAGGAATCATTTCACGCAAAAGGTAATGAAAGGCAGTCCGGGATTAGCATAGGCATGGGACATAAAAGATGAAATATGAGAAAAACGAGATTGTAACCGTAACAATCGAAGATATCGGCAGCGAAGGCGAAGGTATTGGCAGGGTGGAAGGCTTTACCCTGTTTGTGAAGGATGCCGTGGTGGGCGACACCGTGGAAGCCAGAATCGTAAAAAATAAAAAAACGTATGCCTATGGGCGTTTGGAGAAGGTACTTGTGCCTTCTCCTTTTCGTGTGGAACCGAAATGTGCCTGGCACAGACAGTGCGGTGGGTGCCAGTTGCAGTCCTGTTCCTATGAGAGGCAGCTTGTGTTCAAGCAGGATAAAATCCGCAATAGTTTAATCCGCATTGGAGGCTTTGCGCCGGAGCAGGTGGACGCATGTATGGAGCCAATCGTGGGGATGGAATTTCCCTTCCGGTATCGGAATAAGGCCCAGTATCCGGTGGGCACAGACAGAGACGGCAATGTGGTGGCCGGATTCTATGCGGCCAGAACTCACAATATTATTGCCCATACTGACTGCTGGCTGGGACCTGTGGAGAATGAGGCGATTCTGAACTGCATTCTGGAATACATGCGGGAGAATAAGGTCAGCGCTTATGATGAGAAGACAGGCACCGGACTGGTGCGTCATATCCTGATCCGCAAGGGGTTTGCCAGCGGGGAGATCATGGTGTGCCTGGTGATTAATGGGAAAAGGGCTGATTTCAAAACAGGGAGCGGGATAGCTGGGACAGATTATCAGTTTCTTCCGGCTCAGGATGAGCTGCTGAAAAAACTGGCCGCAATAAAGGGTATGACAAGTGTGTCAGTCAGCCTGAATTCTGAGCAGACCAATGTCATTATGGGTAAAGAGATTTATACCTTGTGGGGAAAGGATACCATATCTGACACCATTCGCGTCCGGGATATGGCACAGCCGGGATTTCCGCTGACGGGAAAAGAACTGACTTTTGCAATCTCCCCGCTGTCCTTTTATCAGGTAAATCCTGTGCAGACAGAAAAGCTGTACAGCCTTGCCCTGGAATATGCAGGACTTACCGGGCAGGAGACGGTCTGGGATTTGTACTGTGGCATCGGCACCATCTCTCTGTTCCTGGCCGGGAATGCCGGAAAGGTCTATGGAGTGGAAGTAATTCCACAGGCCATTGAGGATGCGCGGGAAAATGCAAAGCGGAACGGGATTGAGAATGCTGCATTCTTCGTGGGGAAAGCAGAGGATGTGCTGCAGGAGATATATGGAGGCGGAACAGAAAAGGAGCAGGTTGGAGATGAAGGTATGCTGCATCCGGACGTAATAGTGGTGGACCCGCCCAGGAAAGGGTGCGACAGCGCATGTCTGGAGGTCATGCTGAAGATGCGGCCTGAACGGATTGTCTATGTCAGCTGTGACCCGGCTACTCTGGCACGGGATTTGAAGGTGCTGTGCGCGGGCGGGTATGAAATGACTCGGGCGCGGGGGGTGGACCAGTTTGGGGGGACGGTGCATGTTGAAAGTATCGTGTTGCTTTCAAAACCAAGGATTATATTCTTAAGCAAAGCGGATTGAAAGTCAGCAACTTGTATATCGCACAGGTAAAGCAGAAATATGAGATTATTGAGAGGGCAAATTATAACCTGCCGAAATTGGAAAATTCCAGACAGCCGAAGTGCCCGCCAGAGAAAGAAAAGGCGATAAGGGAGGCGTTGGAACATTTTCGCATGATTTGATAGTATTTTAGAAATAGTGAAACATTTTTTGAATGACACATTGTGCTAACATTATTTTTAGCTAAAGAAGAAAGAGTAAAATCTCTGATGTGGACTGGTACATAGTAGATACGAGTGATATAGAAGATGAATTAGATAATAAAAGTGCAACGGGCGT
>CAQUWW010000079.1:5333-13497 GCA_948896875.1 uncultured Acetatifactor sp. | reverse complement strand
CATTTACTTTTTCTATTTTCATACGACAACCCTTTCCTTTCTGCATAGCTGAACTGTACTGTAATGCTTCGTAGTCATGATATACTTTCAGCTTCTTTTAGTCAATAGCAGATATTGGAGTTTAATATTTTTTTATAATTCGTGTGGTTTTGCTTGCCAAAACAACATTGCTGTGGTATAGTAAAAATTGTGAATGCCTTTGGTACTCTGTACGGGGAAGGAGGCGCGGCAGTCTTAATTCATGACAATAGATGATCCGTGAAGCGTGGACACTATTGTTTCAAGTTGATTTAACTGACTTTTGGAGCAATCGCTCCACCTCATCCTTTATATTCTAAGTGTGTATGTCACATTATATGACAGTTTTGGTAAACTGACATAAGTCTAAGGATGTCTTACAAGCATTTGGCTGGATAGAATGGCCTGCTTGATCATAAGTATGTCAACTAATTTTCACAATTATAATTCACTTTAAACTTGAGAAGCAATGGAAATTTTTACCTTTGCATGTACTGCTGAAGGCATTTGCTCACATTAAGGGTTTTTCCGCAATTTAATTCATCACAAGAAACTGGTCCTTTTGGCTTTGGACGGAATGCCGGAAAGCCCGAGAATGAGGAGGTTTTATGTTGCGAGAAGAGAAAGCCAAAACAAAGAATATGGAGATTGCCAAAAAGGATATGCTTTCACAACTGGAGCAGATGAGACGTAAAGGTGTGGAACTGTTTGTGGATGGACGTGCCGTACTTCCCATCGAAGCCGTAGCCAAAGCAGTACGGGAGAACAGTCCCTATATGGCTGATTACGTCATGGATGACTCCGGAATTATCGAACAGGTGCGTTTTGATAAGGTGACACGTTATTAGAACGAAGGTTTTTCACTGAAGAATGCCTGGTAAGCGGGCATTCTTCTCAACCTGCAGGAAGGCTCGCTCTATTCGGCCGGGCAGACGATTTTCAGCAAAGCCGGTTTCTGTCGTTGGCAATCAGGGCCGGTAAATACGGAAGATGCCATAGAATACAAAAGCAGGATATAAAAGGGAAAATGCCACCGCATGTAGAAAACGGGATTGCCTCTCATGCTGGATGCGGTGGCAGAAGAATATGCAGAATTGATACAAAAATAATGATGACGAGGAACGGGAAGTATGATATGATGTAGATGTTCGTATGCAGGCGGCTGTATTCCAAAGCAGACAGACAGGTACATTCTGAAGAAAGGTTTGTTGAGATATTATGAAGAAAAAGATAATACCGGTAATCGTGGCACTGGCATTGATTGTAATCGTGGGTATTGTAGGATTCGGAGGAAAGATACTGGACAAGTATACATACAGTAAGGAACTTGCTGATATGGATGAATACTATGGCGTGGGGCAGGGAGAGCTGGCCATCCTTCTTCAGGATGACTGGATTGCCGAGAAGGCGGTTCTGAAGGAAGATACGGTCTATTTTGATCTGGATACCATATTCACGTATCTCAACGAAGGCTTTTATGTGGATACAGGGGAAGGAAAGCTGCTTTATACGACGGCTAACGACACTGCGGAGGCAATGTTTGACGGAAAAGAATATGCTGACAGAGACGGAAGCCATCCTGTGAACTATGTCATATGCTATATGGAAGGCGACAGGGTTTATATTGCGGCAGACTATATAAAAATGTTTACAAACTATTCCTATGAACTTTTTGACAGACATTTGCAGGTTTACACCCAATGGGGTGAAAAGCGGACTATGGAGGTGGCAAAGGATACCCAGGTCCGGGTGCTTGGAGGGATTAAGAGTCCTGTTCTGCGGCAGCTGGAAAAGGGGGAAACCGTGGAAGTGCTGGAGGAGATGGAGACCTGGAGTAAGGTGAAAACTTCCGACTCCATTGTGGGATATGTGGAAAATAAACGACTCACCGGTGGCGCCACGGAGGTGGAAGTGGCAGTTACGGATTATGTGGCGGATGCGTATACCTCTATTTCCATGCCGGGGAAGGTAAGTCTGGGATTTCATGCCATCGGCGGAGAAGGTGGTAATAGCACGCTGGCGGATATGGTGGCGGAGGGGAAGAGCATCAACGTGATTGCGCCAACCTGGTTCAGCCTGAATGACAATGAAGGTAATTTCCGCTCCTTTGCCAGCACAGAATATATACAACAGGCCCATAGCTACGGACTGCAGGTATGGGGTGTATGGGATAATTTTAATTACAAAAATGAGACTGGTACGGAGATCAACAGCTTTGAAGTCCTTTCTGCTACCACAAAGCGCCGGGCGCTGGCGCAGGGAATCGTGAATACGGCGTCAGAACTGGGACTGGAAGGTGTGAATATTGACTTTGAGGGACTGACTCAGGAATGCGGTGTTCATTATGTTCAGTTTTTAAAGGAATTGTCCGTGCTGTGTAGAAGCAGTGGGTTGATACTTTCGGTGGACAACTATGTTCCTTTTCAGTTTAACAATTATTATAGACTGGATATTCAGGGACTTGTGGCAGATTATGTGATTATTATGGGATATGATGAGCACTGGCATGGCAGTAAGGACCCTGGAAGTGTGGCCAGCATTGACTATGTGTCAAATGGACTTGACAGAACTTTGGAGGAAGAACAGGTGCCGCCGGAAAAGGTGGTTAACGCTTTGCCCTTCTATACCATTCTGTGGAAGACAGAGGGGGCTGAGGTGACAGATCAGTATATTACACTGAATAATGTGAAGGATTATCTGCAGAGAATGAATATACAGCCGGAATGGGACGAAACGGTATGCCAGAATTATGCGGAGTGGCAGAGCGGTTCCGCCACATATCAGATCTGGGTGGAAGATGAAGAGTCCATTTCAGTGAAGCTGAATGTAATGAATACCAAAATGATAGGCGGAGTGGCCGTATGGCGGCTGGGGTATGGAACGCCGGAAGCATGGGATCTGATCGATGCCTATGTGAATGCGCAATGAGATAGACAGAACGATTCCGGAGTGTGAAAAAAGGGGATCTGTCAACCGTTGTTTCAGGTTGACAGGTCCCCTTTATGTGTGTCCGGAAAAATCTGTTGATGACACAGTATACAGGACGCGAGGACTATCCACGGCCTGCCCTTTTGAGAGCGATGCTTCCACACAGACATAAGCCCCCAATACATAACAGCCATACAATCAAATTGCTTTCACCTGTTTTCGGTACGGCATCATATTCATCGTCATTTCCGCCGGATGCAGGAACCTGCTGCGCAGGCTGCTGTGCTTCGGGCTGCTGCTGTACTTCAGGCTGCGGTGTGGGCTGCACAGGCTGGGAGGCAGGTGCTTTGCTATAGCTCCAATCCGGGGTTGTCAATTTTCCCTCCTGGTCGATCAGGAGGCTGCCTGCCTGGAAATTGTACAAATCAAAAAATGTCTGAGCCTGGGAGTCGGAATACGCATATAAATGTCCGACAGTACCGCCTACGCCTACGGAGGAAGTAATCTTGTCTCCACAGTGAATCTGCAATTCCTGCACATTTCCATTATAATTGACAACCGAATTCTCATAGACATGGGCGTTGGTGACATCTCCATTGACAGCGCAGAAAGAATTGTTCATCACAAAGCAGTCCTGAACTCCTCCGGTATGGATGATGGAGAAAGCTTTACTGGAAATGGTCAGATTGGCGAACCGTGTGCTTCCGAGATCCAGGTCCGGAGCATTTTCGGTATCATTATAGACCACTATAGTGTCTCCGGCCTTCAGAACCTCTCTCAGTTGATAAAGCTCCCAGGAAATCACAGATCCGGACTCGTCAAAAACGGACCTGTTATCCTGATAGCGCCATCCATTTTCGCCAGGCAGATATTTTACAACATAAGTGACAGGCTCATCCGCAAATGCTTTCAGACAGCTGCTCTCCGGCAGCAGAAACAGCATGGCGGCGATAGTCAGCAGGGTGATGGTGTTCTTGATCTTTTTCATGGTGAAACCTCCTTTACATGTTTTGACTTTCCTTCTCCACAACAGGCTGATAACGGTCGCCGGATTCCACTTCCTTTGCAACAACCACAAATCTGCCCCGATCCACATGATAGACACAGGTGGAAAGTGTCAGGAAATGGTCTCCAAACTCGGCTGTAACACCGGTATCATAGAGGGAAAGCGACTTGATGTTCTGATAAAAGTCATCAAACTCTTCCTGGCTTTGGGCCTGGAAAAATTTGTAGTACTTAAATACCGGATCGGTCTTCTTGTAGACCTGAGACCGGAATACGGCGATTACCTCGTAATTACGCTGTAATTCTTTCGTATAAAGGATAATGTTCCTGTGCTCCTCGCAAAAAGCTGCATCTTCATAGTCCGTCAGGCGGCCGAACATGGCACCGGATTTCATATTGTGCCCATGGATAATCAGATTGGTGGTCAACGGATCCAGGCAGCTGTCAGTGTCCAGAATCAGACAGCCGTTATTGTCCGATTTTTTATCAAAGCCCCGGAGAAGATAGTATTCTTCATCTTCCGGGGTCCACATGACAGGGTAGTCCACAGGGGTGTCCGGAATCTGAATCCACGCGGCCATATCATCATTTGCAAGAAAACTGTCACGATAAGGATTTTCAACTGGTTCGGGAACAGGTTCCGGCGTCGCGGTGGGCGCGGGGGAAGGCATTGGCGTCTCCTGGACCGGCTCGGATACGGAGGCAGATGCTTCTTGACTTTCCGAGGAGAGTTGGGATAGAGCCGCCTCTTTGGAAACTTCCGCAGATTCGCGAAGCAGATCCAGCGATTTCCGGGAACGGTCGGCATTCATATTCTGACGGATCATCAGGACACCGGCAATGATAAGACATACCGCGGCAATGCAGGCCAGCAAGATGGAAAAAAAGGTTCTCGGATGTTTCATGATACCATTTCCTTTCTTATTTTTATATTAGAGGAAAAATAAAAACAATGCAACTGTTTTAGGAGTTTTAAAGAAAAATTAATAAGAATATAAATGAAAGAAAGGCTTACTTGGCAAGGAGACGGGAAATGAGTAGATTTCAGTACAAAATACTGTCGATAGCAATGGCATTTATGTTGCTTGTGTCAATGCTATATGTGGGAAGAGAGGCTGCCAGATATGTGGCAGGTGAGAAGATTAAAATAAAGGAGGAAAAGCGATGTGTGGTGATAGATGCCGGACATGGCGGCGACGATCCAGGTAAAGTGGGAATTAATGGCGCATATGAGAAGGACCTCAATCTGCAGATAGCAAGTCTGCTGAAAACGTTCCTGGAAGCAAATGATATAGAAGTTGTGATGACGAGGGAATCAGACGAAGGACTGTATGATGCGGATGTCTCCAATAAAAAGGTGCAGGATATGAAACGGAGAATCGAACTGATTGACAAGACAATGCCGGTGCTGACGGTCAGCATTCACCAGAACAGTTATCCGGAGGAATATGTGCATGGCGCCCAGGTGTTTTACTATACCGGAAGTACCCAGGGGCAGCAGCTGGCGGAATACATTCAAAAGCAGTTGGTGGAAAAAGTCGATCCGGAGAACAAACGTCAGGTGAAAGCCAATAACAGTTATTATTTGTTAAAAAAGACAGAAATTCCCATCGTGATCGTGGAGTGCGGTTTCCTTTCCAACAGCGCCGAGGCGGAAAAACTCTGCACGTCGGAATATCAGGAGAGAGTGGCCTGGGCTATACATATGGGAATTTTGCAGTATCTGAATGAAAGATGAAGCATATTTCTTTTTGCTTTTTCTGAAAGATATGGTATAATGTCCGCAAAGGGCAGAGTCAAGTGCCCGAAGAAGCAGCTGCCGTGCTTGCACGGGCAGATGATTATTCGGGTACTTGACGAGCGAAGCGACCCCGGACCCCTGCCCTTGGGGTTCGGGGCTCTGCCCGGAAATAGTGGAGAGAGTAAAGAATTGGAAGAAGCAGCTGCCGTGCTTGCACGGGCAGATGATGATTCGGGGCTCTGCCCAACACTTGAGGACATAGCTGATATGGAGACAAGAATCATTCAAATAAAACCGGACTGCAGGGAATGGAAGCTGCAGGAAGAGGCGGCGCTGCGGGAAGCCGGTGAGGTGATCCGGCAGGGCGGACTGGTGGCTTTTCCCACGGAAACTGTGTACGGACTGGGGGGAGACGCGCTGAATCCGCAGGCTTCCTGCAAGATTTATGCGGCAAAAGGAAGGCCTTCGGACAATCCACTGATAATCCATATCTGTCAGTTTGAGGATATTTACAGAATTGTGAAGCAGGTGCCGGAGACTGCCGTTAAAATTGCGGAAGCATTCTGGCCGGGGCCCCTCACTGTGATTCTGCCAAAGGCGGAGCTTGTGCCTTACGAGACCACCGGAGGTCTGGACACGGTGGCGGTGCGCTTTCCGTCTCACCCTGTGGCAAAAAAGCTGATCGAGTATGGGGGAGGGTATGTGGCAGCTCCCAGCGCCAATGCTTCCGGGAGGCCCAGCCCCACATTGGCAAAGCATGTGGCGGAGGACATGAGCGGGCGGATTGATATGATAGTGGACGGCGGAGAGGTCGGTATTGGTCTGGAATCCACTATTGTTGACCTGACGGCGGAGGTTCCCCGCATTCTGCGGCCCGGCTATATCACACAGGGAATGCTGAACAAAGTGTTCGGAAAAGTGGATATAGATGTGACCATTATTAAACCTGACAGCGGGCAGCCGCCCAAAGCGCCCGGAATGAAGTATCGTCACTATGCGCCGACGGGCCGACTGGTGATTGTGGAAGGCGAAGCCGGACAGGTGACGGCTTATATTAATGAACAGACCGCGAAAGACCGAAATGCGGGAGAGAAGACCGGCGTAATCGGAACAGCGGAAGTACTTGAACAATATCATGCAGATGTGGTAAAATGTGTGGGGAGCCGCGAGAACGAGGAGGACATTGCCAGAAATCTGTTCACTGTCCTCAGAGAGTTTGACGAGGAAAAAGTGACCAGCATTTATTCGGAAAGCTTTTCCTCCGAAGGCCTGGGACAGGCCATTATGAACCGGCTGTTGAAAGCGGCGGGACACAGTGTGATCAGACTTTGACAGGAGGCGGTAGTATGATAGCAATAGGAAGTGATCACGGCGGTTATGCGCTGAAGCAAAAAGTGATCGGATATCTGGAGAAAAAGGGTGTTGCCTGTGAGGATATGGGGTGCCACAGCGAGGACAGCTGTGATTATCCCGTATTTGGACATGCTGTGGCGAAGGCTGTGGCGGATGGAAGATGTGAGAAAGGAATTGTCATCTGTACCACCGGTATCGGCATCAGCATTTCTGCCAATAAGATTCCCGGCATTCGCTGTGCGCTGTGTGGGGACAGTCTTTCGGCAAAGCTGACAAGGCTTCACAATGATGCCAATATGCTGGCTATGGGCGCCGGCATTGTGGGTGAAAATCTGGCGCTGGAGATTGTGGATGTATTTTTGGATACCCCCTTTTCAGGAGAAGAGCGCCATTCGAGAAGAGTCCAGTTAATTGAAAAAATATGACATACAATCAGGAGGAAAAGGAAATGGCAAATGTAGTCATCATGGATCACCCACTGATTCAGCACAAAATCGGTCTCATTCGCAGAAAGGAAACGGGCACAAAGGACTTTCGGCAGACAATCGGCGAAATTGCCATGTTGATCTGTTATGAGGCCACCAGGGATTTGAAGTTGGATGACGTGGAAATCGAGACACCGATCTGTAAAACAATGGTCAAGGAGCTGCGGGGGAAGAAAATGGCCATTGTTCCCATTCTGCGTGCCGGTCTGGGTATGGTGGACGGAATGCTGTCCCTGATTCCTGCGGCAAGAGTAGGGCATATCGGACTTTATCGTGATCCTGAGACTTTGCTGCCTGTGGAATACTATTGTAAGCTGCCAGCGGACTGTGCGGAGCGGGAAGTGTTTGTTGTAGACCCCATGCTGGCTACCGGCGGTTCTTCTGTGGCAGCCATCCGGATGTTGAAGGAAAAAGGCTGTAAAAATATTCACTTTATGTGTATCATTGCCGCACCGGAAGGGATTGAGGCCATGAAGAAGGAGCATCCTGACGTGGATGTGTACGTGGGAGCTCTGGACGAGAAGTTAAATGATCACGGTTATATTGTACCGGGGCTGGGAGATGCGGGGGACCGTATTTTCGGCACAAAATAATAGAAATCACAGTGTGCGGATGAGACGGGACAGGGAACGAA
>CAQUWW010000079.1:0-5318 GCA_948896875.1 uncultured Acetatifactor sp. | reverse complement strand
CACTGTGAAAGGCGGTGTATATGTTGAAAATCTGGAAGAAGATAGCGGTGCTATGCGCTGTGGCACTTCTGACCGGGGCAGTTGATTCTGCTTCCGGTCCTGTTGTGGTGTTTGCTACGTCTGCGACACGGGATAAAATCAATCGAACACAGCGGGAAAAGGACAACCTGGAAGATGAACTGGATCGGACCCAGGAGAATCTGGACCAGTTGGAGGGCAAGCGGGATACGCTGGAGAAAGAACTGAATTATCTGAATGCGCAGCTGTCATCGGTAGTGGCGAATCTGGAGGAACTGGAGAGGCAGATCAAGGAAAAAGTGCAGGAAATTGCAGATACACAGGCGGCATTGGAAGAGGCCAGAGCCACGGAAGAATGGCAGTATGAGAGCATGGTGATACTGGTGCGCTGTATGTATGAGCAGCCGGGAGAGAACTATCTGGAGGCACTTCTCACAGCGGGAAGCTTTGCCGAGGTACTGAATATGGCAGACCGGATCGAGAAGATGGTGGCATATGACCAGCGGATGCTGGAGGCCTATAAGGAAAACCGGATGCTGATCGAAGAACAGGAGGCAAGGCTGCAGGAGGAGAAAATTGAGCTGGAGGAGCTGCAGGCCCGGGCCCAGGAGCAGAAAGACAAGGTGGACGGCATGATCAGCCAGACATCCAGTTCCATTGCAAAGTATGGAAATCAGATCTCCGCTGCGGAGCAGAAAGCGCTGGCTTACGAGGCACAGATCAAGGAAAAGGAAAAGGATCTGGAGTATCTGAACAAGGTGCTGGCGGAGGAGATTGCAAAATCCCAGGCCGCGGCCAACGGCGTATGGCGGGATATCTCGGAAGTAAGCTTTGCGGAGGGAGACAAGAAGCTGCTGGCAAATCTGATTTACTGTGAAGCCGGAGCCGAGCCTTACGACGGCAAGGTGGCAGTGGGCAGCGTGGTGATCAATCGTGTGCTGAGTTCCCAATATCCGGATACTGTGGTAGGAGTGATCTATCAGAGCAGGCAGTTTTCACCGGTGGCCAGCGGACGTCTGGATCTTGCGCTCGCCACGGACATAGCCAACAATGACTGCTACAGAGCGGCCGAGGAGGCTATGTCGGGGATCAGCAATGTGGGGAGCTGCGTGTATTTTCGAACTCCCATCGAAGGGTTGAACGGCATCAATATCGGAGGCCATGTTTTCTATTAGGAATGGATTTCCGGATTACAGGCCCAGACTGTTCAGATGAGCCTGCAGTCTGTCAAATTTATCGCGATATATCAGAGATAGCAGATGATTCAGATTGCGGAGGCATGAGGTCATCTGCTCTTTTGTGATCAGATCGCGCTCCAGGGCTTCCGCAAGCTCATCCAGATCAGTGACCTCCACAGTTCCCTCCGGGTATACGATGACGTCGGCAAGCAGGTCGGTGAAAGTCATCGTGTGCATCTCAGGGTCAAAAGCGTATTCTCCTATGTCACAATACCAGTACAAAAGGGTATTGTCGCTGCGGTAAATTTTGCTTACCTTGATACCTTCTGAAAGAAAGAAGCAGGAGCAGCCGTGGGAAAAAGTAGTTTTGGGATTCAGAGTGTTCCATTTTGTGACAATCACTTCGTCGTTCTGCATGACAATGATATCGTCCTTTAGCAGAATGCTTTCGGAGGGAATAATTCGCTTACGGTATATTCTGGAAATATTCATGGCAGACTCCTTTTGCTATGTAGTAAATCTCTTTTTTTAGATGATACTGCGGGAATCCGGTTTCGTCAATGCCATTTTGGACTTCTCAGAAATTCTATATTGCGCTAGACATTTGGATGAAAAAAGGGTATAATATACAATGTTTGGAAAATTGCTCGGATCTTTGAAGGTGACGGAATTGGCGGTGTTGGATGAAGAAACGGAAAGGTGAGGAGAAAATCGTGTATCAGTCTCTTGCGATGGTCACGCAGTTCGGACTGAATATGATTGTTCCTATCTGTCTCCTGTCGGCGGCAGGGGTCTGGCTGGACAGACAGTTCGGGACTTCGTATCTCACAATCCTTCTGTTTGCAGTGGGGGCTGTGGCAGGAGGACAGAATGTATACCGAATGGCGAAACGCCTGTACGGTGGGGAAGAACAGGGCAGAGCACAGGGAGATTCTGATGAAGATAATAGAGACACTGAGAAGGACGAATAGAACACTGCTGGAAATGCATATTGGTATGGTGTTTTTCGGTGTAATCTGCCAGGCGGCGGGGGGACTGTTTGTGGAGGATAAGGGAAACTATGCCTTGAGCCTGTGGTTTGGAATTGCCTTTGCAGTAGCCGGCAGCATTCATATGTGCCGGACGCTGGACAGAGCACTTCTGTCCGGAAATGATGCTTCGGGGATTGTGACGAGAGGGTATCTATTTCGATATGTGATGGTGGCGGCGGTTTTGATTGTTATTTCCGTGACGGGGACAATGAATCCGCTTGTTTTTTTCCTGGGCTACATGAGTCTGAAAGTAACGGCTTATCTTCAGCCGATTACTCATAAATTGTGTAACAAGCTGTTTCATGAGACGGATCCCATCGCGGAACCGCTGGAAGAAGAGACTGTTATGCAGGAGGGGGAAGACCCTGTACAAAATTATAAGAAAGAGAGGTGAGAGTATGGGACAAGGAATCTTGTTGTCTGGTGAGTCCGGCGTTGACTTTACGATTCATGGGGTGTTTCAGTATTCCTTTTTTGGACATCAGGTATGGATAACCACATCACACGTGTGTATTTTGATTGTCATGCTGATACTGATAGCCTTTGCTATAGCAGCGAACAGATGTATGGCGAAGGCCTCGGAAGTTCCGGGCAGTTTCCAGAATGTAGTGGAAATGATTGTTGAAATGCTGGACAACATGGTTGGCGGCTCAATGGGTCAGGCGGCTCCGCGATATTTCAACTATATCGGAACCATCTTTATCTTTATACTGGTCAGCAACATTTCGGGTTTGCTGGGCCTTAGGCCTCCCACGGCGGATTATGGTGTCACATTGCCATTGGCAATACTGACATTTTCTCTGATCCATTATAATAAGTGGAAATACCAGAAACCCATGACGATCTGGACGGACCTTTGTTCTCCGTTGCCGCCCTGGCTGCCGATCTGGCTGCCAATTAACGTGATCAGTGCTGTAGCAGTACCGATTTCGCTGTCATTGCGTCTGTTTGCAAATGTCTTGTCAGGAACAGCAATGATGGCATTGTTGTACGGACTGCTGGGATGGTTTGCCACAGCCTGGCCTGCAGCGCTTCATGTGTATTTTGATTTGTTCTCCGGAGCAATTCAGACTTATGTATTCTGTATGCTGACCATGACATACATTTCGAATGAGATTGGTGACGGCACACGTAGATAAGAGTGTGAGAAGAATTTCTAAGGCGTCTGAAGGACGCCGCCTAAGAAATTCTAAATCTCACACGGAAGAACGCAAGGGCAGCGTTCTTCCAGAAATGGTCAGGTTCTTTAGGAGTAATATTTTTTAATTATTTATTTTTTATAATTCAGGAGGAAAAAAGAATGGATTTCAATGAAAACTTTATCTTAGGGTGTTCTGCAATTGGTGCGGGTCTGGCTGTTATTGCCGGTATCGGACCTGGTGTCGGACAGGGTATCGCGGCCGGACATGCGGCGGCGGCAGTGGGACGTAATCCCGGCGCACAGCCCAAAGTTATGCAGACTATGCTTCTTGGCCAGGCAGTGGCAGAGACAACAGGTCTGTATGGTCTGCTGGTTGCTATTCTGCTGATGTTCGTGAAACCTCTTCTGCCCTAATAGTGTGAAGAATTTCATTTTTAGGAGGCAGAAAGGAGGCAAAAATGGTACTTTTATCAGGAGGCGAGTCCATGACGAGATTGTTCGATCTGGACTGGCAGCTGTTGGCTGATTCTGTTCTGATGATTATCGCCATCTTTTTCCTGTTCCTTATTCTGAGCTATTTCCTGTTCAACCCTGCAAGGAAGATGTTGGACAGCCGTAAAGAGAAGATTAAAAATGAGCTGGACACGGCAAAAAATGCCATGGTGGATGCCCAGACTTTAAAAGAGGAATATGAGACAAAGCTGAAAGAGATCGATAAGGAAGCGGAAAGCATCCTGGGAGAAGCGCGCAGAAAGGCTCTGGCCAATGAGAACAAAATTGTTGCCCAGGCGAAAGAAGAGGCCGCCCGGATTTTGGAGAGGGCCCGCGTGGAAGCAGAGCTCGAAAAGCAGAAGATGTCCGATGATGTAAAGCGTGAGATCATTGTCGTCGCATCGCTTATGGCAGGTAAGATCGTGTCTTCATCTGTGGATACCGCCATGCAGAATCAGTTGATTGACGAAACCTTGAAGGAGATGGGTGATAAAACATGGCTAAATTAGTATCCAAGACATACGGCGAAGCCCTGTATGAGATAGCCATGGAGTCAGGCGTGGGCAGGGCCGGAGAGCTGTTGGAGGAAATCCACTGTGTGAACGAGCTGCTGACGGCAAATCCTCAGTTTGATGAGTTGATGAAGCACCCGGGTATTCCAAAGCAGGATAAACTCCAGATAGTGAGCAATGTTTTTAAGGGACGAATCAGTGATGAGCTGACGGGTCTCTTTGAAGTTGTGGTATCCAAAGAGCGCTATGGAGATTTGCCTGCAATCTTTGCATACTTTACCGAGAGAGTGAAGGAGCAGTTAAGGATAGGCGTGGCCTATGTGACTACCGCGGTGGAACTCAGCAGGCAGCAGCAAAGGGATGTGGAGGTGAAGCTGCTGGAGACCAGCGGATATGAGAAAATGGAAATGCATTATGAGGTGGATGCCTCAATCATCGGCGGAATGATTATCCGCATAAACGACAGAGTGGTGGACAGCAGTGTCCGGACGAAGTTGGATAGTTTGACAAAACAATTATTACAAATTCAGCTGGGGTAACCGGCTGGAAGAAAGGTGCGACAGATCCATGAATTTAAGACCGGAAGAAATAAGTTCTGTCATTAAGGATCAGATCAAGAGATATGCGTCCGAGCTGGAAGTATCCGATGTGGGTACGGTTATCCAGGTTGCGGATGGTATTGCCCGCGTACATGGACTTGAGAATGCCATGCAGGGAGAGCTTTTGGAGTTCCCCGGCGAAGTATACGGCATGGTGCTCAATTTGGAGGAGGATAACGTAGGTGCGGTTCTTCTCGGAAGCCATAAGAATATCAACGAAGGCGACACCGTAAAGACTACGGGGCGTGTGGTTGAGGTTCCGGTAGGCGACGTAATGCTGGGACGTGTCGTAAATGCCCTTGGTCAGCCGATTGACGGAAAAGGACCCATTCAGACAGAAAAATACC
>CAQUWW010000078.1:11203-14050 GCA_948896875.1 uncultured Acetatifactor sp. | reverse complement strand
TCACCTGTCTCCATGATGACCTCCGACTGCAGGCAGTTAATCAGCGAAGATTTCCCCACACCGCTGGGACCTGCCACCACCGTTGTTCGGCCCACAAGCAATTTCTCCAGCTCCTCCAGCCCCTTACGGTATTTCGCACTGAGCAGCAGGGTTCGATACCCACAGCCTTCATAAATCTTTCGGTACTCCTCCCCTGCCCCACTTTCATCTATATCCTGCTTATTCAGACAGAGTATGCATTCCACGCCCTGCTGTTCCATCATAATCAGAAACCGATCCAGAAGATTAAAATCCGGACGCGGCTTCACAATGGAAAAAATCACTGCCGCCTGATCCACATTGGCGACGGCAGGGCGTATCAGCTCGCTGCGCCGCGGCAACAGCTCTCTGATATTTCCAAGCCTCTTTTCCTCGTCCAGCACATCCAGGATAACCTCATCCCCCACCAGGGGTTTGCGGTTATCCTTTCGAAAGATCCCCTTTGCCTTACATTCGTAAACTCCCGTACCCGGCAGACAGGGTTCCCCACAGACCTTCACATAATAAAATCCCGCAATTCCCTTTACGATCCGTCCCCTCATAATCCCTGTTCCTATTCTGGTGTAAACTCAACTCTTCTGGTAAAGGAGCGCTGCTCTGTGCTGCCCGGAATCGTGACCGTATTGCCATTCTCATCCGTAGAAGTAGTTCCCTCCGTCGTCACGGTATACGTCATGCTGATCGTCCCATTGGCGGAAGTCAGGCCATAATAATTGGCCGCCTGAGGAAAGCTTGTTGTTCTGGTATCTAAAAGCACCTGTCCGTCGTCTGTCACCAATGTGACGCTGACCTCTGTCCCTGCCACATACCCGGGCGCTTCCTCCGCCGTCGGAGCCGCTATACTGGCATTATATTTATAAGTCTGTACCGCAGCCGGTTCCGGTCCCTTGCTTACCTGGATATCAATCACGGTATCCGGAGCCACATACGTATTGATCGAATGGCTCTGATAACAAATCTGGCCTTCCGGATACTCGGAGTGGTACACGTAGGCGACTTCCCCAATCTGTAAACCGGATTCCAGCACCAGGGCAATTCCATCCTGCTCGGAGAATCCCACCAGTTTCGGCACCCACACCGGTTCTCTGCCCTTACTTACCGTGATTGTGATATTACTTCCCTTTGCGGCTTTCGTCCCTGCGGAAGGTACCTGTGAGATAACCCGATTTTCCTCCACATCTCCGGAGTATTCCTCCGCCTTAGTCACCTCGAATCCCTGACTTTTGAGCCTGCTGCTGGCATCCTCAAAGCTTTCGTTCAGCACATCCGGGACTTCAACTCCCTGGGAACCGGCACTGGCCACAAGCTTCACCGTACTTCCCACTTCTATCTCGGTTCCCGCTTCCACATTTGCACTGATCACTTCTCCGGCTGTAATCTCTTCTGATTCCTCATATTCCACTTCGGACTTAAGTCCTAAGTCCGTCAATGTGTTTCTGACCTCCTCCACACTCTTGCCTTTTACCACAGGCATGGTTACAAGCTCCGGTTCTTTTGTCTCCGTATCTGTGGAATCCGAGGTATCGGCAATAATGGGACTTCCGGAACTTTCCCCGCCCTCTTCCCGATTTCCAAATACCTTCATCGCCAGAATAATCGCGACAATGCAAAAGACAACACCGCCTATCAGAGCCAAAATGGTGGTGATCCGCTCCATTTTGGGGTTATAATCATAGTCCTCTCCCTCTTCCGCTTCTTCCTCTTCTTCGTACATTTCTTCCACTTCGGGACGCAGATGCATGATATTGTCTCTGTTGTCATAGTTCTGATTGTTCTGGAAATTCGGATTCTCCTGACGGACCGTTCTGCGTTTGATCTGTTCCCTGTCCCCGTCGGAGATCATCCGGGTTCCCCGTTCCATATCCGGATCGTTCTTCACCACAAAATCTTCGTCCGGATTCATCAGGGACTGCTTGAGATCGGCAATCAGCTCCTGCATATTCTGATATCTGCGGTCCGGCGACTTCTGACAACATTTCAGGACGATACTCTCCACACTGCCGGGAATCTCCGGAACATATTCCTTCGGCCGCGGCATTTCCTCCTGTATATGCTTGATGGCAATAGCCACCGTAGTCTCGCCGTTAAAAGGCACTCTCCCGGTCAGCATCTCAAACATGGTAATCCCCAGCGAATAAATATCACTCTTCTCATCGCTGTAACCGCCTCTGGCCTGCTCCGGGGAAGTATAATGGACAGACCCCATAACATTGGATGTGATGGTGTTGCTGGTAGCCGCTTTTGCAATGCCGAAATCTGTCACCTTCACCTTTCCATCTCTGGAAATCATAATGTTCTGAGGCTTGATATCTCTGTGAATAATGTGGTGATTGTGGGCCGCCTCGATTCCCATGCTCACCTGTATGGCAATACTGACCGCCTCTTTGAAGGATAGTCTGGCCTTTTTTTCAATATATTTTTTCAGGGTGATTCCTTCCACCAGTTCCATGACGATATAGTAAATACCGCCTTCCTCACCCACATCATATACGTTCACTATATTGGGATGCATCAGCCCCGCCGCCGCCTGTGCTTCCGTACGGAATTTTGAGACAAAGCTTTCGTTTTCACTGAATTCCTGCTTTAATACCTTGATTGCGACATAGCGATTCAGTTTATGACATTTCGCTTTATATACATCCGACATTCCACCGGTACCAATCTTCTCCAGTATCTCATATCGGTCGCCTATCATCATTCCTATTTTAACCATACATGTTCTCCATTCTTTCACATTCCCAAAAAGACAGACAAATCTCCTGACCGGCTACCTCCGTCCGCTTTTTTCGCAGGGCTCGATTAAAATCA
>CAQUWW010000078.1:1852-11145 GCA_948896875.1 uncultured Acetatifactor sp. | reverse complement strand
GTTGGCGGCGTTCACCAGCTCCTGCGCCCCTTCCACAACATCGCGGGCGCTCTCCAGAATCATCCGGATTTCCTCGTCTTCCAACATATTTGTCAGACCGTCCGTACACATCAATACCATGTCGCCGTCCTCAATCTGCACATTGAAGAAATCCGGCCGAACGATATCTTCCGCCCCCACTGCTCTGGTGATAATATTCTTATCAGGATGATTTCTCGCTTCCTCTCTTCCGAGACCGCCTCTTTGCACCATTTCCTCCACCCAGGAATGGTCTCTGGTAATCTGTCTTATCTCAGAACGATTCACCACATACAGTCTGCTGTCTCCCACATTTGCCACATACAGCCGTGAGCCGTCATATGTGGCGGCAACCACGGTAGTCCCCATTCCTTCCAATTCCGGCAAAGCCTCCGCCTGTTCTCTCAGACAGGCATTTGCTGTCCGAATCGCGCTGTCAAAAATACGCATGGGTTCGCTTTCCGACGAGTCCGCTATTTTTTCCACAATGGTCTCCACAGCCACTCTCGACGCATAATCCCCCGCATTATGACCGCCCATTCCATCTGCCACCAAAAACAGATTCCGCAGGTTTCCCACAGGTTGCTCCGATGAATATACATAGTCCTGATTCAGTTTTCTTTTTCTGCCTATATTCGTTACGGAAAACGTTTTTAACACGTTTCTTTTCCTCCAAAATCCCGCAGGACCGACATATGTTTGCGGCGCAGCTGTCCGCATGCTCCGTCAATGTCCCTGCCCATTTCCCTTCTAATAGTACCATTTATTTTATTTTTTTCAAGCTTATTTTGAAATGCACGTACTCTTCCGGCCTCCGAACGGGAAAAATTTCTCTCCCGGACGGGATTGATCGGAATCAGATTGACATGACAGTGAAGCGGCCCGGCCAGCCTTGAAAGCAATTCCGCGTCCTCATCCGAATCGTTAACCCCCTCCGCCAGACTATATTCAAACGTAATTCTCCTGCCCGTACACTGAAAATAATATCGACAGGCCTCCATCAGCTCCGCGATGGAATAGCGCTCAGCAATAGGCATCAGCTTCCTGCGTTTTTCGTCCGTGGCGGCATGAAGAGACAACGCCAGAGTTATCTGCAGTCCCTCCTGAGCAAGTCTCCTCATTTCCGGCACCAGACCACAGGTGGACACTGTCACATTCCTCTGGCTGATATGCAGACCGTTCTCGTCTGTCAGCATCCGGATAAATGTCAGCAAATTGTCATAATTATCAAGAGGTTCTCCCGTCCCCATAACCACCACATTGCTCACTCTCTCCCCTGTCAGCAAAGTGATGGCATACACCTGATCCAACATCTCGGACGGAGTGAGGTTGCGCGCAAGTCCGTCCAGTGTGGAAGCACAAAAGCGGCAGCCCATTCTGCAGCCGGCCTGGGAGGAGATGCAGACACTGTTGCCATGCCTGTATTTCATCCAGACGCTCTCCACCATGTTTCCATCGGAAAGGGCAAACAGGAATTTCTTCGTTCCATCTACTTTCGATTCCTGAACCTGCACCGCCTGCAATGCGGTATAACTGCACCACTGACCACACTCATCCCTGAATGTTTCCGGCAAATTCGTCATTTCCCTGAACCCTCTTGCCAGCTTTACATGCATCCAATCGTACATCTGCTTTGCCCGGAAAGTTTTTTCTCCTCTGGCAACAAGCACTTCCGTCAGCTCCTGCAGCGGCAGAGATTTTATGTCCATCCTGATTTCTCCGTTCATTTCGTTCTTCTCTTTCTGAGGTTCTCTCATCTCCGCGCCTTTTTGTTCGGCGGAAGCAAACCGTTCACCCGTTTTCCTTCCTGCGAAACCGAGCCACAAAAAAGCCGTCCGCTTCCATGTATCCCGGCAAAAACTGCAGGCACGCGTCGGCCTCTTCTCTCGTAAGTTCTTCCTGATACGATATTCCCGCTTTGCAGAGTTCCTGTCTCAGACGCTTTTTTTCTTCCATCACCATCTTCGGAAGCACATTTTCCAACGATACCGGCTCAAAACCCAGCTCTCTGACAAGAAACCGTACCATATCCTCATTCTCCCGCCTGTGGATTGTACAGGTGCTGTATAAAAAAGTCCCTCCCGGCTTCACATAGAGTGCGCTGGCACGTACGATCTGTTTTTGCAGCTGCGTCAGTTTTTCCACGTTTTCCAAATCGGCTTTGTATTTGATATCCCTTTTTTTCCCTATGACACCCAGCCCGGAGCAGGGCACATCCAGAAGCACCACATCCGCCTTCCCCACAAGATTTTCATCCGTCTGTGTGCCGTCGAAAACTTCGGTCTCTATATTCTCTATTCTCATCCTTCGGATGTTCTCTTCGATCCGATCTATCTTTTCCCTGGAAATGTCTCTGGCAAGCACGCTCCCCTTGCAGGCTCTCTCCGCCGCCAGAATACTTTTCCCCCCAGGTGCGGCGCAGACATCGATAACAAAATCATTCTCCCTGATTCCCGCCGCCTCCACCGCCAGTGTCGAACTCACATCCTGTACGGTACATTTCCCTTCCCGGAATCCGGGCAGCACGCTTATCTCCCCATGCTCCAACAGGTACACATCAGGCAGATAGCGGCTCTCCCGCAGTGTTGCTCCCTGACTGCAGATACCACGGCACAGCTCCTGTCTCTCCTCACAGGACACTTTGCCGGAAAAGCGCAGAGAAACCGGGTGTACCTCCAGCAATCCCTTTAAAATTGTTTCCGTTATTTCCCAGCCATATTCATCCTTCCACAGTTCCACAAGCCACCAGGGCATGGAATATTTTATGGAAAGCTATTCCAACGGCTCCTTATTTTCGTCCGGCAGAGGCAGGTTTCCTTTTTGTCTGGATATCGTGCGCAAAAGGCCGTTTACAAAGCCTTTCAGATTCCGCAATCCTCTTTTGGACACCAGTTTGCAGGCCTCGTTGCATACGGCGCTGTCCGGCACAGAATCCATATAAATCAGCTGATAAACGCTCATACGCATCAGACACCGGACCAAAGGACGCATCTTTCTAGCAGGCAGGCTGGAGAAACTGTCCAGATAATAATCCAGTTCCATCTGCCGCTCCAGCGTTCCTTCCGTTACCCGTTTGACAAAGGATTTATCCCGGACATCCAGATAATCATATTTGTCCAGCACCGCTTTGATCAACTTATGAGAATACTCCTCTCCCCGTTCAAGCGCAAGAAGCGTATCCAGTACAAGCTCCCTTGTGTTCACGCGCATCCTCCTAATCGTCCCGTCTGCGATTGCCGCCAAATAGAAGTATCAGCCGCAGCAGCTGCAGGATGGACGAGGCCGCAGCCGCCACATACGTCATGGCCGCCGCCGTCAATACCTTTTTGCATCCCTTCGTCTCCTCCGTGCCCAGCAATCCATACTGCTCTATTTTGGCCACCGCCCTGGAAGAGGCATTGAATTCCACAGGCAAGGTCACCAGCTGGAACAGTACCGCCAGCGCAAAAGCCCATATGCCAATCTCTATCAGCACCTGATTCCAGCTGAGCAACACCCCCAGAAGAATCAGGGGCAATCCCAGTCTGCTGCCAATGTTGGCAACAGGAACAAGCGCCGACCTGAAATTCAGAGGCGCATAGCCTTTTGCATGCTGAATGGCATGTCCGCATTCGTGGGCCGCCACGCCCACCGCTGTCACAGAAGCCTGGTTGTAATTGTCATAGGACAGACGTACCGTATTTGTACGGGGGTCATAGTGATCTCCCCTGGTATCCTTCAGGCATTCAATCTGTACATTGTATAATCCCTCGTTGCTCAGGATACGTCTGGCCGCTTCCGCCCCCGTCATGCCTCCTGCATTCCGCACCGTGCTGTACCTGTTCATTGTGCTGTTAACCAGCGCGCTTGCGCCCATGCAGAGCAGCATTCCGATAATGACCAGAATATAAGTAGGGTCCCAATACCAATACATCTAAAAATCACTCCTTTCCCAGAATCTCTCCCGGCTGCATCCTGACACCAAGCAGAAAATCATGTGCTCTCATTCTCTTTTTACCTTCCAGCTGAAGCTCATCTATGAGAATGCCGCCCCTGCCTGCCGCCACCAGGATAGAATCCTTTTCAACCTTAAGAATCTCCCCCGGAGCCCTTGCATATACATTTTCCGACAAAACAGGCCTGGCATGCCAGATTTTCAGCTTTTTCCCCCGATAACTGGTGTTTGCCCCCGGCCAGGGTGTCATTCCCCGGATTCTGCGGTCTATTGCTTCCGCATCCGCTGTAAAATCGATCTCTCCCATATGCTTATCTATAAGCGGCGCATAGCAGCTTTGCTCCTCTTTCTGCTTTTCCGGAAGCACCTTTCCCGCCTCCAGAAGCGGCAATGCCTCCACAATGGCCTGGCCTCCAAGTACCGCCAGTTTGTCATGGAGCGTCTCATAATTGTCCTCCGGCTCAATGGCTATGACTTTTTTGTATAGCATATCTCCGGTATCTATCCCCGCATCCATCTGCATGATTGTTATTCCGGTCTCTTTCTCTCCGTCCATAATTGCATGCTGAATCGGTGACGCGCCTCTGTATTTTGGCAAAAGCGAGGCATGTATATTCAGACACCCTTCAGGCGGAATATCCAGTATCTCCTGTGACAAAATCTGCCCAAAAGCCGCCACGACATAAACTTGAGCCGGATACCGGCGCAGCTGCTCCACGGCCTCCGGTCTCCTGATACGGCGCGGCTGCATGACAGGAAGCCCGTGTCTGCAGGCACATTCCTTCACAGGAGAAGGCACAGGTTCTCCGCTTCGTCCCTTTGGCCTGTCCGGCTGGGTCACTACCGCGGTAATCTCATGTCCCGCGGTAAGCAATGCCTCCAAAGCTATGGCTGCATAATCCGGTGTCCCGAAAAATACAATCTTCATCCGTTATTCTTCCTCCTCTTCCTCCATCACCGCATCCTGCAGCGGTCCGTTCGTCTTCTCCACATAGAGATGACCGTCAAGATGATCAACCTCATGACAGATGGCACGGGCAAGCAGCTCCGTTCCCTCCAGTATATATTCCCTCATATTCACATCCAGCGCCACCGCCTTCACATAGTTGGGACGAGTGACTTCTCCTGACTTTCCCGGCACGCTTAAGCACGCTTCCTGTCCGGTCTGTTCCCCGCTGGTTTCCACAATTCTGGGATTAATCAGGATGTGAGGATCCTCACCCGTGGTGTCAATGACCACGATCCTCTTGAGAACCCCTACCTGGGGAGCAGCCAGTCCCACCCCGTTGGACTCATACATGGTATCCAGCATATCTTCAATTAATTCCCGGATGCGCGGTGTCATTTCCGTCACCATCCTGCATTTTTTCGTCAGTACTTCTTCTCCTATTTCCCGTATATTTCTGATTGCCATTTTCCCGTTCCTTCCTACATTTTATACCTTACTATACTTATTCGGCTGCTCTGATTACCACGTATTTACCGGATCAAAATCAAACTGTACCGTCTCGCTCACCGGTGCCATATTCTGCATTTCTTCCTCCAGCAAATCTTTTACCTGTACCAGTTTACCATAATCTGCACATTTCACATAGAATACAAATCTAAAAATATCATTAATTCTTCCGATGGAAGCAGGCACAGGGCCTATAATCCGCAATTCAGGCGGCCTTCCCCGAACTTCTGCCCCACCGTTCCCCCGGGATTCTTTCTCTCCGCCCAACTCCCGCCTCACTGTTTTGGCCAGCCTTCCTGCAAGCAGGCCCCCTTTTTCCTCATCTCCTGCAAAAAGCTGCACCGCCAGCATATGGGCCACCGGCGGATATCCCAGCATCTCCCTGTAAAGAATTTCTTCCTCATAAAATCCCTCGTAATCCTGTCCGGCCGCTCGGACAATCGCATAATGTTCCGGCTGGTAGGTCTGAATCACCGCCTCTCCCGGAAGCGTGCCTCTTCCTGCTCTGCCCACCGCCTGGGTCAACAGCTGAAAGGTCCTTTCCCCCGCCCGGTAATCACCTGCGTTCAATGACAAATCTGCTGCCAACACTCCTGCCAGCGTTACCCTGGGGAAATCATGGCCCTTTACGATCATCTGCGTACCAATAAGAACATCCGCCTCTCCGCTGGAAAAGGAAGACAGAATCTGTTCATAACTGTCCTTCGTCCTGGTAGTATCCGCATCCATCCGAAGAACACGAATTCCGGGAAACAGACCTTTCAGCTTTTCCTCTATCTGCTGTGTCCCGGCCCGGAAACCGCTGATATATCTGGAACCGCATTGTGGACAGACGTTTGGAGCCGCCTCGCTGTACCCGCAATAATGACAGACCAGAAGGCTTCCTGCCCGCATACTTTTATGCTCTGACAATGACACGTCACAATGTGGACATTTCACCACATACCCACATGCTCTGCAGGACACGAAACCGGCATATCCTCTGCGATTCAGAAACAATATACTCTGTTCTCCCCTGTTCAGTCTCTCCGCCAGCAGCTCCTGAAGCTTCCTGCTGAAAATGGAACGGTTTCCCTCCCGCAGCTCTTGTCGCAGGTCTACGATATGCACCTTTGGAAGCTGTCCTCCTGTCAGCCTCTCCCGCAATGTAAAAAGCTTATATTCCCCTGTCCTGGCTCTGTAATACGCCTCCAGGGAGGGTGTGGCGGAGCCAAGCACCACACTGGCTCCGTGGAGTCTCGCCACCTCCATCGCCGGCTCTCTGGCCTGATATTTTGGAGCAGATTCACTTTTATAGCTGCCCTCATGCTCCTCGTCAACGACAATGACACCAATATGCGGAAAAGGTGTAAACAATGCCGAACGGGGACCGATAATCACATCTATCTCTCCGTTTTTCGCCCGTTCACACTGATCGTACTTTTCTCCTGGGGAAAGTGTGGAATTCATGACGCTGACTTTGCCTTTGAACCGCCTGAAAAACCGAAGCAGTGTCTGGTAGGTCAGCGCAATCTCCGGTATCAGCACGATCGCCTGCTTTCCCCTATCCACCATTTCCTCAATAATCTTCATATAGACTTCCGTCTTACCGCTTCCGGTAATCCCGTGAAGCAGATAAGTGGCCGGATTTCCGGCATCATAATCCGTCATCACTTCTTCCACAATCCGCATCTGGCCGACGCTCAGAGTCTTACGTTCCTCCTCCGCATTCTCCAGCTTTACCGGATTGCGCAGAGACTGTGTGCTGATAATTCTGACAGCCCCGGCCTTTTCCAGACTTCTTACCGTCTGTGCGGATACGCCCAGCTTGCCTGTCACCCATTCATAGGGAATCGTCTCCTGTACCGTCAGCTCCCGCAGAAGCCGCTCCTTTGCCACCTGCTTCTTCCTGATGCTTTCTCCCAGGAGAGAGAGAATCTCTTCCCTGCCCAGTATCCGCTGAACAACCTTGTGCTCCAGCTTTTTCACGGACCTTTTTGCCGGAAGAACTGTTTTCAGCGCCTGTATCATGGTGGAGCCATAATTTCTTCTCAGCCATCCCGCCAGGGAAATCATTCTGTCTTCCACATCCGCGTCTCCCCGGTTAATGCCCCTGATTTCTTTCATCCTGTCAGGATCGAACTTACAGGTCTCTCCAATATTGATCACATATCCTTTGATCAGCTTATTGCCTGCTCCGAAGGGAACCGTCACGCACATGCCAGTCTCCAGCTTCCCGCGGAATCTGTCCGGTATCCGATACTGGAAAGGCTTATCCAGTTTCTCGTGAGAAATATCCACAATTATATCCGCGTAAAGCTCGCCCATCCTTCCCTCCTGCTTAAATATGCTTCAAACCCTGATCCAGCAATTCCCGGATAATCTGTCTCTCGTCCATCGGGTATTTTTTCCCTTTTATCTCCTGATAATCCTCGTGTCCTTTTCCCGCCAGCACAATCAGATCTCTCTCCTGCGCCTGAGAGATAACCCAGGCAATGGCCTCTCTCCTGTCGCAAATCTCCACATATCGCCCCGTTGTCCTGCCGATTCCTGACTTGATATCCTCAATGATATCCTGGGGTTCTTCAAAGCGGGGATTATCGGAGGTAATAACAGTCAGGTCCGCCAGCCTTCCACTGACTTCTCCCATTTCGAAACGTCTGCTTTTTGAACGGTTTCCCCCACAGCCAAATACACATATAAGCCGTCCGGGCTCATATTCCCGCAGCGTTGTCAGCAGACTCTCCAGCGCCATTGCATTATGCGCATAATCAATCAGCAGAGTAAATTTATCGGAGATATCCACTTTCTCGATACGTCCCTTTACTTTAGCAGCTTTCAACGCCTGCTGTATTTTCGAGACTTCCACGTTAAAATGACGGCATATTGCAATGGCACAAAGAGCATTATATACGCTGAACCGGCCGGGAGAAGGCAGCTCCACTTCAAAATCCATCAATCCGGCCACATGGAATTTCACGCCCAGCTCTCCCGGTGTGTGTATCAGCTCCAGTTTTTCCGCCCGCAGCATGCAGTCCTTTCCCAATCCGTAGGTCTCCAGCTCACAGGTATGTCCCTCCAGAAGCTGATGGGCATGAACGTCATCCCTGTTCACAATTCCAATTCTGCACTGTCTGAAAAGAAGCCCCTTACAGGCCATATACTCTTCAAAGCTTGCGTGTTCGTTGGGGGCAATGTGGTCCGGCTCCAGATTGGTAAAGATGCCATAGTCAAAAGTAAAGCCCTGTGTGCGATGAAGCTTCAGTCCCTGAGAAGATACCTCCATGACCACAATCTCTATTCCAGCCTCCACCATTTTCGCAAAATCCTCCTGAAGCAGATAGGATTCCGGGGTGGTGGTCTGTGCGGGAATATGGGTATCTCCAATCAGCGTTTCAATGGTGCCGATCAACCCCACCTTGAATCCTGCTTCCTCCAGAATTGCCTTCACCATCCAGGTGCTGGTGGTTTTGCCCTTTGTTCCGGTAATTCCTATGACTTTCAGCTTCTCTGCCGGATGTCCGAACCATGCCGCCGAGATAAAGGCCATTGCATATCTGGTGTCTTTCACTTTGATCAAAGTGATATCCTTTCCGGCCATATTCTCTATCTCTTTGGAGATCACCAACACTTTTGCCCCTCTCTCCACAACCTGGGCGGCAAAGCCATGTCCGTCAAAATTCGCCCCTTCTATGCACAGAAAAAGACAGTCTTTTTCCACCTTTCTGGAATCATATACAACTGCTTTCACATCCACATCCATGGAACCCTGAATGCACTCATAGTCTATCTGTTCCAGCAACTCAGATAGTTTCATCTTTTCCCTCCTCGTTCATTTCCTTCTACACAAAATACTCTTTCTATTTTACTCTAATTTCTGCGTTTCTACCACCCCATTTTTTTATT
>CAQUWW010000078.1:0-1842 GCA_948896875.1 uncultured Acetatifactor sp. | reverse complement strand
GACGCACAATGCGGCAACTCCCCTTTTTTCACTGCTTATTCTTCCACCAGATCTGCATATTTGATTCGATAAATTCGTTTCAGAGAATCATTGATTCGTTCCTCTGCGATATTCCCGTTTTGAACTGCCTTCAAAACTCCCTCATAAGCCTGCTCAAAATCCTCCGGCATCAGCAGCATATCACAGCCTGCAAGAACGGCTCTGACCGCAGCCTCCTCCGCGGTATTATACTCTGAAATCGCCGACATATTCAGGGCGTCTGTTATGACGACGCCTTCGTAATGCATCTGATCCCGCAGAATATCCGTCACAAGCATCTTTGAAAAAATGCCCGGCTCATTATCCCCGGTCAGGGACGGCGCCGACATATGACTCACCATAATCATATTCGCTCCCGCATCAATTCCCGCCTGAAATACGGTCAGCTCTTCTCCCCAAAACTGCTCCGCACTTCTGTCCGTGGAAACCATTCCGTCATGGGTATCCCCGGTGGTGCTGCCAATTCCCGGGAAATGCTTCAGGCAGGCGGTTATACCCTGCTCTTCAAGGCCTGACGCCATGGACGTGACAAATCCGGAAACCGACGCGGCATCCGCTCCATAGGAGCGCTCCGCCATAATGCTGCCCTCCACATTTGCAATATCCGCCACCGGAGCAAAATCAAGATTAAATCCCAAGCCTGCCAGCGTACTTCCGATGCTGACACCGGCCTGATAAGCATTCTCCGTGCTTCCTGTGGCGCCGATGTCCGCGGCGCTGTCCGTCTCGGGCCCGATTCCGGACGAAGCCACCCGCGCAACGCTTCCACCCTCCTCGTCCACTGCAAGGAAAAGCGGATATTTTGCATAGGAAGCCGTATTTTCCAGCATCTCTTTCAGCTGCTCTTCCGACTGTATATTCTGCTTGAAATAAATCAATCCGCCCACAGGATATTGCTCCAGCGCCTGCCGAGTGCCGTCTCCCGCCTGTATCACAGTGGAAGCTCCGGTAATCGCTTCCGGCGTCACAATAAAAATACCGGCCACCTTTTCCTCCAGAGACATGGCATCCACTTTAGCATTCACCAGCTCATCCAGCTTCTCCTCCGGCGTAGGTTCGGTCACCACAGGAACTTCAGGCGTAGGCTCCGGTGTGGCAAGTGACTCTTCCTCCGCCAGGATGTCGCTGATTTTCTCCTTGTTCTCCTGTTCCTCCTGCTGCTTTTCCTCCCCGTCCGGCAGTAGATATTTTATCCCAATCGCAACGCCGAATGCGGCCGCCAAAACCAGAACGGTCAATACTCCATAAGCAATGATCTGATTCCTGACACGCCGCTTTCTTCTGATCTCTCTCCTGCTTAGCTGTCTGTCATTATCACCCATAGATATCCTCATACACACATTAAGGAAATGAACCACAGTCCATTTCCTTAACTTCTCCCGCTTTCTCTTCGGTATTCTATTTCTTTTGCATCATTCTCATTCATCAGCATGTTATTTCTTCTGTATCTTGCTGGAAGATGTTTTTATTATATTAGACCTTCCCACATCTGTCAACACATTCCGACATATTTCTAATTTTTTCCATACATCGCGTAACAGTTCGGACAGGGCACTGTACTGTTACTGCATCACAGATTTGTCAGCACAAAAATATCATAGATGGCCCGGATGGCAGGCTCAAAGTCCTCATTGGTCACACCGATAATGATATTCAACTCGGAGGAACCCTGATCGATCATTTTGACATTGATATTGCCATGGGCCAGTGCGGAGAAAATTCTGCCGGCCGTTCCTCTTGTGGACTTCATACCACGTCCCACAACGGCGATCAGCGCCAGGTCCGATTCAATTTCAATGGAAT
>CAQUWW010000077.1 GCA_948896875.1 uncultured Acetatifactor sp. | reverse complement strand
CCGGTAGCGGTCCAGATGCCCCAGTGTCTCCAGGATCTGCTCCGCTGTATAGGGAGCTTCCAGCCGGAATGCCGCCCGGAACAGCATCTCTTCCTCCCCGTTCAGGCTCCCCAGCCTTTCGGCCATCTGGTTGAGACGGTCCAGGTTTTTCGCCGGAAAGACTATTTCCCCCACCAGACGATTCTCCAGTTCCGGAAATCTGGAATCCACCGCTCCGATAAAGGGCAGCATGATTGATGGATGCTGTTCCTCCAGACTCCGTCTGACCTGTTCTGCTTCCTCTTTTGTAGCCGGAAGCCGCATCCAGATCCCATCCTCCCAGTTTTCTCTTTTTACAAATATCCGCAATGCATTCCCTCCTCCCTATTACTGTATCTGGAACCCCTGAGCATGTCCTTCTTCCATCTCCGGCGCTTCCTCTTTCCGCACCACAAGACCGAATTCTGTATAAGCGCAGTTATAGGATGCGTAGAATTCTTCTCCGATGCCGTGGTAGTCCAGATAGGGCCACACCGTCCTGGGGAACTCCATGATGCCGTTCTCCACCACATAGCCCCCCAGTTCCCGGCTGCAGGTCACACCAGGAAAGCAGTCATACAGCTGCAGGCTTTCCGCCGCTTCCAGGACATCCCCGATGGTGGAGATAGATCGGCAGTCCAGAACCCCGGAAAATTTCATCTGCTCTTCCCTGTCCATCCTTCCGATCTTCTCTGCCAGACAGCTGATCTCCTGGAACCAGCCGTCCGCAGGCAGATACTGTTCAAGGCCGGGGATAGGGGATTCCACTTTTGCGATCCGGAAGGGGATGCTGCTCTTTCCCTCATGCCCTCTGGTCAGAGAGAGCATCTTCTGCTCCGGCTTCTCCCTGCCGGAAAGCGGAAAGGTGAGTAAGACCCGATTGACCGGCCTTGTGGTATTTTCATACAGGATCTTTATGACGGGTTCTCTTTCTTCCACGATTGCCTCCTCTCCCTTCTCCTGTTTCCAGAATGTCACTTCATCTCCATCCCGCCCATCTCCGGTTCTTCTTTTCCCGTGATGGTGACGTACTGGTCGATGATGTTCAGCGCTTCATAGTAGTCCTGACATCCGCCTTCAGTGATGCGCTTCTTCATTTCCTCCGCCTTATCCTCCATGCCGTTTTCCCGAAGGGTCCGGGCCGCGATCCCCATCAGGTTGAAGATGTTTCCATCCTCACCAATCAATGCACAGTCCGGTTTCTCTGCCACGGCTTCACGGAGAAATCCTCCCAACCGGTTATCCACATAGTCGGACATCCATGTGCTGCCAAAGTGGTAACGGGTCTTAAGCCGCCAGGCGGCCAGCTTCCCCATATCCAGCTTTTCTTCCCCAAAGAAAAAGAGCAGGTTGGTCATCCCCTCATTTTTGAAAACCGCCACGTCATCAAGCCGTTTCCCTTGGGGAAGGATCCCTTCCTGCTCTAACATCTGGTTGATCCCGTCTGTCCATTCCTTCAGATCCCCGCCGCAGCCCTGGAGAACCAGACCCTCACGGTCATGTATTGTTCGGAGTTCCTCTTTTTCGATCTTTCTGATCATCTTATCCTACACTCCTTTTCTTTCTGATCTGCTCCGGTCCGTCACGATGGACGGAGCTTTTCAATCGTTCTGGCACTCACTGACTCTGTACACCGCTACGCATGCGAGCCCGACTACTCCGGCCAGAAGAATCCCTACTGCTGCTGTAATACCCAGTATCCATCCCATATCGTTTCCCCCTTTCGCTTTTCCATTGTTTTACTGCATCCGGCACTCTGCCAGGATCTCCCCTACCTCCTTTTCTCTGTCCTGCTACTGTTTCTTTATATACTGCTTTTGTTCAAACAGCAAAAAAGAAGCAATCCTCCGGTTATGGAAGCTCCTTCTGTCTCGTATGAAGATATTCTTTTTCTAACTCAGCATCATTCCTCCACTCTGTTCCTCTCCCAGCACTTCTTCCCTGCCTTCATCCTGCACACTCTTCAGGCTTTCCGATATAGCCGGTTTCTTTTCTGTATATTGGATAACGATTCCGGAAAAGTCATAGCCCACAGGCTCCAATACTTTTTTCTCCATCATTGTCAGTAATGCCTCGGTATCAAACTTGGCCTCAAAATACAGATCCTTATCGATCTGGATCGGTACATCCATTCCTTCTGGATCCTTCCCCAATATCGTCCGCTGCCTGCCGAACACCTTTCCTCTCAGCTGCATCAGTCTTTCATGCATGTCCGTCTGCCCGTTGCAGTGCTTCAGGATGGTCTGGACTGCTTTTTTCCATGTAGGTGTTTCTACGGTCTCACCAGAAGCAAATGTTACAGAGACCGGCCTCTTCCCTTTGAGCATGGATGGGGAGGTTCTCCCCAGACAGCATTCCCTGCTCCTGATCTCTGAACGATTGTATGGATCCCCGTTCTGATACATTTGGATCATGTCATCGCATCTCTGATTCACAACCTGCAGCAGTTCTGCTCTTACTTCTTCAATCAGTTCTATATAATCCATCGAATTCTCTCCTTCCTTAAGGCATAAAAAAAGAATCAGAATCTCTCCCTGCCTTAAGGATTTTTCTAATTCTCTTCCATGTAACACCATACACTATTTTCTTTCTGTTTGTGTATGTAGTTCCTATTTTCTACTATTTTTATACACTATGCACACAATACACTCTCAAAACCTTACTCCATATAAGGAAAGCCCACATAGACAACATCATACTGTTCAAAATCCGTTATGCTGCCCTGTATGGCAGGACGGGCATCCGGGTCATTCTGTTCCACTGTGGCGCGTGTGTTGCGGTCATTATAGTTCAGATCCTCGTCCGTATAAGGCTGCTCCGGCACGATTTCGTACAGATCGGCGCCCTGCAGCCCGGCCAGTGTCTCCGCAACCGCCTTTGTGTTCCCCGTAGCCGAAAAATAAACAACCAGCGCTTTCACATCTGTTCCATCCCCTTCCTCTGACGGTTCACCGGGCTGCTCCTGTTTGTCAGGGGATAATTCGGTCTCATCCATATTTTCATTTGTACTGCCTTCTTCCGCCGTCTGTAATTCCGGCTCAATGCCGGGGGATGCTCCTTCCGCATCCTTTCCGCTGCCGCAGGCAGTAAGGCTCAACGTAATTGCAAGTGTCATTAAAACAGATAAAAATTTTTTCATGGTAATTCTCCTCTATTCTACTTTTATAAACATTTTCCAAATTCATATGCCCTCCGGGGATATTCACTGCCTGCCGTCATGGATGGGGTTCCACAGCCTCTTCCCAAAACCACGCCCTGATCCTGAAAGTTCAGATATTTTCTGATACTTACACACCCAATAATTTTTTTACTTCGGCATATGTGATCTCATAAACCGTCATATACACATAATTTACTTTTGCCTTTGCCATTGCCTCCCTCTGTTTTTCCGTTACCACCGTATACGGGTATATTCCAAACATAAACGGAAAAAAGGAGAAAATAAAATCCTGCTTATTCTGAGCCGTCATTTCAGGAAAAAACTTATCCAGACAATTTCTGACCTCTGCCAGTGCTTTTCCATACACGATCTTAAATTCAGTCAGTCGTTCCAACCGGCTGTTATCTTCCATATCGTAATGGTTCATGGACATAATTTTCAGAAGGTTCTGCCTCTCTTCCAGCGAATGAGCCAGCGCGTCCGCAAATTCTTCCCCAGTCATACTTTCATACCCCGATTGAATCCGTTTCAGACTTTGAACCCATAATTCGTACTCCCTTTGCAGCAGCGCCAGAAAGATTTCTTCCTTTGTCTGAAAATAATTATAAATGGACGTCCGGGTAAAGGTGGTCGCATTCCCGATTTCCTTGATGGTGATTTCCTTAAAACTCATAGTCTTGTACAGCTCGGCACAGGCCGTTATGATTTCTTCCTTTCTTGCCGCCGTCAGCTCTTCTGATCCCTTTGGCATTCTGCACCTCCTTTTTTGTTCTGACACAGTGTCATCGTATGTATTATATCTCTATTCTGACACTATGTCAATATTATGAGTAAAAAAAATCTGTTTCGCTGCCACAGGTTGTCAAAGAAACCAGCATAGCCGTAAAAATCAGACTTGCAACTATTTTTTCATAAATATCCTCGCTTGCTATCCTAACTTTCCGTATGCCTCATCATCCACGGGCTCGCACCACTCATTCCTGATTTCCTCGCCGGGAACTTCTACCGCAATATGGGAAAACCAACTGTCCGCCGCCGCTTTTTGCATGGTGGATATGCCAGTTGTTCCGGCAGCCCGGCTCAAAAGTCACGTTGGCAAGAAACACTGCCGTTTCTTTTGGGTTTGTGAGGGGATTTAAGTAGAAATTGCCGATAAAATACTGTGCAAACCTGTCGTTGGGCTTTCCTTTTCCAAAAGAATTTACTTCGTTAAATTTGTTTTCTTCTGAAATTCTCATTGTCATTTCCTCCTAAGCGCTCTTTATCAGTCGTGAATTTTCCAGCCGTTCAGCCACTTTGCAGTCTCAGCGGCGCTGTGGTCAATGATTTCGCTGTGTCCCAAATCCAGCGCGCCAGGCCCCATAATAATCACTCATGGGCTGGTGGATCAGGTAAAGGTCAAGATAGTCAAGCCCCAGTTTATGAAGCGAAGTGTCAAACGCTTTTTTGGCGCCCTCATAGCTGGCATCCTGAATCCACAGCTTTGTGGTAATAAAAAGCTCCTCACGTGGGATACCGCTCTTTCTGATTGCCGTGCGAATCGCACTTCCCACAGCCTCCTCATTAAAATATGCGGCAGCGGTGTCGATCAGGCGGTACCCTGTGGCAAGCGCATCACTGACAGCCTGCTCGCAGACCGCAGCCTCCGGCACCTGAAACACTCCAAAACCTTCCATCGGCATCTTTACTCCATTGTTCAATGTCACAAATTTCGTGGTAATATTTACCATATCCATACCTCCATCATTTTTGAAATTCGATTTCATACAATCTATCTGGCTCTGCAAGCAAATTTACAATAACCCTTTATTTATGGTATAATAGAAAAAACCTGCTCTGCCATTTACTGATTTTAATTGTACTGATTTTTTCAGCAATGTACACTACATTGTTTTTATACTGCATAATCATTTGTTTATGCTAAGACTGAAAGGAGATTTCTTATGGACATGGACCAGCTTCAATATTTTAAGGTGATCGCGGAAACCGGCTCACTGAAAAAAGCAGCGGAAACACTGCACGTTTCCCAGCCTGCTATGAGCGCCATGCTGAAAAAATTTGAAGAAGAACTGAATGTAGAATAATTTGACAGGAGCCCAAACCGAATTTTTTTAAATCAGACTGGTGAAATTGCCCTGGTCCATATCAATCATATTTTGCAAAGCATAGAGCAGATGAAAACAGACCTGTTAAATGCCGCACAGCAAAATCTGACGCTTCGGATTGCCTTCTGCGATCCGGGTGTCCGCTGGTTTATTGTTCCAAGATTTACCGTTGCATATCCGGAAATCCAGATAAAAGACGAATTATATGAAGGAACAGAGGCTGCAAAATTACTTTCTGAGAGGGTATATGATCTTATCGTTACACCGGAAAAAGTTCAGTCACATGGCATAGAAAGCCAGCCCTTTCTGCCAGACCGGGTTTTTCTCTCTGTTCCGGCAGAAAGCAAACTGGCCGGCCTTGAAAGTGTTGCGTTAAGGGATATACCGGAGCAGCCATTGCTATATCCACAGATTGGTGGACATTTTCTGGCACAGATTGAAACTATCATCACCCAAAACAGTCTCCCTATTACATTGGTGAAAAACGAATATAATATTACCCAGCACTTAATCCGTACCACAAATTTCCTGGCTACCATATCAACCCTGTCAAGAGATTTGAGGAATGACGGGACACATAGAACGCTTATTCCCCTAAACGATCCTGAGTTACATGTCATGTATTACGTTTCGTTTCTAAAAACCGGAAAAGAGAAAGTAAAAAAGTTCCTTGTCTGGACACTTTCCTGCCAGGAATACAGATGACCTCTATCCCCATCCGCCACTCACATACTATCCCAGCATGACTGCGGCCATGCAGCTTTTCTCATCTCATGTGAAATGCTCCTGAAGTGACTGATTCCACTTTTTCAAATCTATCTGTTCTCTCGCCCATACATCTAACTGATCTTTGGCGTAATCTTTCGCATTTACTGTGTGAACCGTGTTGTAGAAGGTATCCCACGAAAAGTCATCCTTTATACAATCACTTTCTCTTCAATGTCACAAACTGTAAATAAAGCTCTTACCATTGGTTCTATGTGTTTGCGCTGCTTTGTTACCTTCTTCTGTAAATCCTCCCGCTCAAATACCTTCACCGCCCAATTCGATTCACCCAATATACCAGAAATCCGCCAATAATAAAACAATAGATTCTTTCACATTTTTGTGGTATAAGTATTATGGATTTTTATATCCATACACAAAAGGAGGGTTATCCTGATGGATAAAAAATTGCCAAATGAACTGAATACAGCCTATTATCATTTGGAAATGAAACAAACTGAAATCATGAATGACTTGTTCCACAGAATTTTTGAACTGAAATCCGGTTGGTACAATGGACACTATCACAAGGTTGATAACGATAATTGGCTTAGAGAGTCGTACCCTATTCCGGTAATCGGGGTAAAAGGCTTTTGTGATATTGAGATTCAGTTTGATCAAATCTCCGTATCCACAAAACTGAAACGAAATACAGTGCTGACATATTCTTTTGAAAAGTTTGCCAGATATGAGTTTGAAGCATACGGTGTGGAGGATTACCTTGCGGACTTCTATCACACCGGACAGACAGTGGAAGAAATGAAAGATAACATCCGTGCTTGTGATGAAAAGGAAATCGGGTTTTCTTTCATGTTTCCGTTTGAGGTTGACGGCAAACAGATTTTTGAATTTGTAAAACTGCTTCGACGTGAAGGATTTTATTATTGATTGGGAGGAGTTTATGATGCACCCTCGCTCTATGACGAATTAAATTTACCGCAATTTCTAAAACACAAAAGCCTGTAAACGCTGATGTTTACGGGCTTTTTCCAAGTGCCATTCCTTCGGCACTTCACTCCCCGAGCAGGGCTCGAACCTACAACAACTCGGTTAACAGCCGAGTGCTCTGCCTCACATTGCTCTCATTGACCTTCTCCGCCCTGGCAATGGAGCTCCTGCTCATGCCGAGGAAATAATGCGCATAGATACGGTTGCGCTGTTTCTCCGGCAGAGCGGCCAGCCCTTTGTAAATCTGCTCCGCATCGAAACTCTTCTCCACAATGTCATAGGGAGACTTCTGGTCTAAGGAAGCCATATCTCTCTCAATGCCTCCCGCATAGTCCAGGGAATAAAAAGCCCTGTGCCAGTATGTACGGATTCGGTATGCTTCTTCCAGAAGCTCATACTCCCGGAGTTGCAGAGCGATTTCCTCCGGTACCTCAACGAATGTATCCTTTTTATAAAACGGGTAGTAATCCCGCAGATTGATTTTCTTCATGATAATCCTCCGATCTCGATTTCTTAGTTGAATGGCAAAAATCGAGATCAGAGGGCGGGGAGTGACAGCGATAGAAAGCACAACTGCCTTGTTCCCCTATACAACACCCACAAAAAATTCTCCAAATAGATGCAAAAAGCACCCCTGATTGGTGATGTTGTAAAAACGCAAATTCTGTCAAAAAACCGCAATCCACTTAACTGTTTCCGAATAGTTACCGTTGTCCGGATAAATCGTCAAGTATGCTATTGTGTTCATCCCCGACAGAAGCGTCCCTGACTTTATCCACCAACGCCTTGCTGCCGCTTATCTCCTCTCCGTTTATGGATGTAATAATATCGTTCTCTTCCAGCCCTGCGGCCACAGCCGGTCTATCTTCTGCAATACTTCTGACAGCAACGCCCTTCGGCAATCCATAGCTCTGGGTTTCTCTGCTGACATCCGTCACGGAGACGCCGATTTAAGGTTTTGTTATGTACCTATTTTCGATAATGCTTTTTATAATATCCTTTACATGATTGACAGGTATGGCAAATCCGATGTTATCAATAGAGGCCCCGCCGCCTGAACCGGATTATTTCGCATTTACGATGCCGACTACCTCTCCATAGAGATTAAATAACGCGCCACCGGAATTTCCGGAATTGATTGCACAGTCTGTCTGTATCAAATCCATTCTTATGCTATTGGACAAGGTAATCTCTCTGTCCAGAGCGCTGACTGCTCCTGATGTCACGGAAAAGGTCAGCTCCTCAAGGGGATTCCCGATAGCGATCACGCTGTCTCCTACATTCAGGTTCTCAGAATCACCGATTACAACTGGCGTAAGACCTTCCGCCTCCACCTTTATCACCGCGATATCATTGCTTTCATCATATCCGACCAGTTCTGCCTCGTAGGTGGTTCCGTCATAAAGAGAGACTGTGATGGAATCCGAATTTTCAATTTCATGATGATTGGTAATGATATACCCGTCATCCGTAAGGATGAAACCGGAGCAGGCGGCAGCCGAGGTAGTGTGGAATCCCCAAAAGTTTGTCGTCACGGATGTGGTGATGCCCACTGTTGAATTCACATTGGCCGCGTAAACCTCTGCCGGTGTCATTTCTCTACTGGTATCAATGGAGATAATGTCAAGGACAGATTTTTCCCTGACTCCTTCCATCACAGTAGACCTTTGGGAATCCTGTATAGTTTCACCTCTGCGGCCATGCGTGAAAAAATAATTCCAACCGGCCTCAATAATGCCTCCCAAAAGCAGACAAAGCACTACCAGAACAACAACTTTCTTACGAGTCCAGCCCTTTTTCGGCTGCATACTATTGATGGAATCCGCTTCCTTTTCGTATAAATTATTTTCCATAAAAACTTCCCTTGCTGTTATACGGAATCCGTTTTATTTGGCTCTGTTGGTCTTCCGCTTTTTAAGCCTTATTTTTTCAGCTTCCTGTTTTTCTTCCAGATAACTCTCATACGCTTTATAAGTTTGCTGCTTCCCATGCAATCGCATTGACTTTTTGATTTCCGCTTAACATGTTTACTCCAAATTATACATTTTCTGCTGATTTGTGGAATGGAGATTGCTTTTGCAGATTTCGGATTTCCCTTCTGATCTTTCTGCACACCCCATAATTCTCTTTTTCATTTGAGGACAGTTTCTGCAGCCTCTCTTCCAATATTTTTATCTTCTCTGTTATGTTCATATCACTTTCCATCCTTTCTTTTAATCCTGTTTCCGATTCCCGCTTTTATCTTATACAGTTGTCAATACCTGGCAGCATTGTGGCTCACTCCTGCTCCAGCTTGCCGGTATAAAGCTGATAATACATCCCCTTCTTCGTCAGCAGGCTCTCATGATTCCCCCGCTCCACGATCCGCCCGTGATCCAGTACCATAATCACATCCGAGTTCCTGATGGTGGAAAGCCTGTGGGCGATCACAAATACTGTCCTGCCTTTCATGAGTCGGTCCATACCGTCCTGTACGATTTTCTCCGTCCTGGTATCAATGCTTGACGTGGCTTCATCCAGAATCAGAACCGGAGGATCGGCCACTGCCACCCTTGCAATCGCCAGAAGCTGGCTCTGTCCCTGTGAAAGGCTGCTTCCGCTTCCTTTTAGTTCCGTCTGATACCCATTCGGAAGCTTCATGATAAAATCGTGCGCATTGGCCAGTTTTGCGGCCCTGATCACCTCTTCTTCCGTGGCATCCAGTTTTCCATACCTGATATTGTCCATGACAGTCCCGGTAAATAAATGGGTGTCCTGCAATACCAGCCCCAGGGAATGCCGCAGATCGTCTTTCCTGATCTTATTGATATTGATACCGTCATAACGAATCTTGCCGTCCTGCACATCATAAAAACGGTTGATCAGATTGGTAATCGTTGTCTTCCCCGCACCGGTAGCTCCTACAAAGGCGATCTTTTGTCCCGGCCTCGCAAAAATCTCAATATCATGCAGAACCTCTTTTCCCTCTGTGTAGCCAAAGTCCACATGGTCAAATACTACGTCTCCCTGCATCGGCTGATAGGTTGTCGTATGATCCGCCTTATGATAGTGCTTCCACGCCCACATCCCGGTTCTGTCAGGAACCTCTGTCAGGTTTCCCTTTTCATCATAGCGTGCATTCACCAGCTTCACATATCCGCCGTCCTGTTCCGGCTCCTCATCCAGCAGCCCGAATATCCTCTCAGCACCTGCAATCGCCATGATGATGGAATTCAGCTGCTGTGAAAGCTGAGAAATCGGCTGGTTGAAGGAGCGTGAAAACTGCAGAAAGGATGCCAAGGTCCCGAGAGTCATCTGGCCGCCAAAGATGGACAGGCAGGCTCCGACCATTGCTATCACCGCATAGCTGACATACCCAAGGTTGCCAAGGACCGGCATAAGAATGCTTGCATAGCGGTTCGCATGATTCGCACTGTCGCGCAGCTTTCCATTCAGCCCCTTAAAATCCTGTACACAGGCATCCTCATGGCAGAACACCTTCACTACCTTCTGGCCTTCCATCATTTCCTCTATGTAGCCGTTCAGCTTCCCTACATCCGTCTGCTGCTTCACAAAATAGTGCCCGCTCTTTGAGGATATGGCCCTTGTCGCAAATACCATGCAGACCACCATCACAACCGTAATGCCTGTCAACGGGCGGCTTAAAACCAGCATGGATGCAAATACCCCCACAATCGTGATCACTGCGGACAGCATCTGCGGCATACTCTGGCTGATCACCTGCCGTAAGGTATCCGTGTCATTGGTGTAGATGCTCATGATGTCCCCGTGGGATTTCGTATCAAAATAGCGGATTGGCAGACGTTCCATGTGACGGAACAGGTCATCCCTTACTTTCTTTAACATTCCCTGTGACACATAAATCATAATGTAGTTATAAGCCCATGTGCAGAACACGCCGCTATAATAGACCGCCGCCATCACAAGCAGCGCTTTCAGGAGCGGGGCCAGATTTGGCTGTGCCTGATTGACAAAGGGCAGGATGTAATCATCTATCAGGTTCCTCATGAACAAGGTGCCGCCAATATTTGCAATGGTGCTAACGAGAATACATAGCGCCACCAGCAGACACTGCCATTTATATTCTTTCAGGACATAAGCAATCAGACGCTTTAAGGTTTCCCCCATATTCTTTTTATTCCCTGCCTTCATCATCGCCGCCCTCCTTTGTCTGTGACTCATAAATCTCTCTGTAAATCGGGCTTCTTTCCAACAGTTCTTCATGGGTTCCCACAGATTCCATCCTGCCGTTGTCAAATACCAGAATCCTGTCCGCATCCTGGATCGATGAAATTCTCTGGGCTATGATAATCTTTGTGGTATCCGGTATCTCCTCCCTGAAAGCCTTCCGTATCAACGCATCCGTCTTTGTGTCAACGGCGCTTGTAGAGTCATCAAGAATCAATATTTTAGGGTTCTTCAAAAGCGCTCTTGCAATGCAGAGCCTCTGCTTCTGCCCGCCGGAGACATTTGCCCCGCCCCGTTCGATGTAGGTATCATACCCTGCCGGAAAATCCCGGATGAATTCATCCGCCTGGGCAAGCCGACATGCATTTATCATCTCTTCATCCGTTGCATCCTCTTTTCCCCACCGCAGATTTTCTTTAATCGTCCCGGAAAACAGAACGTTTTTCTGGAGAACCATCGCCACGCTGTCCCGCAGGCTTTCCATGTCATAATTCTTTACCGGAATGCCGCCGACCCGCACCTCCCCCTTTTTGACATCATACAGCCTGGGTATCAATGCAGCAAAAGAGGATTTCGCGCTCCCGGTGCCGCCAAGAATGCCAATCGTCTCTCCTGCCCTGATATGGACAGTCAGGCCGCTGATGACTTCCTTATTAGGATTTGATGGATATGCAAAGCTTACCTGTTCAAAATCAACGGAACCATCCGCAACCTCCGTGATGGCATGGGGGATATTATATAAATCCGGCTTCTCCGTAAGGACCTCTGCAATCCTTTCTCCTGATGCCCTTGACATGATAAGCATCACGAATGTCATGGATACCATCATCAGGCTCATGAGGATATTGATGACGTATGTAAACATGCTCATAAGCTGCCCCTCTGTCAGACTCCCCGCAATGATCATCTTTGCCCCCATCCACGAAATCAGCAGGATGCATGAATACATGGAAAACTGCATGACAGGGGAATTCAGAGCAAGGAACTTCTCCGCGCTTACAAACAGGCTTCGGATTTTCTCGCTTTCCGTTTCAAACCGCCCGGTCTCATGCTCTTCCCGCACAAAGGACTTCACTACCCGCATTCCATTCACATTCTCCTGAACCTTTGCATTCAGTTCGTCATATTCATGAAAAACCTTCCTCAACGTTGGATTCGCCTTTGATGAAATCAGGGCAAGTACCGCTGCCAGGCAAATGATTACCACGAGAAAGATCAGGGCAAAGCGGGGATGTATCATGAACGTCATCACCATTGCGCTGACCAGCATGATGGGAGCCCTCACGCAGATACGGATGGACATCTGGAATGCCTGCTGTACATTTGATACATCTGTCGTTATCCTGGTCACAAGCCCTGCCGTTGAGAACTTGTCTATGTTGGAAAAGGAGAATGTCTGTATCCTTTCATGCATGGCCTGCCTCAGGTTCATGGCAAATCCGGAACCGGCGCTGGATGCCGTCTTTCCGGATTCTACCCCGAAAAATAACGCCAGCCCTGCCATCACAATCATTGCTGCCCCAATCAGACATACCAACTTCAAATCCTGCCCTGCCAAACCATAATCTATGATTGCTGCCATCATCAAAGGAATAACGACCTCCATAATGACCTCTAGAACAACGAACATCGGAGTGAGGATGGCATCCCTTTTGTAATCCCCAATCTGTTTCAAAAGTGTTTTAAACATAAATGCCTCCTGTTTTCAATCATCCCTAAAGCACATTTCCTGCCTTACAAATCGTGATGCATGCTTTTCCAGGCATCTTCAATCATGGAAACACATTTCTCAATCCCGAATACACTGCTGTCCAGACATAAATGGTAATGGAACGAATCCCCCCATTTCTGATCCGTATAATACCGGTAATGATCCGCACGCAGTTTGTCTCTCCGGGTAATCAGATCTTCTGTATTTCCCTCTGAAAACTGCCCCCGTTCCATGCAGTGCTTCTTTTTAAATTTCATATCCGCATGGATAAAGACATTCAAAACATCCTTTCTGTCCCGCAGGATATAATCTGCACATCTGCCTACAATCACACACGGGCCTTTTTCCGCAAGATCTTTTATGATCTTTGCCTGTGAAAAATAAAGCTGATCCTGTAATGGCTGGTAATCCTCATAGCTTCCCCGCCCCGCATAAGACAGATGCCTTGCCAGGTTGGAGAGCATACTGCTTTCCATATGCTCCCCCTTTTCCTCCACAAACTGCGGATGAAAACCGCTCTCCTTAGCCGTCATTTCTATGATCTCTTTATCATAGAACGGAATATCCAGCCTCTTTGCCAGCTCGCTCCCGATACTGTGTCCTCCGCTTCCACACTGCCTGCTGATCGTGATGACTCTTCCCTGCATAGATCAAATCCCTCCTAAATTTTTTTCCAATATAATTTCAACATAATCAAAGCTGTAATAAATGCCAGCACATCCGCCAGAGGACCTGCCCACAATGCGCCTTCCACTCCCAATGCCAGCGGCAGCAAGATTGTTGCCGGAAGCAGATAGATAATCTGCCTGGACAGGGACAGAACCGTCGCCTGTTTGGGTTTCCCGATTGCCTGGAAGAACACGCCTGTGGCCATCTGCAGCCCGTTAATCGGACACGCCAGAAGGAAGATACGGAAGCACTTTACAGCAAACTCATTGTACAGTTCCGATTCTGAGCCAAACAGCCGGACAATGCTCATAGGCGCAAACTGGAATACCAGAAATGCCAGGATCAAAACGATGGTAGATGCCGTTAGAATAATACGGTATGCCTGCTTCACCCTGTCCTTCTGCCCGCTTCCATAATTGTAGCCAAAAATAGGCTGCGCCCCTGTGGCCAATCCAAGCAGGACAGCGGAAACAATCTGATTTACTTTCATGGTAATGCCGATGGTTGTCAGGGGAATCTCCGCCCCATATTTCGATTCCGCGCCATAGGATACCAGTATGTTATTTGTAACCGCCATGACAAGCACAATGGCAA
>CAQUWW010000076.1 GCA_948896875.1 uncultured Acetatifactor sp. | reverse complement strand
ACCTTCATCCGGGCTCCCTATATCGCCTCTGCCCGGAAAGGCACAGAAATCCTGGCCCGGGTGGACGGCCGCATTGTGGCGGCCAGGCAGGGGAATCAGCTGGTCACTGCCTTTCATCCGGAGCTGGATGAAGATGTGCGGATTCATAAGCTTTTTCTGCGGATGGTGGGCGGAACCTGACGCTCCGGCGTCTGGTATTTCGTATTTTTTCACACACTCCGAACCTGCCGAACGCCAGACCCGCTTCCCAGGGTCGGTGTCTTGACGTGGGGGGTCCATACGATATGATACGGCTGAATGGAGGAAGGGCTACTATAAAAGTCCGAATCATTCTTATGGAAACCCACGTAAAGAGAGCTGGGTATATGGAGGGTTACTGTATGGCCAGCCCCGAATAGCCCATCAGGCTTTCGTCCACGGCTCTGGCCGCCTCCCGGCCCTCCCGGATGGCCCAGACCACCAGAGACTGTCCTCTGTGCATATCCCCGGTGACAAAAACATTGTCCATGCTGGTCTGATATTTGCCCTCTTCTGTCTTCACATTGTTCCGCTGGTTCAGCTCCACCCCGAAAGCTTCCGCCACATAGCGCTCTGCTCCTAAAAATCCTGCCGCGATCAGCACGATATCCGCTTCCAGTATCTCTTCGCTTCCGGCAATTTCTTTCATGCTCATCCGCCCGGTGGCCGCATCCTTCTCCCAGGCAAGCTTTACAATCTTCACCGCCGTCAGATTTCCTTCCTTGTCTTTCAGGAATTCCTTCACGGTAGATTCATAAATCCGGGGATCGTGCCCATATACCGCGATAGCCTCCTCCTGACCGTAATCGGTCTTGCAGACCTTCGGCCATTCCGGCCAGGGATTATTCTCGGCACGTTTATCCGGCGCCTTTGGCATCATTTCAATCTGAGTCACACTCTTTGCCCCGTGGCGGATGGAAGTCCCCACACAGTCATTCCCTGTGTCCCCTCCGCCGATGATGATCACATTCTTATCTTTGGTGTCCACATATTTCTGGTCCGCAAAATCGGAATCCAGCAGGCTTTTCGTATTGGCCTTCAGGAAGTCCACCGCAAAATAAATTCCTTTCGCATCCCGTCCGGGCGCCTGAATATCCCGGGGGCTGGAGGCGCCGCAGGCTAAGATGACTCTGTCAAAGTCTTTCAGCAGCTGCTCCGCCTTCATTTTCCTGCCTATATCCACACCTGTGACAAAGGTAACGCCCTCTTCCTCCATCACCCTCCGCTTTCTGTCCACAATCTGCTTCTCCAGCTTCATATTCGGAATGCCGTACATCAGCAGGCCGCCCACACGATCGGAACGCTCGAACACCGTCACCAAGTGTCCCCGTTTATTCAGCTGATCCGCCGCTGCCAGGCCGGAAGGGCCGCTTCCCACCACAGCCACTCTTTTTCCGGTGCGCACTTTGGGAGGATTCGGCGCCGCATATCCCTGCGCATAGGCATTTTCAATGATGGCATACTCATTTTCCTTCGTGGCCACAGGATCCCCGTTCAGCCCGCAGGTACATGCCGCCTCGCAGAGCGCGGGACATACCCTGGAGGTAAATTCCGGGAAATTATTGGTCTTTTTCAGCCGGCTATAAGCCTGCTGCCAGTTGCCGGTATACACCAGATCATTCCACTCCGGAATGAGATTGTGCAGCGGACATCCGCTGGCCATGCCACAGAGCATCATGCCCGACTGACAGAATGGCACGCCGCATTCCATGCATCGCGCCCCCTGAAGCTGCTGCTCTTCTCTGGGCAGATGCTCATGAAATTCCTGAAAGTGTCTGATCCGTTCTGCAGGCTCCTGAGACCTGCTGACTTCCCTCTTATATTCCATAAAACCGGTTGGTTTTCCCATTTTTCTGCTCCTCTTTATTCCAGTTCCGCATATGCCCATCCGATACCCTGACCTCTGAGATTCATTTTCGGCCGCTTAGTGATGCGTCCGCAAATGAATCTGGGTACCGTATGGGCATATGCTGTTTTTATTTATTCCAGTTCCGCGGGTCTCTACTTCCTCGTGTTGGCGTAGAAGGCTTCGATCTGGGCCTGTTCCGCGCTCAGTCCCTTTTCCTCCATCTGCACGATGGTCTTCAGGACCCTGGCGTAATCATGAGGAATGATTTTCTTGAACTTCGGCAGGTAATCTTCAAAGTGGTCCAGAATCTCTTTCCCCTTCGCGGAGTTGGTCAGCGCCACATGCTCCTGAATCATGCCTTTCAGTTCCAGAACGTCATATTTGGAGGTAATCTCGCTGGAGGATACCATCTCCTTATTCAGGCGCCTGTATAGATCATTGCCCTCGTCCAGCACATAAGCGATGCCGCCGCTCATTCCGGCCGCGAAGTTTTTCCCGGTGCGGCCCAGCACCACCACCCGGCCGCCGGTCATGTACTCGCAGCCGTGGTCGCCCACGCCTTCCACCACCGCCATGGCTCCCGAATTCCGCACGCAGAATCGTTCTCCCGCCACGCCGTTGATGAATGCCTTTCCGCTGGTGGCGCCGTACAGGGCCACATTTCCGATGATGATATTTTCCGAAGGCTCAAAGCGGCTGCCCCGGGGAGGATACACAATCAGCTTGCCTCCCGACAGTCCCTTGCCGAAATAATCATTGCTGTCTCCCACCAGCTCCAGCGTAAGGCCCTGGGGAATAAAGGCGCCGAAGGACTGTCCGCCTGCTCCTCTGCACAATACATGATAGGAATCCTCTTCCACATGGTCACCCAGGACCTTCGTAATCTCGCTTCCCAGAATGGTGCCGAAGGTCCTGTCCGTATTGGAGACATCCACTTCCATGCATTTCTTCTGGCCGGACTCGATGGCTTTCTTCAACTGTTTCAGCAGAACCTTCTCATCCAGCGTCTTCTCCAGCTGGAAATCATATACCTGTCTGGGATCAAAGGTGATCTTCTGGCCGCCTTCCCGGGAACCGGACAGGATCTGTGTCAGGTCCACCGCCTTTAATCCCGGGTCCAGATCCTCTCTCATCTTCAGCAGATCCGTACGGCCCACCAGTTCGTCCACGGTACGCACGCCCAGAGCAGCCATATACTCCCGCAGCTCCTGTGCGATAAATTTCATGAAATTTTCCACATACTCCGGTTTTCCACGGAAATTTTTACGAAGCTCCGGATTCTGAGTGGCCACCCCCACAGGGCAGGTGTCCAGGTTGCAGACCCGCATCATGACACAGCCCAGTGTCACAAGGGGCGCCGTGGCAAAGCCGAATTCTTCCGCTCCAAGTATGGCCGCAATGGCCACATCCCGTCCGCTCATCAGCTTTCCGTCTGTCTCTATGCGCACCTTTCTCCGCAGCCCGTTCATGATCAAGGTCTGGTGGGTCTCCGCCAGCCCCAGCTCCCAGGGCAGTCCCGCATTGTGGATGGAACTTCTGGGGGCCGCGCCGGTTCCTCCGTCGTACCCGGACACCAGAATCACCTGGGCTCCCGCTTTGGCCACGCCGGCCGCCACGGTTCCGACGCCGGCCTCGGACACCAGCTTTACGGATATCCGCGCCTCTTTATTTGCATTTTTCAAGTCATAGATCAGCTGGGCCAGGTCCTCAATGGAATAGATATCATGATGAGGAGGCGGCGAAATCAGGGAAACCCCCGGTGTGGAATGCCTGGTTCTGGCAATCCAGGGATATACCTTTCCCCCGGGAAGATGTCCGCCCTCGCCGGGCTTCGCCCCCTGGGCCATCTTGATCTGGATTTCCTTCGCGCTGACCAGATAACGGCTTGTGACGCCGAAACGCCCGCTGGCCACCTGTTTGATGGCGGAGCACCGGTCCTGTCCGTCCGGTCCCATCACCAGTCGCTCCGCCTCCTCTCCGCCCTCGCCGGAATTGCTCTTGCCGTGCAGGCGGTTCATGGCTATGGCCAGCGTCTCATGGGCCTCTTTGGAGATAGAACCGTAAGACATGGCACCGGTCTTGAATCGCGTCACGATACTTTCCACCGGCTCCACTTCTTCCAGGGGCACTTTCTTCTTCGGATAATTGAACTCCATCAACCCCCGAAGGTTTTTCACGGAGTGTTCGTCGTTCACCAGGGCGGTATACTGCTTAAACATGCCGTAATCCCCTCTTCTGGTGGATTCCTGCAGCATGTGAATGGTCTGGGGATTGTACAGATGCTGGTCTCCGCCGCTTCTCATCTTATGGTGTCCGGGACTGTCAAGGGTCAGGTCATTTCCCAGTCCCAGCGGGTCAAAGGCCTGAGAGTGAAGGGTATCCACCTGTCTTTCCAGGTCCTTTAAAGTCATGCCGCCCACCCGGCAGACAGTATTGCTGAAATATTTGCTAATCACCTCCGGGTCAATGCCGATGGCCTCGAAAATCCGGGAGCCCTGATAGGACTGAATGGTACTGATTCCCATTTTGGAAGCAATCTTCACAATGCCATGAAGCACCGCATTGTTGTAATCATTGACCGCCGCGTAATAATCCTTATCCAGCAGCTTGTCATCTATCAGCTCCTTAATGGTCTCCTGGGCCAGGTAAGGATTGACCGCACAGGCTCCATACCCCAAAAGCGTTGCAAAATGATGGACCTCTCTGGGCTCCCCGGACTCCAGAATCAGCGCCACACGGGTTCTCTTCTTCGTCCGCACCAGATACTGGTTCAGGGCGGATACCGCCAGCAGAGAAGGAATCGGCACATGATTCTCATCCACGCCCCGGTCAGACAGAATCAATATGTTCACCCCGTCCCGATAGGCCCGGTCCACTTCCACGAACAACCTGTCGATGGCCCGCTCCAGACTGGTATTCTTATAATAAGTGATGGGGACCACTTCCACCTTGAAGCCTTCCGCCTTCATACTCTTGATTTTCAGCAAATCCGTGTTGGTCAGAATGGGATTGTTGACCCGCAGCACATTACAGTTTTTGGGGGTCTCCTCCAGAATATTTCCCTCGGTCCCTATGTAGACTGTGGTGGAGGTGACAATCTCCTCTCTGATGGCGTCTATTGGCGGATTGGTCACCTGGGCAAACAGCTGCTTAAAATAATGGAACAGGGGATGGATGGACCTGCTCAGCACCGGCAGCGGTGTGTCCACACCCATGGCCGCCGTGGCTTCCGCTCCGTTTTTCGCCATCGGCAGAATGCTGGTTTTCAGCTCATCATAGGTGTAACCGAAGGCCTTCTGCATCCTCTGCCTCTCCTCGGCAGTATACTCTGGCACACGCTGATTGGGAATGGTCAGGTCTTTTAAGAAGACCAGGTTATTGTCCAGCCATTCCCCGTACGGCTGTCTGGAAGCATATTTCTCTTTCAGCTCCTCGTCGGAAATCACTTTCCCCTGCACCGTATCTACCAGCAGCATCTTGCCGGGGCGCAGCCGCTCCTTCAGCCGGATCGTCGCCGGATCCACATCCAGCACCCCCACCTCCGAAGACAGGATCAATGTATCATCCTCCGTAATCATATACCGGGAAGGCCGCAGGCCATTGCGGTCCAGCACCGCCCCCATGATATCTCCATCTGAGAAGAGAATGGAGGCCGGCCCGTCCCAGGGCTCCATCATTGTGGCATAATATTGGTAGAAATCCCGCTTTGTCTGGGACATGGCCTTGTCGTTGGCCCAGGGCTCCGGAATGGCAATCATCACCGCAAGAGGAAGGTCCATGCCGCTCATCACAAGGAATTCCAGGGTATTGTCCAGCATGGCAGAGTCGGAACCCGTCTTGCTGATGGCCGGCAGCACCTTGTGCATCTGACCTTTCAGATACTGGGATTCCATATTCTCCTCTCTGTCCAGCATCTTGTCCGCATTACCGCGAATGGTGTTGATCTCGCCGTTATGTACCATGAGCCGATTGGGATGGGCCCGTTCCCAGCTGGGATTCGTATTGGTGGAAAAGCGGGAATGTACCATGGCAATGGCGGATTCATAGTCCTCGCTCTGCAGGTCCGCATAGAAGGTGCGCAGCTGCCCCACAAGGAACATTCCCTTGTACACAATGGTCCTGCTGGAGAAAGACACCACATAGGTATCCTCCGAGGACTGCTCAAAAAGGCGCCTGGCTATGTACAGCCTGCGGTCAAAGGCGAGCCCCTTTTCCACATTCGCCGGCTTTTTCACGAATCCCTGCATAATGTGGGGCATACATTCCACCGCTTTGTGCCCAAGCACATTTGGAAAAGTGGGAACCTCTCTCCAGCCCAGGAATTCCAGCCCCTCCTTCTCCACGATAATCTCGAACATTTTCTTCGTCTGATTCCGGCGCAGTTCCTCCTGAGGAAAGAAGACAAAAGCCACGCCATATTCTCTCTCCCCGCCGAGCTCGATGCCCAGGGGCTTTGTCACCCTGGCAAAAAATTTATGGGGAATTTGGGTCAGAATCCCCACGCCGTCACCGGTCTTGCCCTCGGCATCTCTGCCGGCTCTGTGTTCCAGATTCTCCACAATTTTCAGGGCATTCACCACCGTGGCCCGGCTCTTCTTCCCTTTGATATTCACACACGCGCCGATCCCGCAGTTGTCATGCTCAAATTCTTCCCGATACAGAGATGCCTGCGGTCCCTCTTTTTTTGCATCAAACATACTATGGTTCCTCCTGCTCCTTTTCCGGTTTCACGCTTTCAGCTCTTCTTCGACACCGTTCTGATTCCATGTCCATCTGAGGACGGACTTTCTTATAATGAAAAAAGACGCAATAAAGCCCTCATCGCGCTCCATTGCGTCTTCGTTTTTCATACTATACAACATTTCGGTCAGTTTGTAAATAATAACTTTTTGGCGAATTGTCAGATTATTTGAATATTTCTGTGCTCCATCTGAAAACACGATTTAATTATCTGTCATAAACTTTAATTTCTCAACTGCTGCTCAATCTCTGCAATCGTTGGCAAAGAACTTTTGAAGTCTGCCGGATACAGCCCAATCGTAGGATTCTCCTGCTCTGTCTTTCCTATCTCCAATCTATATTCACGTCCAACAAAAGCAAAGCCGTTACCCAACTCCAATAAAAATTAGAACACAATTCATCCACTATTTGTGGACTAATTTCATCATTGTTCAATTTTGCCACGACTTGTGGCATAATTTTATTGTCATCCATTTGCGCCACATCTTGTGGCACAATTTTAGTATACATTTGATAAAATTGAGTCATATATCTAAGATTTCTTGGCGAAAAGCTTTTTTGTTTTCCTGTTATAAAACAACATGTTTTAAGCCACTTTATAGAGATGCATGGATTATTCCCTATTTTATACAGAATAAATGCTTTTCTTGATCCAATGATACACCCCGGAGAAAATTCTGCTCTCCGCCATGGCGCTGCGCAGCGGTGCCAGCGTAACAGCCATGACAGCCCGATATCGGAACAGCTCCCCTCCGCTCATGTAAGTCGAAGTAATCTGCCTGTGCTCCCGCTTATCCCGCTTCCGGTTCTCACTGCTTTCCGAAAAGCCGCCTCCCTCATAGGAAGCCACAGGAAAATCCATATGACGCATTTTGGCTCCCGCCCGGTAGAAGCACCACAGGAAATGATCGTAATCCCCGCGAATTTTGTACTGCAGATCATAAGGCTTCTCTCTGCACAGAGCCGCACTGTAAAAGCAGGACTGATGACAGGGAATATTCCGATAACAGGTAAAACCATTGATAACAGGCGCGGACGCAATGACCACATCGTTCTTCTCACTGCAGGTATCCCCGTAAAGCACCAGCCGGTCCATATCCGTCCCGGCTTTTCTCTCCTGCTCTATTACCGCCAAAGTCCGCTCCAGCACCCCGTCGTCCGGAAACACATCCCCGCAGTTCAGGAAAAGCAGAAACTCCCCTTCCGCGTGGGCCACCGCCTGATTCATGGCATCGTAAATACCGGAATCCTTTTCCACATAGATCTTTACCCGCTCCGCCTCAGGGCGGGATGCGTTTTCTCTTTGCCACTTTTCCACGCATCCGTCCGTACTGCATCCGTCCTTCAGTACAATCTCCACATCGGTGCAGCTCTGCCGCAGCACACTTTCCAGTGTGGCATTCAACTTTTCTCCCGGATTCAGGCATACCGTAATCACAGAAAATTTCATAGCATTCTATACTCCTGCCTCACTGTGAAGTAGATTTTAAACTACGAAATGAGTCTTTTAGCTTCGCGGGTATCTGAATTATTACGAATGAACTGTGATTCCAATACCCTGCCGAACAGTCATTTCCCCGGCTCACATATTATCCGTAGATCTTCTTCTCCTTATTCAACAGCCATATACTTCCCCCGCCGATGGCCAGGCACACGATACACACCGGCCAGTTCAGGAACAGCGCCGCTACCCCGGGCTGATAGCTGATGCAGTAGATCAGCACATTGGAAATCATATGCACCGCCACAGGCATCCGGAAATCTCCAAAATATTCATAGGCATACACCATGAGACACCCCATGACAAACGCATAAATCCCCTGTACCGAGTTGCCGTGATACATGGCAAAAAGCGCCGCGGACATCACCATGGCCGCAATGGGCTTCAGATAGCGCCGCACACAATTATAGATAATTCCCCTGAATAAAAGCTCCTCCGCAATCGGCGTGATAAGTCCAAAGCTTACCAGCCCCAGGGGAAGAATCGCCGCGTACTGGGCCTCTGCCACCGCCTCATAAACCTCGGAATTGTCGATGACCCCGGTCAGCTCCAAAAGTACATTGAACCCAATGGCCAGTCCCACCGCGGCAGCGCCCATCAGCAGATAGCTTTTCCCCGGCTCTTCCTTGATGTGAGTCAGCTTCATATCTTCCGCCGCTTTGGCCAGCGTTTTCTTCGCGATATTGAAAATGGAAGCCGCACCGGCGATAAATCCCAGTGTGGATACAATCACAGCCCCATTTCCCGTCAGCGCCTCCAGAGCGCCTTCCGCATTCCTCACAAACAGAAAATCTCCTCCGGGAATGCTGTTTCCCAATGTCACCAGAAGCATGACACCGATATTCATGCCGATATTTCTCACCAGGATAAACAGCAGAAAGGGAACCATCATCTGCATGATCCGCTGGAACGTAGTCAGTTTCTGCTTGTCCTCCGTTCCCCGCAGAAGGAATTTCTGCAATTCTCCCACAGAACGGACAATATAGTCGGCTTTCGCCTCCTTCAGCTCTTCCATACTGCCATAGCCGTATGTAACACCCACGGCCTCCACACCGCAAGCATGTGCGCCCTCCACGTCATGGCGGCGGTCGCCGATCATATATACCTTCGTTTTATCCACCGGCGTCTCACCAAACAGCTGCTTTAAGGCTTCCTCCACCACTTCTTCCTTTTTCACCCGGGTTCCGTCCAGCTCGCTTCCCACCACGACCTTAAAATATTTCGCAATATTGAAATGCTCCAGAATCTGTCGCACAAACACCGTTGGCTTACTGGAAGCCACCGCCATAAACATTCCCTTGGAATTCAGGGCGCGCAGCATATCGGGAATCCAGGTATACAGTTCATTCTCAAAAATCCCCTTGTCTCTGAAACGCTCCCGATACTTCTCTACCGCAACTTCCGCCTGCTCCTCGCTCATCTGGTAAAATTCCATAAAGCTGTCCTTCAGCGGCGGCCCGATAAAGGGCTCCAGCTTGTCCAGGTCAGGCTCGTCAATTCCAAAAGAAGACAATGCGTACTGTACACAAGTGCAGATGCCCTCCTTAGGGTCCGTCAATGTTCCGTCCAGATCAAATAACAGATAATTTTTCATTTAAAAACTCCTAATCTTATCATTTCCGTCATCTGATGTCTTATCGATGCGGATAATTTTTACATCATAGCCAATAGATGCGTTTACCTGTACGGAGACCGTGTCCCCCTCCTTTTTCCCAAGCAGCGCTTTGCCCAGGGGGCTTTCGTTGCTGATTAGATTCTCCAGGGAATTCCCTCTGACCGTTGTGACGATTTTATAGGTTTCCACGGAACCGTCATCCGCAAATTCCACCGTGACGGTATTATTGATGCCCACCTCATCCTCCTTGGAATCCTCGGATATTACTTTCGCCGTCTTAATCATTCTCTCCAGATAGCGTATCCGGCTCTCATTCTGATTCTTGAATTTCTTCGCCGCATAGTATTCAAAATTCTCACTTAAATCTCCCTGCGCTCTTGCCTCTTTCACATCCTCCAGCGCTTTGGGCCGCACCACAAGCTTCCGGTGCTCTATTTCCTCTTCCATCTTTCTAATGTCACTGGGCGTCAGTTCATCATACATAATTCATCCACCTGTTTCTGTCTTCGTTCCTTTCTCTCCACAGCCTTCGACCGGGTCCTTTCCACTTTCTTTCCTCACATCCCGATACCATACACCACGACCACCGCCAGAATAATCTGAATGATGGCGAACCGGAACACCGTCTGTGTATTGGACCAGCCCCATAGTTTCCTCACATGGTCATGAAGGGGTGTGCGCACCTTTGTCAGAATATGAATTTTCCCCAGACGAATCAGAGACACCTTAAGCAGCCCAAGACCGCCGTCCAGAATCAATACCAGCGCCACCGGAATATACAAAAGCGGTCTGCCCGTTTTCAGGACGGCAATGCTGATAAAAAGACCCATGGCCCGGGAACCCGCATCTCCCATCATCAGGCGACTGGGTGTGGCATTATACCACAGATACCCCAGGATGCAGGCCGCAAAGAGCAGAATCAGGAAGGAGAAATCCTGCCCAACTTCCAGAATCCGATCCACAAGATAAAGTGTGGTCATGGAGATAATCGCCAATGTTCCGGAAAGCCCGTCCACCCCGTCGGAGCAATTGGTCACATTCACGGACACCCACACCAGAATCACCGCCAGCACGGCAAACAGCCCCTTCGGAATCACGATTCCCACATGAAAAAAGGCCAGTTCTATGGCATTGGAATTATATTTCAAAAAGGTCATGGCCGTCAGCACAGCCACGCACAAATCCAGAAATCCTTTTTTGAACTCTCCCCAGGACGTTTTCGAAGCGTCATCCAGAAATCCTGTCATCATACAGATGACAATCAGAATCAGATAGATTACAATTTCCGCTTTCAAAGGGACAAAAAGCAATGCCGCCGCCGTAAAAGCCAGCACAAAAATAATACCGGCTCCCCTGGGTTTGCCTGCGGACAGCTTGCCGTCATGGGCAAATTCCCGGCCGGCATCCTTCGGCAGATGTACTCCCAGCTTCGCTGTGGCTGCCACTGTCGCCACAAACGCAAACAAAATGCCTGCCAGAGCAAGCAGAGATGAATATTTTTCCGATACAACAGAGTATAACATAGACTGCGACTCCCATCCGCACCATTGTGCTGTTTCTTCTCTCGGGAACTGAGGCCCCTATAAAGCTTGTACGAATATTTCGATTTTATCACAAAAAAAATGTAAATGCAATCAAATACGTTAATGCGCTGCTCTCACCAGCCCCGTCGGCGTCAGTTCATACACGGTATCGCACACTTCCCCAATATATTTTCTATCATGAGAGACGCTGATAATCGTTCCGCCGTATGCCCGAAGGACCTCACGTATCACAGGGTTGGACAAAGGAGAAAAGTTCCGCGTCGGCTCGTCCAGAATCAACACATTGGCTCCTGACAGACTCATTTTCAGCAAAAGCACTTTGGCCTTCTGCCCTCCCGACAGTTCCGCTATGGCGTGACTCATTTCCTCCGCCGTATATTTCATGGATCCCAGGAAAGTCCGTATCCGGGTTCTCTCTTCCTTGTCGCCCACAGTGCACAAATAGTCTGTGGGTGTCATGGACAGATCCAGCTGTTCCTCGTAATTCTGCGGCATATACGCGGCCCGGATATCCTCCCGGCTCATAAGCTCCTCCGCAATCTGACGCAGCAAGGTAGTCTTCCCTGCTCCGTTTTTCCCCACTATGCAGATCTTTTGGGCTCCTCTCACCACCAGATCGATGCGGTTCGCCAGGATTCGCTCCTCCCCGGGACCACCGTTTTCGCCGCCTCCGCGGTCTGTCTCCTCCGGAATTTGTCCAGGACATCCTCTTCCATTTTCTCCAAAGCTTCCCTCAGGATCGCCGTCCCCTTCTCCCTGGAATCCTTCCTTTGAACTGCCGCTTTCACCGCTTCCATGGGCTGTCTCCCCGACATCCTCTGCGGCCGTCTCTCCGTCATGTTCCTTCACCGCCGCTCCTGCCGTCAGCCTGTCCAGGTGGAAATCCAGAACCACTTTCCCCGCCGGCATTCGGATCTCCTGTCCGAATTTCAGAAAAATGGCCTCCTCTTCTTCCGGCATTCTGGTCATGTCTTCCGCTTCTCTGTCAAATCTTTTCTCCATGGATTTCACAGCCTTCATTTTTTTCTTCAACAGCCGCCCTCCCGCCGGATCCTGCCTGGAAATGCTGGCCTGATCATGGTCCACCTTCTCCATAATGCGGCGCAGCTTCTCCTGTCTGTTCTTCTCCTGTCGCCTGTCGCTCCTGGCCTCCTGGAGCTGCTTTTTCATGCCGGATTCTCTTTGCTCCATATAGTCTCTGTATGACATACGCGCCACCGTATAGCGACACACTGTCTTTCTCCGAATCTGTTCCAGATGAATCACCACATTGGCCGTCCGTTCAATCAATGTTTCATCATGAGATACAAACAGGACAGGCAGCTCTGATTCCGCTATAAATTCTTCCAGCCACTCCAGCGTCTCAATGTCAATATCGTTGGAGGGCTCGTCCAGCAACAGCATCGTCGGCTTCCCCGTCAGAATTCTGGCCAGCTGAATTTTCACCTTTTCACCGCCTGAAAGTGTGCCCATTTCCCGGTCGCTGTAAAAGAATTCCGGCGTAAAATGCAGTCTTCCGGCCAGCTCACTGCGTTCCCTGGGATTCTGGTCCCAGAATAATTCCTCTTCCGCAAAAAAGGTATAAATACTTTTGGTCCAGTCTTCCGCCGGCAGCTCCTGAGGCAGATATCCCAGTTTTTCTCCCGCATAAATACAGTTTCCCTCCGCCTCAGCATAGCCTTCTATCGTTTCCGGGGCACAAATCCATTTTAAAAGCGTGGACTTTCCGTTTCCCTCCTCCCCGATCAACACGGCTTTATCTCCCGCATTTAATACAAAGCAAAAATTCTCCACAATTGTTCTCAAGTCCTTTTTGTGGGTAATCGTCAAATCTTTTATCTGTAACATATTCTCTCCTTAATCTCTTCGATTTTCCAGCCTTTGGCCGGCAGGATCACCGCCTGTTCTCCTATCACTTCTTTTAAGATACGCTGTTCCAGCTTCTGCCTGTGCCGAAAATGCGCCACCATATCCTCAAAGCCCTGATACCCATGCTTTCTCCCATAAGGGGACTCCGTCAGATAACCCAGCATCAGCGGATACCACATTTCTTTTCCCTGACTGTCCCGGCGCTCCTTCCGAATGATTCTCGTGGTCTCCTCCGGAGCGTCACTGTACAGATACAGAAGCAGGAAATTTTCTTTCCGCACTTCCGCATACAGCCTGCGGTAAAACGCCACAATTTCATCATCCCCCAGCATCTGGAATAAAATCAATTCCTCTACAATATTCTGCAAAAAAGCACATTCCGACACATATCCCTCCCCGGAAAAGTTCCGGTACCGCATTCTCACAATCTGCTCCAGCTCCGCTAAGCTCTTCCGCCCGTTATAGATTTCGTACTGCTCCAAATCTTTGTGAAATCCGGGAATGTCTGTCAGAATTTTCGTATAGGTCACAATAAAATGCTCCGCTTCTCTGAAGGTATTGTCCTCGATCTCTTTCCGAATCCCCTGATATTTCTTCCATATGGTCTGGTACTGTGCCTCTGTCATCCAGGTGCACCAGGCCAGCTCCACCGGCGAATAATCCCCCTCCCGGCACACATGCAGGTCCGGCCGCATTTCTGCAATCGCCTGCAGCAAAGTGGACTTCCCCATTCCCTGAATGCCTTCTATAAAAATATTATGCATGTCTTTCTCCTTCTTTATTATTAGTTCCGTAAGAGACCTTCCGGCACCATTTCCTGCGGAAGAATTTCTGACCAAAACCCGGTCATAAATTCTTCCCGGCGCCGGATGGTCTCTTACTGTTCTCGGGCCTGCGCATAAAAAAAGAACTGTCCGTCGCCAAACAGTTCATACCATACCATATCCTCCTGAATTCAGAACCAATACCGCATACCGCTTTGGCAGCAAACTTCCATTTGCGGGCCTGCACATGAAAAAGTGTCTCGGCATCGTTCTGATTCCTTGTCCCAACTGACATCTGACTTTCCTGTAAAAGAGAGGCTATGAGAATATAATCCACTTTTGGCAACATAATAAAACAGTACCTGCTTTTCTCCGTACTGTCAAAATCCTTATGGAATCAAAAGTAGACTATTTCCGCATCTTTTCACCTCTTTCTTTCGGATAAGTTCTTAAGTCATATATACATTATTTTTGGTCTTGTGTCAATATCTATTCCACTTCGGTTTCCGTCTTTTTTTCCGTCTTTTCCGATTTTACTAAAAATTTCACTTTCTATTTTGGGGAACCTATGGTATAATATACACATATTATACTATCCTTATTCGAGACAGGAAAAGCCGGAT
>CAQUWW010000075.1 GCA_948896875.1 uncultured Acetatifactor sp. | reverse complement strand
CGAAAGGGCACTGCGTGAAATTTATCTGAGAGGATTCGAGATTGCAGTGAAAAATGCACAGCCTATGGCCATTATGACATCTTATAACCTGATTAACGGTGTCCATGCGGCCAACAGCAGAGATTTGTGTACCGTGGCGGCCAGAGAAGAGTGGAATTTCCAGGGGATCATCATGACGGATTGGACTACCACCATGCCTCAGGGCGGCAGCAGCTCCTGGGGATGTGTGGCGGCAGGAGATGATCTGATTATGCCCGGCTATGACGGAGACCGGGAGAATATCCGCCAGGCGCTGCAGGACGGAAAGTTAAGTGTGGAAGAACTGCGGGCCTGCGTGGAGAGAATGCTTACGGTGATCTTCCAGACCAATGCCTATCAGGATTCCGTTCCGTATCAGGCGACAAGACGGTAAAATTTCAAAGCCGCGAGGATAGAGAGATGAATCTGATGGCTATGATGGAGGACCTGGAATCTCTGAAAAAGTATCATCCGGAGAAGCTTTCGGATCCGGAATCTATGCGGACCTTCCGTCACAAATATAAATGTTTTGTGACGGGATGGGGGCTGAAGTAGAGAAGCGCCGGTCTTGACATTCCCGGCATTCTGCCTTAAACTCAAATCATACGAGGAGGAATGCCAATGGGAATCTATCTGAATCCGGGAAATGAAGGATTTTGCAGTGCTTTGAACTCACAGATATATGTGGATAAAACGCAGTTGCTGGCATATACGAATTCCGTACTGGATTCTGAGCAGAGATATCTCTGTGTAAGCAGGCCCAGACGGTTTGGAAAGTCCATCACAGCAGAGATGCTGGTTGCATATTATGATAAAAGCTGTGATTCTTCGGCTTTGTTTTCACAATATAAAATTGCATCTGATGAACATTTCCGAGAGCACCTCAATCAATATGATGTGATTCATGTGGATGTCAATTCATTCAGAAATAATGGGAATAGGGGAGAAAGTCTGGTTTCAGCAATCCATTCTTCCGTTATCGCAGAGCTGCGTGAGTGCTATCCGGAATTTGTTCCGGAACATACCGAGACATTACAGGCAGCATTGGCAGGTATCAACAAAGCAAAAGGATTCCGCTTTGTTATCATCATAGATGAGTGGGATGCGATTTTCAGGGAAAGCCGGGAGGATGATAGCGCACAGGCGGAATATATTGATTTTTTGAGAGGACTTTTTAAGGATGCACCGTCTAAAAAGTATATCAAGCTTGCTTATCTCACAGGGATACTTCCGATTAAGAAATATGGTACGGAGTCAGCGTTGAATAATTTTGATGAGTTTACTATGCTGGAGGCAGATGTTCTGGCAGAATATGTGGGGTTCACGGAATCCGAAGTGCGCGGGCTGTATGAAAAATATGATATGGATTTTGAGCAGGCCAGGCAATGGTATGATGGGTATGTGACAGGAAAAGGAACACATATTTATAACCCGAAATCGGTGGTAGACTCCATTCGAAGAAAAAGGATTGGAAATTACTGGACCAATACGGAGACATATGAGGCCCTGAAAAAATATATTTCCATGAATTTCGACGGCCTGAGGGACGCTATCGCACAAATGCTGGCAGGAGCATCCTGTAAGGTGAATCCCGCAAAATTTCAAAATGATATGACTTCCTTTAAGAGCTGCGATGACATTCTGACCCTCTTGGTACATCTGGGGTATCTGACCTACGACACAGATTGGCAGGAGGTGCACATTCCAAATGAGGAAGTGAAGACAGAGTTTGTGAATGCCATTGAGGATGCGGGCTGGGACTGCGAATTGTGGAACTGAAATGGAATCGCTCTGCAAAAGGCGCTATCAGTCAGATAAAAGAAAAATGTTATATTCAGGCCCTGGATGGCTATGTGGGGGAGGTATTGCTTGTTGGAATCAATTATGCAAAAAAACGAAAAGATACACATGCCATATAGAACATAATGAATTGCGCTAATTTGGCGGGAATCCATGAAATAAGAGTGATTCCGATACGGATATTCAGAGCTGTTGCAAAAGCAGATACATTTTCTGCCGAAGCGACAGCTCTTTTGTTGTTGGTTTCTGATGAAGATATAGAGATGCATTAATCCAGGAGAAAAATATGGATTACAATGTGGCAGAAAATTTATTAAGAATGGTAGACAAAAGAAGAAAAGATAATATGGCAAGGAAAGGCGATAAAGTCTTTGCTATAGTATGAGAGAAAGGAATTTCGGCATCTTTCGCTTTACAATGTAATGACGACGTTGTACAATGACTACAGGAGGGATGATTATGGCAAACACATCATTACTGCAGGTACGGACTTCGGCAGAGGATAAGGAGAAGGCATCTGCGATACTTGAAAAGCTGGGGACGAACCTGTCAGCGGTTGTAAATATGCTCATCAAGCAGATCATTATTACGGAGGGGATTCCGTTTGAGGTAAAGATGGGCCGTCTCATGTATTCAGCGGAAGAAGCGGTAAACGAGGTGAAGGCGACAATGGCATTTGAAGATATGGACTTGACGGAAGAGGATGTTCAGATGCTGTACGCTTATAAGAACGGGGAAGTTTCGGGGGATGACTTGCGCCGGGAAATTATGGGAGGTGCAAAGTAGCGTATGCCGGATGAACGATAAATTATTTAAATCTGCCACCGTGTAAGCGGCTTCAGGGCAGAGATACGACCCGGGATGTGAAATATGGAGGAGAGAGTAGTGTGAAAAATAAATTTTTCACACGCAAATTTGTGCCTGCGGCCCAAATTCGCAGGTTACGGAAAGGCATGGTTATTAAAATGGAAAATGACAAGATTATTTTGACGGGAGACAGACCCACAGGCAGGCTTCATGTAGGGCATTATGTGGGCTCCCTCCGCAGGCGTGTGGAGCTGCAGAATTCGGGAGAGTACAAGAAGACTTATATTATGATTGCCGACGCCCAGGCGTTGACGGATAATATCGAGAATCCGGAGAAGGTGCGGCAGAACATTATAGAGGTGGCGCTGGATTATATCTCCTGTGGTCTGGACCCGGAGAAATCCACTTTATTTATTCAGTCTCAGATTTCCGAGCTGTGCGAGCTGACATTTTATTACATGGACCTTGTGACTGTGGCCAGGCTGCAGAGGAATCCTACGGTAAAGAGTGAGATTCAGATGCGGAATTTCGAGGCAAGTATTCCGGTGGGATTTTTCACCTATCCTATCAGTCAGGCGGCGGATATCACTGCTTTCAAAGCGACCACGGTTCCTGTGGGAGATGATCAGCTGCCGATGATTGAGCAGACCAGGGAGATTGTGCATAAGTTCAATACCGTGTATGCGCCGGTGCTGGTGGAGCCCGCGGCGCTTTTGCCGGAGCAGGAGGCCTGTAAGAGGCTGCCAGGTACGGACGGCAAGGCGAAGATGAGCAAGTCTCTTGGGAACTGTATCTATCTGGCGGATACGGCGGATGAGGTGCGCACCAAAATCATGAGCATGTATACGGATCCGCTGCATCTGCAGGTCAGTGACCCCGGCCATCTGGAGGGGAATACGGTGTTTACTTACCTGGATGCCTTCTGCAGGCAGGAGCATTTTGAGCGGTATCTGCCGGATTACGCCAATCTGGACGAGCTGAAGGCCCATTATACACGGGGCGGCCTGGGGGATGTGAAGGTGAAGAAGTTCCTGAACAATATCATGCAGGAGACGCTGGAGCCTATCCGTACCCGGAGGAAAGAACTGGAGAAAGAGATTCCTGCGATTTATGAGATATTGAAGAAGGGCAGCGAGGCGGCACAGGAGGCGGCGGCACAGACGCTGTCTCAGGTGAAAAGCGCGATGAAGATCAATTATTTTGAGGATGCGGAGCTGATTCGGGCCCAGAGTGAGAGATATGAGGGGTAGCATGCAGCCCATGTATAAAAAATATCCGATGCGGAATATTTGGAAGCAGGACATATAGAGGAAGGCGGGCTGTATGGCTGGCAGGCTGTATGTGGCTTCGGAGCAGGACCAATACCTGTGAATGTGAGACAGAAGCTATGAAGCACAGATGGCAGAAACAGAGTAACAGTTCAGACACCCCTGCCGCGAAGTCAATAATTGCAATGTGTCCATGGGACACATCACTATGCAATTTTGCGAGAGGCAGATGGAATGGAGGCATCACATGAAGAAAAAGGACTGGGATAAAGAGCGGATTCAGGAGCCATATGAGGAAGAATTGGAAGAACCGGATGATCTGGACTATGAAGAGCTGGATTTTGAAGAGGAAGAACGGGAAGTCTGGCAGGAGGAAGAGCCGGAGGATGAAGAGGACACGCTGAGTCCGTGGATGAAGATAGCGCTTTTTGTCGGACTGATGGTTCTGGCGGCGATTATCTGCGGAGCTTTGTGGTATTTCACCCATCCGGACAAGGAAGAGGGTGATGGGCAAAGTGTTCCTGTGGAGGAAAGCTCGGAGGAATCTGTCCCGGAACAGCCATCGGATTCCTCGGATACATCTGCGCCGGAGTCTTCGTCAGATCAGCCAGGGGAACCGGAACCGGAGCTTCCTTCGGACCAGAGCGTCGCTCCGGAACAGGATGTTCCTTCCTCAGGGGAGCAGGCTTCGAATGCGGCATCGGAGGGAAACGGCGAGTCTTCCGCCGGGAACGACAGTCAGATATCCACGGATTCTGGCACATTAGAAATATCGGACGCAGAGATCAAAGAACCGGTACAGGGAAACGATACCATGGTATTTCAGGCGGTGCAGGATTCGGTGACGCCGAAGGATGTGGTAAATCTGCGCTCTGTTCCCACGACTCTGGATGAAGGAAATATTGTGGTTCAGGTACAGAATGGGGAAGCGCTGACCAGAGTGGGATTCAACAAGGATACCGGCTGGTCGAAACTAGAGTATAACGGACAGACAGTGTATGCGGTGAGTCAGTATCTGACCACGGATTTGAATTATAAAACGCCTGTGAAGCCTTCCGATCCCAATCGAGTGAGCACCATCAGCGGCCGGGTGATAATTTTTGCAAATTGTGATGATTGGATTTCTCCGAAAGAGTATGTGAATCTGCGGACGGAGCCCAGCACTTCCGAGGGAGACACCACTGTCAGCTGTCAGCTGAATCAGGGAGAAAAAGCCCATCGTACCGGCTATAGTGCGGATTCGGGCTGGTCTCGGGTGGAATACAACGGTCAGGTGCTGTATGTGGTTACCAGTCTGGTGGTGACAGTGACCCAAGAGGAGTAAGAAGAGGTATATATTTTTTCCTGCCGGAGATACTGGTTATGAAGTATAACGGGAATTGGTACTGCTTGGGCATGTACGGAACTGTAAATAGGAGGAAAAAATATGAATCAGAAATCAGGCAAGGCCAGTATGAAACCGGAACAGCCGGTCTATATTCTGAACAGTGCCAGTATTGTGGGAACGAAAGAGGGACAGGGCCCGTTGGGACTGCTGTTTGATAAAGTGGGAGAGGACGACCTTTTCGGTTGTGCCACCTGGGAAGAGGCGGAGTGTACCTTGCAGAAGGAGGCGGTTGGTCTGGCTTTGGACAAGGCGGGGTTGAAGCCGGAGGATATTTCTTTTATCTTCGCAGGAGATCTGTTGGGGCAGTCCATGGCCACATCCTTTGGCATTTCTACCTATCAGATTCCGCTTTTGGGTGTATATGGCGCCTGTTCGACCTGTGGGGAGACTTTGACTCTGGGAGTCATGAGCATTGCCGGGGGATTTGCAGATAAATGCATCTGTGTTACTTCCAGCCATTTTGCCAGTGCGGAGAAGGAATTTCGTTTTCCACTGGAGTACGGGAATCAGAGGCCGCTTTCGGCCACCTGGACGGTGACAGGCAGCGGAGCTTTCGTCTTGGGAAGCGAGGCAGCGGGGGTCCATGGAAAGGCCAGAGCCAGGATTACGGGGATGACAGTGGGAAAAGTCGTGGATTATGGTCTGAAAGATTCCATGAATATGGGAGCCTGTATGGCCCCTGCGGCCGCGGCGACCCTGGAGCAGCATTTTAAGGATTTTGACACTGTGCCGGAAGCGTATGACAAGATTATCACAGGGGATCTGGGAAAAGTAGGACAGAGAGTGCTGATTGATCTGCTGAGGGATAAGGGATATGATATTTCAGAACAGCATATGGACTGTGGAATCGAGATCTTTGACGGGGAATCCCAGGATACCCATGCGGGAGGAAGTGGCTGCGGCTGCAGTGCCGTCACTTTGTCCGCCTATGTGCTGAAACAGCTGGAGGAAGGAAACTGGAAGAAGATTCTCTTCCTGCCTACAGGCGCTCTGCTCAGCAAGACCAGCTTCAACGAAGGAATGAGTGTACCTGGGATCGCCCATGGAGTGGTGATTGAGAGCATAGGATGATTCAGATAGCCAGAGCATATGTCTGCTGCCAGCCCACGTACAGGAGGACTGCCAGCTGTACGAATAGCGCGGGAAGGCGCATCTTTCTGTGATCAAAGGCCAGCAGGAGACTGCCGGTGGCAAAAAAGTAGCCGTATAGTTTGACCATCCCGGTCAGCCATTGGCCGGGACCTGCATAGGATTCTCTGGTGAGGGGATTGAATACAAAAAGCTTTCCCCAGAAATAGCCGTTATCCATGCCGCGGTTTTCCAGGAAGACGGACAGCACCAAAAGGCAGAGCAGGCAGAGAAGCGCCGCTGCCATGGGAAGGGACAGAGTGCCTTCCTTTTTTTGTTTTATGGCGGCCAGACAGGAAAGGACTATGACCACAGGCCAGTAGGCCGGGGAGAGAAAGGCAGCCAAAGCCACGGCAAAGGCGGCGGGAAGAAACCATTTCTTCCGGAAGCAGAGGATGCCCACCAGAAGGAGGGTCATACACAGGGAATCCACTTTCATGCCCCCCATGCTGTAGATCAGGACCACAGGAGACAACAGGCAGGCTGTCAGAAGGAAAAAAGCCGCCGTCGCATTCAGCCGGGAATGTCTTTGGCGCCAGAAGAGCATGGCCAACATTGCAACGGCAAAATCTCCCGCATAGGAAAAGCATTTCAGCAGGATGACAATAAAGTCAGAACGTTCTATCAGAAATCCCACCAGACTGCGGTAGAGAAAGGATTGACAATTTTCGGGGATATCGTAGAGGGAAAAATGATAATCGTTTCCCACATAGTCGCATCCTGCCGCTCGAATCCAGACTGCTACGATCAGGACGAAGCCCAGTGCAAAATAAATCATATGATCGTTTATCCATTCTATTACAGTGTGCTCAAATTTCAGCATATGCTTTTCCCTCTTTCTCCGATTTTAAGAGATGTCGATGCTCGTTCCTCTGAAAAAGCTGACTCCACAGTACGCAGGTGTAGACTACATACAGGACAGAGTTCCCAAAGGCTTCCGCCATCTGGATGCTCAGCGGATTCTCTCCGATGCCCACCGCGAACAGATATTTTGGCAGCGTACATGCGATCATGATCAAAGGAATCCAGAGACTCCGGATATTGACAATGGCCATAATCACGGCAAGCAATTCCATGAAATAGCCGTACCGCTCATGCATGGCCGGCAGGAAAAAGGCGCAGGTATAGGCGGTCCAGAGCAGAATGGGCAGTGCATTCTCCTGATTTAGCCGGACTTTCTTTTTGACCAGAAGCAGTACGAAAATCAGGAGGACCACCACAGTCAGTAGAATCGGACTGGTGCCGAAGCGGTAATAGGGTCTGATCTGGTAGAAAAACCATATGTTTGGGTAATAGTAGTACAGCCAGGGACACTCTGTGGTCAGACCAATGTATTTGGTAAAGGTGATCATAGGAGAATATCCGGCAAGGATGGCAGGAATATTCATCACGAACATGGTGACCGGAATCAGCAGAAACTGCAGTATGGAAAACTTTCTCTCCAGCCAGTAGGCGATGAGGAGAAAGGGCATGAAAAATATGCTCTGCAGCTTGAAGGAAAAAGCGATTCCCAGCATGAGCATAACGGCAGGATATTTTTTCCGCAACCAAAAGTAGAAGGCCGCCAGGAGAAACGTGGTATAGACACAGTCACATTGTCCCCAGAAGCCGCTGTTCAGAATGACATTCGGCAGAAGAAGGGTGATGCAGAACCCGAGAACAAAGCTATAAGGATGCCCGGGCTTCAGCTGCTTTACCACCTTTCCGGCCGTCACGGCCAGAGCGAAGTCAAAGAGCACATTGAATAACTTCCAGCTGTATAGGAAGGGGATGGGAAGCTTGCCCAACAGCCAGATAATGAAGGCATAGGGCATGGGATAATCTCCGGTATAAGCCAGAAGAGCGTCGATGCCCGGCCCGGCATGAAGCATGTCCAGATGCCAGAGATTCAGGCAGTTTTCAAAATCAGCGGTGATAATATCGCGGCCCAGACAACGGATGGACACGGCGATAACGCTGACTGTGGCAAGCAGTATATAGATTGGATAGCGAGTACGATTCTTTGAAGGATTCAAGGGAGGCCTCCTGTTTGTTTTCTGGTCCGCAACATACCGGATCCAATATCTGCGGATAGAGAACAAGTCGGGCAGAACAGGATACGGTTGCGGATATGCTTCATTATATAGGAAGCAGATGGAAAATACAATATAAATTATGGGATGCGTTTTTCTTGTAATATATTCAGGGCCGTGTTAGAATAGGGAAAGAATCTCAGGCGGTTATCCGGGAGTCGGGAAAGGGGGAATCCATTTGAGAAAAATGGAATTTAAAATGGAGCGGCCGGGGCTTGTGGAGCCGGGACAGAGAATCACGGTGACAGAAGGAGTGCTTCCCAGTAATTATTATTACGTGATAGACCCGGCCATTGCCATGTCTGCCAATATTCCGTTCCGGGACAGATTAAAGAGTGCGGAAGGTGTTGTGACGGATGTAATCGAGAATGCCAGAGGATATTATGTGACAGTGGAGTTCGACGAACCTGAAACAGATAAGAAATAAGAACCCAAAAGAAAGAGAGGAAAAAATATGTTAAGGAAAATTTCAACGGACAAGGCCCCTGCGGCCATCGGACCTTATTCACAGGGAATCATTGCGAACGGTATGTTGTTTGCATCCGGACAGATTCCCATCAATCCTGCCACGGGAAATATCGAGGGAGAGGATATCACCGCCCAGGCGGAGCTGGTGATGAAGAATGTGGGAGCTCTTCTTGCGGAAGCGGGGAGCAGTTATGAAAATGTGGTGAAGACCACCTGCTTCCTGGCGGATATGGGGGATTTCGCCGCTTTTAATGAAGTGTATGCGAAGTATTTTACCGAGAAGCCGGCCAGAAGCTGTGTGGCTGTGAAGACGCTGCCGAAGAATGTGCTGTGCGAGGTGGAAGTCATCGCGGCGCTGTAAGAGGAACGGACATGGGAAAGGACAATGTGATTCTGATTGGTATGCCGGGGGCAGGGAAGAGTACTGTGGGAGTGGTCCTGGCGAAACGAATCGGCTATCGGTTTGTGGATTCGGATCTGGTTATTCAGGAAAAATATGGAAGGCTTCTGCATGAGCTTATTGAGGAGTATGGTGTGGAGGGCTTCTGGAAGATTGAAAATGAAGTCAACGCTTCGCTGAAATTACAGCGAAGCGTTGTTGCCACCGGCGGAAGTGTGGTTTATGGCAGGGAAGCCATGGAACATTTGCGGACGCAGGGAACGGTGGTGTATCTGCAGCTTCCTCTGGAGGAAGTGGCGGAGCGTCTGGGAGATCTGAATGCGCGGGGAGTTACTTTGAGGCCGGGCCAAAGTCTGGCGGATTTATATGCGGAACGTGTCCCGCTTTACGAGAAATATGCACACAAGACGATTCCGTGTCATGGAATGCAGATTCGGGAGATCGTCCAGCTGGCGGCATCTTTGATTTGAAGGAGTGGACAGCTGGAAACAGCAATCCGCCGGAACAGATTTGAAAGAAAAACATGCCGTATTTTGCATAATTTTCATCATTTGAAGGATACTGAAAGTAGGTTTAGAAAAAGGAGCAGGTCAAATGATGGATTATGTAAATGCCTTTTGGGTAGGCGGATTGATTTGTGCCCTGGTACAGATTCTGATGGAGAAGACCAAGCTGATGCCGGGCCGCATTATGGTGCTGTTGGTGGTGACCGGAACGGTTATCGGCTTTCTGGGGTGGTATGCACCCTTTCAGGAATTTGCAGGAGCCGGAGCCAGCGTACCTCTTCTGGGCTTTGGAAACGTGTTGATGAAGGGCGTGAAAGAAGCTGTGGATGAACAGGGACTGCTGGGACTGTTCGCGGGAGGGTTCAAAGCGGGAGCCGTGGGAACGGCCGCAGCCTTGATTTTCGGCTATCTGGCAAGCCTGGTATTCAAGCCCAGGATGAAAAGCTGACGGCTGCAAGATCAGATCTCTTCGCAGGGAATTCCTTTGCCGTCCAGATACTTTTTCAGGGCTCTGTCCCAGATGGCGTCCGGCTCTTTGGACAGAAGGAAGGTGTGGAAAGCGGTTCCGGTGGTAAGTACGGCTTTGGAACCGTCATAACGAATATTCAGTACCAGAGCTTTCACCTGGGAAGGGTCCACATCGCAGCCCTCTTTTTGCAGCAGGGCCGCAGTCTTTTCAGGCATCAGGTGCAGAACGAAACGAAAGAACAGGGGTGTGCGTTTGCCTTTCACCAGGTCAAAACACAGCCCTTTTAGTTCACTCCAGGGGCGGAATTCCCAGGAGGGTTTATCGGCGTCATCGGCGCCATAGAATTCGGCATTCACATGTCCGTCCAGAGTAAAAGTGGAAGCTGCGCCTATGACGGCTTCTTCCAGCAGAAAAGGTTCAAAAGTGTCGGCCACCAGGAGATGATGCATAAATTGTTTCATGGAAGTGATCTGCAGTGCAATCATAAATAACGAGTCCTTTCTGTGAGCATGGCTGCATTTGCCGGAACATTGACAGGAATTCATTATAGCAGAGGTTTTGAGGGGGGTCAAGTTCATGAGAAACTTTTGCAAAAATGTGAAAACACATGAAGGAGAATTATTATGAAACTGATTTACCATACCCGAGGAGGTTCCAGCCCTCAGGGCAAGCCAAGAGTCTATTTTACCGGTCACCCGGCGGACATGCCAGTATACATGGCGGATATTTTCGCTGATATTCTGAAAACCCAAAACTGCGCTATTTATTATGATGAAGAGCCATTGTCGGTCACGGACCAGGAGGACCTTCTGCGGGAACTGGAACAAATGCAGTTGATCGTGATTCCCGTCACCAGCCGATTCCTGTATCAGCCTAATCGGGCGCGGGATGTGGAGTTTTCATTTGCCATGGAGCATCATATCCCTGTCCTTCCTCTCATGCAGGAGGACGGATTGGAGAGCTCCTTTAATGAGCAGTGTGGTGATTTACAGATGCTGAATAAGCACGATCCGGATCCTACAGCTCTGCCCTACGAGGAAAAGCTGGAGAAGTTTTTGGCCTCCGTGCTTGTGGGCGACGAGCTGGCGGAGAAGGTCCGGGCGGCTTTTGACGCTTATGTGTTTCTGAGTTACCGTAAAAAGGACCGCAAATATGCTCAGAAGCTGATGAAACTGATCCACAAAAATGATTTCTGCCGGGATATTGCTATCTGGTATGATGAATTTCTCACGCCGGGGGAGAATTTCAATGACGCCATTGCCGATGCCCTGGGCAAGTGTCAGCTTTTTACGTTGGCGGTAACACCTAACATTGTGGAACCGGGGAATTATGTTATGTCTCTGGAATACCCGGAAGCAAAGAAATCCGGCAAGCCTATTCTTCCGGTGGAGCTGGTGCCTACTGACAAAGAAGTTCTGCAACAATCATTCCGGGATATTCCACCCTGTGCCGATGCTCATGATGCGTCCGCCCTTTCCGCCGCATTGTTGGAGGCGGTGCAGAAACTGGCAATCCGGGAGAATGACGGTTCCCTGGAGCACAATTTCTTCATCGGACTGGCCTATTTAAATGGTATCGACGTGGAGGTAGACCGTTCTCGCGCGTTGTCCCTCATCACCGGTGCGGCGGAGGACGGCCTGCCTGAGGCCATGAAAAAGCTGGTAGCCATGTATCGGGGAGGCGAGGGCGTGGAGCGCAATTACTATACGGCTGTGGGCTGGCAGGAAAAACTGGTAAATCTATGGCAGGTACGGTACAGGGAGAGCGGGACGGAGAGAGACGGACTTGACTGGGTAAGTGCCTTATGGGCTCTGGGGGACTATCAACAAGAGCTGGCTGAACTGTCTTCCGCGAAACAGACCTATCAGCAAATGCAGAATGTCAGCAATCAGCTGGTTGATGCATATGGAAGTCTAAAGGCCAGGCAGTGCTTCTCGGCCAGCTATAACAAGCTGGGCGATATTTGTCATGCGGAGGGAAAGCTGACCGAGGCAAAGGAGTATTACATGCAAAATCAGGAGCTGTCCAAACAGTTTTTAAAGGAAAATAGGACGGCAGAGGCGCGGCGTGACCTTTTAATCAGTTATAACAACCTGGGTAATATCAGTAAGGCGGAGGGCAGTCTGGATAAAGCAAAGGACTATTATCTTCTGGAACTGGAGCTGTCTAAACAGCTTTTGGAAGAAAGCGGAACGGCAGAGGCGCGGCGGGACTTATCGCTCTGCTATAGTAAGCTGGGAGAGATCAGTGAGGCAGAATGCCGTCTGGCAGAGGCGAAGGACTTTTATCTGCAAAGCTTACATCTGACCAAACAGCTTGTGGAGGAACTCGGAACGGTGCATGTGCGGCGTGATCTGGCTGTCTGTTATGGAGTACTGGGCATCATCAGTGAGACGGAGAGGAAGCTGACTGAGGCACAGGACTACTATCAGCAAGGTTTGGAGATATTGAAACAACTTGTAGAAGAAACTGGAACAGTGCAGGCCTGGCGGGACCTTTCCGTCAGTTATGAACGTCTGGGCGGAATCAGTGAGGCAGAAGGAAATCTGGCTGGGGCAAAGGAGTATTATCTGCAAGGCTTGAAGCTGCGCAGACAGCTTGTGAAGAAGGCAAAGACGGTCCAGGCGCGACGAGATCTTGCTTTCAGCTATAACAGCCTTGGCGAGCTCAGCAAAGCAGAGGGCAGGTTAAACGAGGCGGTACACTATTACCTGCAAAGTTTTAATCTGCGCAAACAACTTGCAGAGGAGACCGGGACGGTCCAGGCGCGGCGAGATCTTTCCGTCAGCTATAACAACCTGGGCAATCTCAGCAAGACAGAGGGCAGACTGGCAGAGGCAAGGGAGTATTATCTGCAAAGTTTGGAACTGCGCAGACAGCTTGCGAATGAAAACGGGACAGTACGGGCGCGGCGTGACCTTTCCTTTGTCTATAAGAGATTGGGCGCCCTCAGCAGCGACGAAGGCGATTCAGCCAGGGCACAGGAGTATTTTTCTCTGGCTGCGCAGTGGGAAGAATAGCCGGGTACAAGAGATTGTGACTCACAAAAATTTTCTTTACATACCGCGTAATACATGCTATTATATATAGTATTAAAAACCATGTAGAACAAAGACAATGTCGAAATATTTTGTTTTTTATACTATATAATTTTGATAATAGAATCTGCCCTGTGATTCTATTATATAACTTTGATTCTGGAATCTTGTTTTAGACTCTGGAATCAGAGAAAGCGGATTGGAGAGAAAAGTATGAGCTATAAAATTATAGTGGATAGCTGCTGCGAGCTGCCGGAGGAGCTGGGGCAGGATAAAAGATTGGAGAGAGTACCTCTGGGGCTGGAAGTAGGAGAGTATTGCAGAATGGACGACGAGACCTTTGACCAGGCAGAATTTCTGAGAAAGGTGGCAGAATGTCCCAAATGTCCCAAATCCTCCTGTCCTTCTCCGGAACGGTTCCTGGAAAGTTATGCCGATTCGGCAGAGCATGTGTATGCCGTGACGCTTTCCTCTCATTTAAGCGGCAGCTATAACAGCGCGGAGCTGGGGAAAAAGCTGTATCATGAAAAATACGGGAAAAAGCAGATTCATGTGATCGATTCCGAATCGGCCAGCGGGGGAGAGACACAGATTGCCCTGAAACTGATGGAGCTGGAGGAAGCCGGGCTTTCTTTTGAGAAGATTGTGGAAAAAATCGAGGCATTTCGGGACAGCATTCACACCTATTTTGTGCTGGACAATCTGGAAACACTGCGTAAAAATGGCCGCTTGTCCGGGGTGAAAGCGCTGGTAGCCTCCACATTGAACATCAAGCCGGTGATGGCATCCTCCAAAGGAGAAATCATTCAGCGCAGCCAGACCATCGGAATAAAGAAAGCATTGAGTAAGCTGGCGGAACTGGCGGCCGGGGAGGTGAAGAATTCCGGTGAGCGCAGGCTGATTATCACCCATTGCAATGCGCCGGCCAGAGCGGAACAGGTCAAAAATCAGATTCTGGAGAAAGCCAGATTCAAAGAATGCATTATTATGGATACCAGAGGCATCAGCAGTATGTATGCCAATGACGGCGGTGTGATTGTGACCACGTGAGACAGCAGGATGTGGAAGGTCAGCACTTTCCGGACCGATGCCCGGCAGTACAGAACGGGTGCCTTTGATCAGGGGGATAATGCCTTTCGACAAAAGAGGAACAGCAAAAGTTCCACAACAAAAATAGTCGGTAAACCGTATCGGAAATACCAGTGTCTTGTCTTATGGCGGAAGCGGTGCATTCCCAGAGTGCAGCCCAAAGCGCCGCCCAGAACGGCAGTGAGAAAGAAAGAAGCCTCCGAGATGCGCCAGGCACCCCGGATGGCTCTTTTTTTATCTATGCCCATGAGAGCAAAGCCAACTATATTGATGATTACAAAGTAGAGCATGAATAAAGTCATATAAATTGGAACCTCCAAAATGTACAGGCTTTTCCGGATTAGAAAAGCTGCTGGTTCTGCTCGCTCATCTTCATGGCCCGGACTTTACAGGACAGTCCGAACAGATTGATAAAGCCTTCCGCATCATGATGGTCATACAAATCCCCTGTGGTGAAGGAGGCAATGCTTT
>CAQUWW010000074.1 GCA_948896875.1 uncultured Acetatifactor sp. | reverse complement strand
CCGGCTTTCCGATGCCCTGCTCACTTACAACGATGCGCTCATCCTGACGGATCCCACGGTCTTCTCTGACAAAAAGCTGTTCTGGCAGAACCTGTCTTCCCTGTCCTCCCAGATCACACGGTCAAACGATGTATTCATACGGCATAATTTTCAGAACCATGATGGTGAGATACCTTTATGGGCTGCTGTTGAGGTCATGTCCTTCGGAACGCTTTCTAAAATCATCAAAAATCTGAAGACTGGGAAAGGCAGCGCCTATCCTCTTCTGGCAGGCTATTACCACTACCGTTCTCCCCGCGGGAAACTGGTTAAGCCTTCCCTCCAGATGCTGTCCTCTTGGATCCAGTCCGTTTCCATACTCAGGAACATGTGCGCTCATAACAGCAGGATCTATAACCGGACAATCAACACTTTCCCAGAGCTGCTCATTACAGACCAGCTGACTCCAAAGCCTTTACATAATGGTCTGTACCAGATCCTTCTGGCAATGAAATATTTAAGACCCACCGATACGGTTTGGCGGGATTTCTATGGGAATCTCCTTGATCTGTTCAACAGGTATAAAGGATTTTATGACCTCAGCTGTATGAATTTTCCTTCTGACTGGAATACACATCTTGATATAGATGCATAAATTCTGGCAGCCTGCATACAATGTATTCGACAGAACCATCCAGGCCTCTCAAAGAATGCCCAAACCGGATGGACGTCTTAAAGGGATGGTGGAGACATCATCCCTTTTTACTTCTACTTCATTCGCCAATATTCCATACCATTTCTGTCTAAAAGTCGTTCGCTGACCATATCGCGACGGATGGTACAGAAATCATCATGAAAATCGGCAATGATAATGTTCACTTCCCGCTCAGAATACATCCTGTCAAATTCAAATGCTTCGGCAATCACTTCTAAGACAATGCGTTCCTTTTTGAGCTGGGTGGGAATGGCTTTCAATTTTCCATATTCAAAAAAGGCGTCTATTACCTTTTGCCGATACTCTGCGTCCCGCTGTGCCTGTTCCTGCGCCTCATCGGATTCCTGCTGCAATATCTCCAATATACTGATCCCAAATATCTCTTTATTAAGGGAATACATCATGTAATACTGATTTTTGTAAGAGGTCACAGCGCCGGCATCCCACAGCTTTTTCAGATGGAAGGAGATGGTAGGCGCCGTAAGGCCCAGTCTCTCAGCCAGTCTCTCCACATACATATCCTCGACGGCAAGGGATTTCAATATTTGCAGCCTTGACTTATCCGCCAGGCACTTAAACAGGCTGATTGCTTCCGATTCGGTCATGTGTTCTCCTCCCAGATTTGCATACACATCTCCTTTATTTCCCGGGCAGTGTCCAGCTTAATACTTTCTATGTACACTTTTTCAACATCCCCCTGCTTTTTTGCCTCTTCATAAGAAGTCGTCCAATTTGTGGGAATTTCGTCCGTTTTTTGCAGGAAAAAGCGCTTTCTGGCGCCGTCGTCCTTTCCACAGACCTTTTCTGCAGCGGAAAGAATGGTTTTGAATATCTCATAGACATTTGCCCGGACCTTTTCAAAATTTCCTTCATCCATACGTTCATCCGCAGCAAGCAGCTTACTGCGTTGTCGGCATTCTGTAATCTGTTCGTCGAGATACAGTTCAAATTTTCGTTGTTGTTCATTCATATCATTGCTCTCCAGTTGTAAGCATCGTTTCTTGTTTTAGATTCTATTATATAATTCTATTATATTCAAATCTCCGATTCGATTTTGATTATATCATAACAATATTAAATTTTCAAGTTTAATTCGATATATGTAGAATCACTTTTGATCTGAATCCCTGTTTGGTATATTTTTGAAGTTTTCTATCTTCCTCACCAGCTGTACATAGCTGGTAAATGTAATATCCGGCTTCTCCTCTCCGCTCTGGGGATAGTAATGATACTTTCCTCGCCTCAGCCATGCCGTTCTGATTCCGACCCTGTTTCCTCCCCGGATATCCGCCCCGGGGTTGTCTCCCACCATCAGGATACTGTCCGCCGGTTCGTCGATTTTATTTATGGCATACTGGAACAGCTTTTCATCCGGCTTTGTGACGCCCACCTGCTCCGCGGAGAATGTCTTCGCAAAAGCATTGTCCAGTCCCAGGCATTCCAGCTTACGTTTATGAATGTCCAACAGTTCGTCTGTAAGGATATACAGTTTATACCTCTTCACCAGTTCCGGCAGGATATATACGAAATCCTCGAAAGGTTTCATATTGTCATAGATCACCTGCCAGTACCGCTGACTCAGCTCTTCGCCGGTTATGCCGCTGATATTCAGTTCCTTCAAAAGCTCCCGATACCATCTGACTCTGTCGTTTGCTTCGGGCAGCCCTTTGAGTTCCTGAATCACCTGACGCTTTACCCTGCGGAATGTGGAATATATCGAATCTACGCCTGCTTCTGAGCGGTAGGACAGATACCTGGCCGTGGATAATTCTGCCAGCATTTTCACATCTGTTTCATTATATAGGGTTCCATCCACATCAAAAATAATTGTATGAATCATAGTCATATGGGCTCCTTTCGCGGCCTGGCGGCATGTTTATATGGCATTATTATATAATTGGATGGGTGTTCTGTAAACTGTATCCAATGACCTTTTTTTGCAAAAATTGGTTGACAAATAAGGACTCCTCATGCTAGATTGTAAGTAATGAAAAGCTTGAGTGCTTTTGCGGAGAGAGAGGAGCTACCCGTCCCGACTTTGCGGGCAATAGAAATACAAAGAAGCTCTCTGCCTATGGAGTAGCATAGGACTTGCTCCCAACCTTATTGAGCATCAAAAGTTCAATAAGCGTGAATTGCAATTCGTTAGAGGAAAAATTTAGCCTGAGCTTAATTGCTCAGGCGTTTTTCTTCTATGCAGAAGAGTAAACAGAGAACACATAGGGAACCGGAAAGGAATTGATGGATGGCAAACCGGAAGCTGCTGGAAGTTTTTATGAATATAATCGTTTAACAGTTGTGGGTGGAGAGTTCCACCCACTTTTTCATACCCCTTCTTCACCCTCCCCTGACCACTGTCCGCTTCGCAATCAGATAAGCCGCCGTATAATACAGCAGGTACAGTATCGCCATGCCCGCCGCCACGATTCCGGTAATCAGCGGCACCATGTCCGCCGCAGCCTCCATCCGGGCAATCCGCAGCACATGCCTTCCGAACCAAGCCACCGGAATGCTCATGACACAGGGCAGGACAAAGGGCAGCAGGAAGAAGCTGAAGGTTTGCCGGAACAGGGCTCTGCACTGCTCCCTCTCCCCCATTCCCAGCCGAAAGCATATCTCATACCGCTGTCTGTCCTCTCCCAGCGTGGAAAGGGTCTTCAGGGCCAGAATCGCCATGGCCAGCAGCAGGAATACCGCGGATACGAACAGCGCGCCCACCACCAGGATTGCCGACACATTGTTCTCCTCCTGTCTGTGGTACTCCCGGATTTCGAATTCAAGCCTTCCGTCCGCCTCTTCCATTCCCTCCAGTCCCCCATCCGGAAAAGCATAAACCACCTGCCGGAGCGCCCGTTCCAATGCCATACCGTCGAACCGGTTCTGCTCCGTGAGATAGGCCACACTCTGTTCCACACATTCCATCCCCTGCACCGCCTCATCCGGCACCACCACATAGAAATACAGATAACTTACCTTCGGATAATCCAACCGACAGCTGTGATAAGTGTAGGAATTCCCTCCCCATTCATATACCATGTCCGACCAGTCCGCCTCTCCCACGATGGGATTATTCCCCACGATCATATACTGTCCTTCTAATGTAATTGGCTCCACCCCCAGGGGCGCCATGACGGCATTGAAATCGCTCACCGGCATAAAGCTGTCCCCGGGCGCCATCCACTCCTCGTACCACCTGGTCCTGCTGTAAAAGTCCTGCCTGCCCGTCTCAAAGATACGGTAAGGGATTCTCTTTTTGATACCCGCATATTTCTCAATGACAGACTCCGCCGCCTCCAGAGGAAATTCTTCGCCACGCTCATATTTATTGGAATAATACATGATGTCATAGGGGTATTCGCTGAACAGCGCCTCCTCCTGGCCTGCCTTCTGGATAAAGGAAAAATTCGTTCCCACCACCGCAAAGGTCATCAGAAGCGCCAACGCGCCGAACATCAGCGCATTCGCACTTAAGCTGCCCGAAAGCTGCCGCAGCACAAAGGTGTTGGACCCCCGGCTCCGAAATCCGGGCATGCGCAGGAATAAGGCCACCATACTTTTGGCCAGGCCTGCGTGGAATCCCACCACAGACAGGAGAAAACCGCCAAGCAGTATCCCCGCACCCTCCAGCTTCGCACCGCCGGAAAGCACTTTATCCATTTCCCGGAAAAAGAGCCCACCACAGGCAAGCATCCCCGCCAGGGAGACAAACGTCAGCAGGAACCAACAGACCGGATGCCGCACCCCCTTTTCCACCTTTTTCTCCCCGTGAATCAGATCATAGATGCTGACAGACTTAAGGTAAACTGCGGAGGCAACGGAGGCTGTCAGGAAGATGCCCACTGTCAGCAGGATAGTCCGTGAAAATCCTTCCGCGGAATAGGCCGCGATGGCAAAGCGCATCTCCAGCAGCTTCATCATCACCGCCATAAGCCCCTGAAAGAGAAAGCTTCCTGCCGCCAGACCCGCGCCCAGGGCAATCAGACAGATCAGCAGAGTCTCCACAAGGAAGATAGTCAGCAGATCCCGCCTGGTCATTCCCAGCGTCAGATAAGTGCCGAATTCCCGCTTCCTTCGTTTTAGCAGGAAGGAAGTGGCATAGCTCAATACGAAAGCCACCACCAGAGAAATCATGACCACGATAATCTGCAGGGTGGTCTTCGCACTCTCTCCCCGGTCCACGAACACCGCCAGATTCCGGCTGTAGATGATATTGTTCACGGCAAAAAGCAGTGCTACCGTCAGCGCGACGGTAATAAAATAAATCAGATAATTCCCCAGCTGTCGTTTCACGTTCCTGAATGCAAGCTTAAAATACATCCGTCTCACCTCCCAGCGCCGCGCAGGTCGACCAGATTTCCCTGTACATGTCCTGCCTGTTTCTCTCTCCTCTGTGAACCTCGTTCCATATTCTGCCGTCCTTCAGGAACAGCACTCTGTCCGCATAGGAACCCATCAGAGCGTCATGAGTGACCATCAGAATCGTGGCCCCCAGAGAGCGGTTCATCCTCTGAAAGGTCTTCATCAGATTTCTGGCATTGGCGGAGTCCAGCGCACCTGTGGGCTCATCGGCCAGCACCAGCGCCGGGTCCGTGATCAAAGCTCTGGCACAGGCGGCTCTCTGCCTCTGGCCTCCGGACAGCTCTCGTGGGAACTTGCCCAGCTGCTCTGTCACATCCAACGCTTCCGCCGCTTTTCGGAGCCTTTCGTCGCTCTCTTCATGGTTCATTTTCCTGAGATTCAGGGGCAGTACAATATTCTCCCCTATGGTCAGGGTATCCAGCAGATTATACTCCTGAAAGATGAACCCCAGACGGTCTCTCCGGAACAGGGCGAGATCAGTTTCCTTCATTTCCGTCAGTTCTCTTCCGTCCACTCGCACCGTGCCGGAGCTGACCTTATCAATGGTGGAAATCACATTCAGCAGCGTGCTTTTTCCGGAGCCGGAGGCCCCCATAATGGCAGTAAACTCCCCTTTTTTCACCTGGAAGGATATCCCGTCCAGGGCCTTTGTCACCACGCTGCCCCTGCCATAATATTTTGTCACATTTTCGATTTCCAGAATGCTGTTCATTTCCATCGCCTCTCTATGTCGCTTTATTGTAATTATTTATTGCCTTACCTGTCAGGTTTTATTTTTCTTTATCTTAACACGAAAGCGACGGAAACGTTCTAACGAAATTCTCCTTTTCTCTTACGGTTTTGTAAGGTGAAAAGCACCAGCCGTCTGACTGGTGCCTGATAAAGCTATGTTGTAATCAACCGGAATTGACAGTCTGAACCGTTCCCCGAAAAGGCAATCTGTTTCATATCTTCTCCACAGGAATCCATACCTCATAATATCGATTCTTCTGACGAAGATCGTGATCTGTCCAGAGATGCAGAACCTCGATAGCGAGATCATATTTCTGCTTGTACTCAGAAGCAGGAAGCCACGAGTCAAATATCAGCTCAAACAGCTTCGGGAGCTCTTTCCATGCAAGTCCACCACATTCCGTTTTGAACGCTGCATATGTTCCCGCAGGAAGTATTCTCGTTTCGAGTTCACCGGTCTTTACATCGGCTCTTTCACGCGAAATCATGTATTTGCCATCCTGCCAAATACCATACCAGACACCATCGTATGAAGTGCTGCCCGGCTGATTCCATCCACCCTTGCAAAGCTGACCTGGTATGTCATCACAGTCATTCGCCCACATGGAATGGCGCAGTTCTTCACGATTCTGAAACCCCTGTCCCTCATACTGCCTGGATACACCGTACACAACAGTCTCCTCTAACTCAATCATTCTGAAATCCATTTCTTTTGCTCCTTTAACCATAATGTGAAAGGAAACAGGTGAATACACTTTGAGCGAACCGCCGTCTTTACGATAAACAGACGGTGTAATGCCGTGCTGTTTTGCAAAGGCTCTTGAAAATGCTGCTGCACTGTCATAGCCGTATTTTACAGCAAGGTCGATAATCGGCGTCTTGCTATGCTGTAGCTCCTGCGCTGCAAGTGTCAGCCGTCTGCGCCTTATGTACTCTGTCAAAGTCATGCCGGTCATGTAGCTGAAAAAACGAATGAAGCTATCTACAGTAACACAGGCAATACTGGCTGCCGTATCAAGATCGAGCTCTGCGCACAAGTTCGCCTCGATATATTCAATAGCTGTGTTCAGTTGCTTTAACATGTTCATCTGTTTCATCTCCTACACATACTTTACAAAAAACCCATTTTTGAAGTCTGACTTTTCCCGGGCAGGAACGGTACAAAATAAAATACAAAAAGGCATCATTGCATCATAGAACAGCAGCCTTACCCGACTACTTAACACGACTGCCATACCCCAACGTAACGCAGGTGAATTCCCCTACCTTCGACGTGATCTCCATCGTGATTCCCAGGCGATCACAGAGCTCCTTCACGATGTACAGCCCCATGCCTGTGCCGCCGGAACCCGCACCGCCGATACCCGAAGCATTATCCTTGCCTCCTGCGTCTCCGGTCCCCGAAGCGGTATCCTCCTTCCTCCTGCTCCCGGTAAATCCCCGCTCCGTCACTCTGTGAAGCTCATGGACCGGAATGCCGGGGCCGTTATCCCGGACAGAAATCACACCCTCCTCCGCCCGGATCCTGATGTGGCAGCCGGGACAATATTTCGCACAATTGATCAGAAGCTGTTTCAGAATAAAGCAGAGAGATTTTTCATCCGAATACACCGTGAAATCCCCTTCCGTCTCCACACTTATCCCCGCACCAATCAGCAGCTCCATCTGGCTTCTCACAGCTTCTCCGATACTCTTCCCAACAGAAAATTCTCTGATCTTCACATCCTTTTCCGCTGTGCGCAGCCTGGCATAATATAAGATACTTTCCGTCAGGTTATCCGCCCGTTTCAGTTCCCGCCGTAGTTTCCGTAAATCTGCCTGTCTTTCATACAGCCAGGCCGGGATATCCGTTTTCTCTTCGGAGCCACCTTCCATAAATCCTGTTTCTGTCGGTTTTTCTCTTTCCATGTCACAAGAAGACATATTGTCACGGGAAGGCACATCATCACAGGAAGGCAGGTCGTCACAGGACTGCTCTCCATCACGAAAAACCATGTCATCACAAGACTGCACGTTATCGAAGAACCGCATACCATCACCTGAAATCACGCTGTCGCAGGACTGCATGCCATCACAAAACAGTACGCCATGACGGGAAATCGCACCGTCGAGAATCAGTGTGCAGGCCGTCAGCGGCGTCTTCATCTCATGGATCCAGCTCTCCACATAATCGCAGTATTCCTCTTTCTCCTTCCGCGCCTGCTCCACAATCCCTATGGCAGAGCGCGACACTTCCTTCATCACCTGAAAATACCGCTTTTCCATGTCGTTTACAGGCTTTGGCAGCACTTCTCCCAGCAGATACCTTTCCGGAAGCCCTTCCAGCAGCTTCTCCAGTTCGGCAAACCTTTTCCACTCCAGCAGTCCGCTGACCGCCAGCCAAAGTATGACAACCACCAGGCAGGCTGCCCCCAGAACAGCAATCAAAGATCCGTTAGTCCCGGCAATGGCCAGAATTCCGGCTGTCAGGATCCCTCCAATGCCCAGAAAGCATAAAGTGACAGCTTTGGATCTGAGGACACTCCCGACCACCTGCATACCGCTGTCATCCGCGCCTTTTCCGGCCGCCTGCACACCACTTCCATCTGCGGTATGTCTGTCCCACTGCCGCTCCTTCACCCCCTTCATAACCGATACCCCACGCCCCGGACTGTCCGGATATACTCCTCCGCCCCCAGCCTGCCCAGCTTTTCCCGCAGGCGGTTAATATTGACATACAGTGTATTTTCATCAATATACAGACTATTCTCCCACAAGTCCTCCACAATCTCCTCTCTGGTGCAGAGGCCTTTTTTCATCAGACAGGCCAGAATTCTCGTCTCATTTTTTGTCAGCTCCTGGGTTTTCTCTTCCCGGGATACCGTCATCTCCGCCAAATCCAGCTTCAAATCTCTGGATGTTAGTATAGAACTGCCTTTGCGCTTCAAAAGTCTGGCAATCCTGGCCAACAGCACAGACGAATGGTAGGGCTTGCGGATATAGTCGTCCGCCCCCATGCCAAACCCCAGGATTTCATCCTCCGCGGAATCCCTGGCTGTCAGGAAGATCACCGGCACATCCGAATGCTGTCGCAGTCTCCGGCACAGCTCGAACCCATTTTCACCGGGCAGATTGATATCCAGCAAGGCCAGATCGCAGGGCGGTTCCCCTACCGGTTCATAGCCATTGTTCTGCAGCAGAGTCACCAGCTCCCGGCGTATGCTTTCGTCATCTTCTATCACCAATATTTTTTCCATCTGTCACACCTCTATCCCAAAGACACAGGGCCTGCTTCACGAACCTGTAATCCAATTGCCGTTATCGTATCATAATTCCCCCTTTTTGAAAAGCATTATGAAGCACTTATCTGTCATCATTCGGAGCAGTCATTTCACCAATGTCAATTTGCTTTACATACAGCTATTTAGTCCATACTCCCCATTATCCTTTCTTGTGTGACAGGCTTTAATAGCTTCTCTTCCAATATTTTAATATCCATATTTGTACTCTCCTTTATTCAGCCTATACATGTTTCGTCTTCCGTTCTGTATTATAAATACATTATAAAAATATTATATTTATAACATTTTAGCACATTAATATTTATACTACAATATCAATGTGAGAGGTGACACATCATGTTCAAGCTGAAAAAGGATTATGTGGAATATGAAAACAAATCGTTGAGACTACCAAAGGATTTGATTACCAAAGTTCAGAATTTAGCGGACAAAAACAACATGTCTTTCAATAGAGTGATTATCCAGTGTATTGAGTACGCTTTGGATAATGCTGAAGAAACGGAAGAATGAAGAAGGCACCTCAGAAGAGATGCCTTTCCCCACCATAACACGAATATACCATTACTTCTTTCTTACCGGAAAACAAACCTCCGTGACCAGCTCTTCCGGATTGTCCGTCTGGCTCGGACTCACATGATAGATACAAAAAGACTTCCCGTCAAAATCATACCCGTTCGCAACCACCCAGTCCGCAACCGCCTTATTCACCCTTGAAATCTGGTCATAACTGCCCTTATATGTGGCAGACGCAACCTGAATCGGCGGCACGGTCTTAAACTTCACATGCTCCGTATCCTGATAAGTCCCCACAACCGCATTTTGAATCTCCACATCCGGGTCATGCTCCTTATGCCCTTCATCATGGAAAATCGCCATCCCATAACACGGCGTCGCCTGCTGTACATTCTGTCCCTCCAGCTCCCGGCACATAATCTCCCATAACAGTCCCTCCCGGTCGTAAGCAGGAATCACCTGCCGCACACTGGCAACATGACGCTCCGGCACTGTTTTTAAGGTTACATTGTAATCCATAAGGTTACCATCCTTTCTCATCCATTTCAATGTACTGTCAAGCAGCATCAGTTTTTGCCGCGTCTCCAGCGCTTCCTCTTCCAGCTCCTTCCGTTTCACCAGCAGGAACCTCTCCATCTCCCGTACATCCTCATACTTGCCCAATATTTCCTTTATCACGGAAAGCCCGAAGCCCAGGCTTTTCAGCGCCTGTATCCTCCCGGCCAACGGAAGCTGGGATTCGCTGTAATAACGATATCCGGTAAAGTCATCCACACTTTCCGGATGCAGAATACCAATCTCATCATAATGCCGCAGCATACGGATACTGATCCTTGACAGTTTTGAAAAATCTCCTATCCTCAACATTCGTTCCACCTCACATATATGTGCATTCCTGAGCTCAATCCTACTTTAGAGTATACCATAGTGTGAGAGTCAACCCCATAATAAAAATTTTTATGAACCGCGAAAAAAGCCGCACCCTTTCGGATACGGCTTTTGTGTTTCAATTATTCCAATTTGTTTTTAGAAGATTCTCCTGATCGCCAGAATATTTCTGTAGCTTGCATTGGAAACGATGATTCCTGTCTTGGAATTGGAAGCGTGTACAATCTGTCCATTTCCAATGTAAATTCCCACATGACCGGAGTAGCAGACGATATCACCGGGCTGTGCATTGGCCAGGCCGTCTACCGCGTACCCCTGAGAGCGATCCGCCGCAGATGAGTGGGGCAGGCTCACACCAAAGTTCGCATAGACGCTCATGACGAATCCGGAACAGTCGGTACCGCCTGTCAGGCTGCTTCCGCCATACACATAGGGATATCCTACAAACTGCAGTCCGTACTGAGCCACCGCGGCTCCCATTTCACTGCCGCCGCTCACATCATAGGACACGGCCTCCTGTGTGGAAGCTCCGCTCTGTGCATTCTGTGTCGCCGCGTTCTGTGCTGCCTTCTTTGCAGCAGCCTCCTGAGCCTTCCTTCTCTCCTCTGCTTCCTTCGCCAGACGTCTTTCCTCTTCTTCCTTCGACTCTGCCTGGACAAATTCGCTGTGAAGTGATACATAATCAGTAGATACCCATCCGGTACCTTCCTCTACGTCTACCTTCGCCCATCCTTCCGTCTCCTCCAGAACCAGAAGATCGTCAGCCTCGGGAACCATCCCTATGATAGAACATTCGGTGCTGGGCTCTGAGCGTACGAACAGGGTTTCCGTCGTCACTGTCGCAATCCGTTTTCCTACCCGTTTTGCGATCTCCACCGCCGCTTCCCCGGTGACACAGAATTCTGCTTTCACATATCCGGTCACACTTCCGGAAGTAATCTGATACCAGCCGTTCTCTTCCTGAATAAAAGTTCCTACGGAATTATTGTAAAGCTTACCTAAAATCTCACCTTCCTCGCTGGGCAGGCTTCTGACATTCACATAATTTGTCACCTGGGCAATCACCAGACTTTTAAATAAATCTTCCTCTGTGGGCTCCCCCGGAACATCCTCATCCACCACCTGAATCCATTCAATAATAGACTCAATAGGCATCGTGGGCACATCTGATGTAATATCTTCAAGCTTATTGCCGTTGGACAATGCCAGACTCACACCGCCTCCGGGCAAAATGGAATCACCGGTTGCCTGTGCCGTAATACCCATTCCTGAAAAAGTAATTACTGCGGTCAGTGCATAAGCTGTGATTCTTTTTGCGTTACGTATCATTTTTATCTCCTCTTTTCGTCTCTGTAAACTATGTATCTATCCTGCTGATTTCCTGGAATCATTACGTCTTTATCTATAATTTATTACAAAGTTGTTAAATCTGTTAATAAATATAGCACTGTTTCTTAATTTTGTCAACCCACATAAAAAAATTGTAACTTCCCGCAGAATGCCGGTTTTTCGCGGTTTTTGCCGTAAATAAAAAAAAGAACTGCCAAAATCAGGCAATTCTTTCTTTAAAAATTTTTTTGCTTTTTTTAATATTCCGGATTTAATGAATGTGTTTCCGGCTTCTGCAGTAATTTCCCGCGGATACGGCGGCATTGGCGCCGTCAGACACAGCGGTGACAATCTGTCGAAGAGGCTTCCTGCGCACATCCCCCGCCACAAAAATTCCCGGAACCTTTGTGGCACAGTCTTCTCCTGCCTGTACATATCCGTTTTCATCACAGTCCACAAGTCCTCCCAGCATCTCTGTGCCGGGCCGTATCCCCACCGCGATAAACACGGCGGCCACCTCCAACAGGCTTGTATCTCCATTTTTCACATCCCGGATTCGAATTTCCTCCACATGGTCTTCGCCCAGAATTTCCTCCGTCACATGGCTGTACAGAATTTCCACATTGGTCATTCCTTTCAGTTCCTCCTGCAGGACAAAGGCTCCCCGCAGCTCATCTCTCCTGTGAATCAGGTATACCTTTTCACAGGTGCGGGCCAGGTAGATGGCATCCTCCAGCGCCACATCACCGCCTCCCACCACGGCCACTCTTTTTCCTCTGAAAAAAGCGCCGTCACAGGTAGCGCAGTAAGATACCCCTTTGCCCGCCAGGCGCTCTTCCCCCGGCACTTCCAAAAGGGCATGGACCGCACCGGCGGCAAAAATAATTGCCCGGCTTTCCAGATCTCCGCCGTCCGTATGCACCAGCTTGCTGTCTCCCCTATCCTCAAGCGCACGTACCTGGGCCTCTCTGAATTCCACTCCCAGTTTATCCGCATGTTCCCTGAATTTGACACTCATGTCAAAGCCGTCCATACCGGGCATTCCCAGGTAGTTATCCACCTCATACGTATTCAACACCTGGCCGCCGCTCATTGGATTCTTCTCCAATACCAGCAATTCCAGTCCCGCCCGTTTCGCATACACTGCGGCGGAAAGCCCCGCCGGGCCGGAACCAATAATAATCAAATCGTACATTACAACCTCCATCCATTTTCCTGTTCTATCCTGATTATAGTGCAATCATGGTAAGATGGCCGTCCGGCCGTTTTCTACAGAACCTTCCTCAGGTTCCAACAATAACAGTGTAACCATTTCCTCTGAAAATGACAAGTGAAAAATTCTATAGATTTCCAAAATAAAGAATGCTTTTATTTGACAAGTTGACAAAAAGCGGAAGATAAACTAAAATATCTCTGTCAACCTAAATGTAAAAGGGTACAAAACGCAACAGGGGGCTGCTATGAATACACCAAAAACCGCACTGATCACAGGTGCTTCCAGAGGAATCGGCAAGGCGGCCGCGGAATGCTTCGGAAAGCATGGCTATAACCTGATTCTCACCTGTCATCGCTCTGTCATAGATCTGGAAAATCTTGCAAAGGCATTGGAGACAGCGTATCCCATTTCCTGTCGTCCCATTCAGGCGGACATGGGAAACGAAGCGGATGTGGAACGCCTTTTTGCCGGGATATCAGAGCTGGATGTGCTGGTAAACAACGCCGGCATGGCTCATTTCGGCCTTTTATCTGATATGACTTCCGCCCAGTGGCATCGGGTGATGGCAGTCAATCTGGACTCCTGCTTTTATACCTGTCGGGCGGCCATTCCTCTTATGTTGAAAAAGCACCAGGGCAGGATCCTCAATGTATCTTCCGTCTGGGGGACACAGGGGGCCTCTATGGAAACTGCCTATTCCGCTTCCAAGGGCGCCATGAATGCCTTCACCAAAGCGCTGGCCAAAGAGCTCGCTCCCAGCAATATCCAGGTCAATGCCATCGCCTGCGGCGTCATCGACACCGCAATGAATGCATGTCTGTCCCCGGAAGACGCAGACACCCTGCGGAATGAAATACCGGCAGACAGATTTGGCACAGCTGAGGAAGCCGCCGATCTGATCTTTAAAGTCGCCCACGCCCCCGCCTATATGACGGGACAGATCATAACAATAGACGGCGGATGGTACACCTGACCTTGTATCTGTCAGCCTGCCATCCGCCGCCCCTGTTTCACACTTCTGCAGCCTTTTCAGTCAATGGGCAGAAAATGATTCATCACAATCTCTTCTCCTCCATACAATCAGGAGAAGCTGTCCCTCTCTTCCTCGAATATTCCCTGCACATCTGATCCAGGTGCCAGAGAATCCACAATATCCTGCATCTGCTCTTTTGTCTTCGCATCCTTACAACGCAAAATGACCTTTTCTTTCTCTGATTCTGTCAGTCCCGCATATCCGTTCAATGCCGCTCCATTCATGGCAAGTCCCATGCCGAATCCCAGCGGCAGCTCTGTAAATGGCAATCCGTTGTAATATCCGCCCATTCCGTTAATATCCATTCCACACACTCCTTTCTTCTGTTTCCAACCTGAATCCAACATTCGTCATTTCTCTTAAAGAAAATATCACGAAATTTCAGGTCAAAGTCAGTGTGTGCAATTTGATTCTATTTATCCGGAATATACGTTTTTCCGTTTTTTCTATATCTGGAATTACTTCGAAATTTTTCCAGATCTGTTTTCGGTTTTTCGCTTATCCTCCAATCCTGATTTCTCTGCAAATGCAATTTCTTTGCGATTCCATCCTTCTACAGCTCTAAGCTCTCTGTAATTACATTTTCTCTGCGCTTCCATCTTCAGATTTCCGCCGTGTTTGCTGTCTCTACGCTCTCATACCCGTACATTTTTACACTGTTCTCCATAATGGCATAAGTCAGATTCCGGCCGCTCCTTGCGTACTCCACCACATACCGGCCGTACAGCTCCAGCATTTTGTCGGAATATGTCCCCAGCTCGCCTCTCAGATAAGTCTCATAGGAAGTATCCTCCGAATTGTCCTCCGTGGTATGGATATTCCTGGCTCTGCCGGCCAGGCCCGGATATTTTGCGGCAAATTCCTCCATCCAGCCCACCTGAAGTCCCACAATCTGCTCGATAATCTGCTTCTTTTCCGG
>CAQUWW010000073.1:14295-15006 GCA_948896875.1 uncultured Acetatifactor sp. | reverse complement strand
TGTTCCGATAGAAAGATAACAGCTTTTCCTCATTTTCAGCTTCTAAGAATGTTACTATGCCACCGCCCAGATACTGAATTTCCTCAACTACTGTCCAAGCCAATTCAACCAGCTCTTTTCCCGTTATCTCCTTATCCCTGCCATCAGTATAATTCTTACCAAGCTGTGCAATTAGATAAGCTGACATGGTATAGGTATCCGACTTTTCATCCAACTCACTAATACGCAGCAACTTACGCTTTACTGTATTGCTCACTGTTTCACCTCTTACAGTCAGTGGTTTCAATGCTATAGTAAAATAGCCCACTAATTCCATGCTGCTTAACGAAAATACAAGATATGTAACTGACTGGCTCTTTTTGGTAAACTCTATGGCATTCTTCTTCAAGAAATGTTCAACATCCGGATTCTTTGGACAGGAAAACTCGGAGATTTGCTGAATAAGCCTATCCTCTCCGAGTTTTGGATTATCACTGCCAAGATAACGGCGAATGTTAGTAACTAAAAACTTATCTTCTGTCCGCATCCGCCTTCTCCTTTTTTTCTAAAAATTCTATCAATTCCTCTTCATTCCTGACAAACCTTGCAGCCACAGGAGTACGGACAGGACGGTTCTTGGCAGATTCTTCAATCGCATTGACAAACATCTCCACCTGCTCCTTGCCGGAAATGACAAAATTCTTTGTGATACTTGAAGTTGCCATGATAAAC
>CAQUWW010000073.1:0-14251 GCA_948896875.1 uncultured Acetatifactor sp. | reverse complement strand
TTCATACTTTTCTATCTCTATTTTATTATTTTATATCGGTTAATGCAACAAAACTTTTTATAACTTATTTTACTACTGTTACAATTCAGCGCATAGCCATTTCAGATCTGGTCGCTTTCATCAATTGCTTTTACCCTACCCGAAAAGTCAGCAGATAAGTATCTGTCCCGCCCGCCTCCACACAGCGGATACCCGGCTTATTTTTCCATATATGGTCCGTGTCTGTCCGGTCCGAAGTGCTGCTCCAGGGTTCGATGCAGATGACCGACATCTTTTCCGGCGCTCCCCACAGGCACAGAACGGTACTGTCTGGGCGGGATCCGTTGTCCCATCTGGATCGGTCTGCGCAGGATTGGTTATCCCATCAGGCGCTCCTTGCGCGGGATTGTCTGTCCCATCCGTTGCTTCCTGCGTGGAATCCTTTGTACTGTCAGGCACCTCCTGAGCAGGGTTATCTGTTCCATCAAGTTCTTCCTGCGTCGCCCTGTCTGCGTTTCCTTCTTCTGCTCTCCCCCGGTTTCCTGCGTTTCTTCCACCTGTTCCTCCGCAGTTTCCGGGGTGGGATCGGTCATTTCGGCAGCCAGTGCCACGGAAGTCCCCCCAATGGGAAACAGATCTATTGACGACGCCACGACCGTTGCAGCCAGCAACAACGCGAAAATTTTTCTGCTCATTTTCATCCTAACTTTTTTCATTCCAGTATCCCTTGCCAGGAATTTTATTACTCCCCATTTTTGTTGCCAATTTCTTTTTTTACAGGGTAAATTATCGTGTGCATATATCCCAAACACAAGCAATTTCCGTCAAAATTACCAAATTGGTTTGAATTTGCACGCAAAAATTAGAAAAATATCAACAGTGGCATCCGATATCGGATGAAAAGGAGGATATTATATACTGGCAAAATATGGGAGAATTTGTACATTTAGGGAGAAAATCTATGAATGATAATGAATAAAGAAAAACAAGGAAAATATTGGCCACCGCAGTCAGTGTATAAGTTGTTTTTTGCTGTTTCCATCTGATTTACTATAAAAGTCCCTATGCCATTCCGGCGCCGCGAAGTCAAAACCGCTTCTCAAAGGCGACACGCCTTGCGGTTTTGCGAGACTGCTGTGCGCCAAACCCGCTTCCCAAAGGCGACACGCCTTGCGGGTTTGTGTGCATCTTTTAAACTCCCGACTTTCATATATGGTGGAGCGGTTTAGTGCACGGGAGTTTAGGAACCGGAGGACAGGGAGACTGACTGCGGCGGTATTATGGAAGCGACAGAGGCATGGGCTGAAGCAGTTAATAATCTGATAAGCAGATGCCTGTCACAATGACTCCTTGGGCCCGGCCGTCGTTTCTATGAGAGACGCTTTCAGCTCTTCGCAGATTCTTTCATCACTCCACTCAGGGTGATGCTTAAGCATTTCACAGATTTCCCTTATCTGAGATATGTCCTCTTCCAGCATCTCCGCAATCTCTTCCGGAGATTTGCCTTTGGCAGCTTTCTTCCTGACAAGACTGATTTTACCTTCTATTCGGCCTTCCTGTCTGCCCTCTTGCCTTCCTTCCAGCCTGCCTTCCTGTCTGCCCTCTTGCCTTCCTTCCAGCCTGCCTTCTTCCCTGGCTTCTTTTTTCAGCCATGCCATCACTTTTTTCTCATTATACTCTGTCAGCAACATTTTCTTCACCTCCGCACTCAACGGTATCAGAATGTCCGTCAGGATTCCATGTTCTATACAATATGACACTGCGGCATCCACAGCCTCTTTTGTGGAACCATACCGCTTCTGGCACTCCTTCAGCTTTGCCACAAAGCGGGAATACTCCTCCAGTCGTCTGCATCCCGCCATCAGTTTCTGATTGCACCCATAATTGATATTCAGTACACGCACCGTAAGCTCCAGACAAGATTTCTTCTCTCCAGGCTCCTCCATGAAGGCATCTGTCAACCTCAAGAGCCGCTCGTCTTCCATTTTGTCGTCTCCATTATAAAACACAACGCAGCGGGGTGCCGGGAGCTTGATCAGGGTACTCCCGTAAATCCGGTCCTCTTCCAGCCCCACATAAGCTTCATACTCCGCGGCCACATAAAGCAGAAACCGCAGTGGCAGATTGGGACAGAGCGTACTCTGATGTTCATACAGATTCAGCGTTCCCATCAACATAAACGCCACATCATTCTTCATGGACATATACAGCACATTGTCCAGTGTGACGATCTGCAGAGCACTCTCGTCACAGTAATCCGTACCGTTCATCGCATTGTAAAGCTGTAGCAGAGCCTTTTTGTCCCTTTCGAAAATGTAGCAGAAAAGCCGATCCTTCACCTTCCGGTTAGGAAAAAAGTACCGCAGCGGACGGCGCATACGCCGCTGCTTTGCCGACACAAATCGCATTTTGGGAATCATATCGTATCCTCTCTTTCTGATGTTGTCTGACAGAGATACAGAATCTTTCCCAAATGCCTTCCGGGTCCGTCTCTGCCGATGTGTGTGAAAAATTTCGGCAGAAACTGCCCGAATGTGCGAGATGCACCTTTCACAGATTTGTAGAAATATCGTAATTTATTTCCGAAGAATTGTCAAGCTTTTTCGCAATTTGAGTTTCCCCGTTATCCTGCTCACTTTTTACAATGCCGCATAAATACGAAACTTTAGTATCCCATACCTCACTCCGGAATAAATGGCAAAATCACTCTGGAAGGATATTCCGCACAGTGGAAAATCTTCTGATGTGCCACCTTCATCTCCGTCTCGTATCCGATTCTTCCCCCGGTGTTCAGATTCCTGTCCGCATCCGGGTAAAGGCTGCTGGTAATATCCAATCGTAACCGGCAGCCAGCCTGCAGCTTCATGGCAATGTTACCCACCTCGATGTGGAATAAAGTCACTTCTCCGGGCGTTAAAAACTCCGCTTTCTCGCCGTTGCGATATCTGGCTCGGACAAGGTAGCTTCCGATGCTGTAAGCCCTTTCGTCGGGATATACTACACTGACCTTACACACAAAATCGGTGTCAATGGCATCGGAGGAAGCATACAATTCCACTTTCAGAGGTCCCGTAATCTCCACTGTTTCTTTGAAAGCTTCCGTAGTATAGACCAGCACATCTTCCCTTGCCTCCAGAGGACGCTGATCCTGAATCAGGTATCTTCCCGGATCCGGGCTGGCGCTGGGGCAGGGATTGGAAGGGTCATACAGATACTGGTCGCAGGGTTCTTCCTCCGGAGCCGTCTCCGACAGGACACCATTCCCGTTTAAGGTATTGGCATGTCCTTTGCTGTGCAGATAGTAAGACACATATTTTGTTCTGGCCAGGGGCCATTCATATTCGTCACGCCACACATTGTCGCCCAGAATGAAAAGCTTTATAGGAGCACCCTCTTTCAGCCAGCAGTCGAACCAGTCTCTGAATACTTCCGTAATTCCAAAGGCATCCCCGGAGCCCTCCGGTCCGAAATCCACGCCGTCAATGACGCCTGAAAGCTTATCCCCATGGCACCAGGGCCCCACAATCAGCTTACTATGGTTTCTGCAGCTCTCCGAACCACCCTCTGTCCGGAATTTCATGTAATTATAAATGGTCTTATCCCGGAGGAAATCATACCAGCCGGTCAGATTCAGACAGGGCACCCGTACCTGGTCAAAAGCGTCCGCTCTGCCGATTTTCTTCAGATATTCCGGATTATCAATATTCTCAAGCAGCTTTCCCTGGAAATCCAGACCGGGAACACCGGGAACATTGGCCGCCGGCATATCCTTGATGGGCAGCCACATCAGCTGCTCATCCATATTCCTGCTGCAGGCTTCCATCTGCCTTTTGGTTTCCTCGGAAAGAGCTCCGGGATAGAATTTTTCCCTGCCCAGCGCCTCACTGTACACCCAGCCGAAAAGCACGCTGGAAAAGACGCCGAAGGAATAAAGGGCCGGGAATTTGGTCCAGGAGGTCTGAAAAGGACAGATGGCTTTCAGATGGGGCGGATTGGACTGAGCCGCCGCCAGCTGAGAGTAGCCGTGATAGGACTCTCCCACCATTCCCACATTGCCGTCGCACCATTCCTGGGTCGCAACCCATTCCACAGTGTCATAGCCGTCCTCAATCTGACTGCCCGCCGGGTCCAGAATCCCTTCGGAACAGCCGCTGCCCCGCACGTCCTGTATCACCACATTATACCCGTACCCTGCAAGCTTCAGCGCGTGCAGATAGCCGTCCACAATATGACAGTTGTCCTCTTTATGATAGGGTGTCCTGTTCAGGATCGCCGGGTATTTCTCATCGTCGTCCGGGCGATAGACATCCGCATACAATATAGTACCGTCCCGCATAGGTACCGGCAGGTCATACCAGATTCTCACATTGCCTCTTTTTTCCATTTTTAACTCCTCTCTTTCCACACCGCCCCAGCCTCCAGAGGCGGCACATCAAATCCGCCTACCTTCTGCTGGATAGAGCGTATTGTAATCTCCTCTTCTCCGAAATGGAATTCCAGCTCCCTGGTCCGGCAGTTTTCCAGCCATCGAATGTCCAGCGTCAGGACATTTTCCTCTGCCCAGCGTGCAGACAGTACCGCCGCTGTCATGGGAATCTTCCCTTTCACCTCATTGGCACAGCCTCTGCCTTCCATTCCCACCTGCACCAGATGCTTTCCGCTGGCGCTTTCCACCTCCAGTACAAGCAATCCCTCTCTGGGGAAACGAAACGTAAAGGCATGAGCGTAATCATGATATTCCTCGTTGAAAATATCCCCCACATCCTCCGGGAAAAAGGCAGCTTTTCCCTCCTGTATCTCACACCGCTTTCCTTCGATTTTCTCCTGCCAGGGAGAAAATCCGGAACAGGGCGGCACCGGCAGGGACAGCTTTCTGCAGAAATACCGCAGTTCCTCCGCCCCCTGTTCATCCTCAGGCAGACTGTCCGGATATTCCTTCTGACCGAAGGCAAAAAGCGCATCCGTCATCTTCTGATTGGCCTCCGGCGTGGATACGGTCTGATTCAGAGAAATGACCATATCATTCTCCGGGAATCCCACCGCCAGCTGTCCCATGGCCCCGTCCGCATAGTATGCGTTATCCCGGATCCACATCATTCCTCCGTACCCTCTGTGCAGCTTTTCATCGGTAGGATTCTGTATCCGGGTGGCGAATTCTACCCAGGCCGGGGAAACAATCTGCTCTCCCTCCCATTTTCCCCTTTGAATGTAAAGCTGCATCAGCCTGGCATTGTCCAGGGTGGTGGTAATGATTCCGCCGCTTCCGTTCTGAGAGCCGTCCGGATGATTCAGCCAGCCCACTCTGTCCTCGCTGATACCCAGTTTCCGGAACAGTCTGGGCGTCAGGTACTCCTTCAATCCCAGTCCCGTCTTCCTTGTGATGCAGGCTCCCACCATGGAACAGGCGATACTGTTGTAATAAAATGCCGTGCCCGGTTCATGAACGATGGGAATCCGGAAAAACTCTCTGATCCATTCCGCCGACTTCACGGAAGGCATGGTCTCCATTCCCGATGCCATGGTCAGAATATGCCTCACCTTCATCTGACTCCAGTAAGCGCCCTCACAGCCATCCGCACATTCCGGAAAAATATCTACCAGCCTGTCCTCCAGCGAAAGCAGTCCTTCCTTTTCCGCAATGCCGTAGGCCGTTCCCGTAACCGTCTTCGTCAAAGACTGGCTTCCGTGGGGTATATTCTGGGCAAAAGGCTGCCACCAGCCCTTCGCCGCCATCTTTCCGTGACGCAAAATCGCAAAGCCATGCATCTCTGTGCCGGAGGCTTCCAGATCTCTCACAAACTGTATGATGTCCCTGCTTTTTATCCCAACGGATTCCGGCATTACTTCCTGTAATTCTCTTCTCTCCATATATTGCACCCCTTCCCTCCATATCATTTTCTTTCCCCTGTGTCAATTTTTCTTCCTGCTTCTCTCTTTCCTGGTGTCATCTCCCCTTTTTCCGGCATCCCTATCTCCCACTTCATTTACCGGCACAGTTCATCCCCCACCTCCCCATTCCTTTGTTTTACATAGACGCTTCTGAAACCGGTCAGATTATAATTGTGGGTTCTGGGATAAGTCAGCCCCACAAAGAAGATTCCCGCATGGTCCAGCGCCCGATATCCCCCGCCGCATAATGGCAGGCACTCTCCCCGGGACTTTATCCAGCGCCAGCCGTCATAACCATCCTCCTGCTCCGGATACAGCATCAGAGCATACAACAGTTCGGGTACCTTAAGTCCCTCCGAAGCCTTTATACTGCCAAAGGCACAGTTCCCTGTAGCCTTCTTCCCGAGTTCCCCGCCGGCTGTCAGGAGGATTCCATCTCCGCCGCAAACGTATCTCAAAGTACCTGATGTGCCTGGCTCTACCAATTCTCCTCCGGGCAAAATGCTTCTCCAGTATCGGCAATCCGTTCCCATGGTACAGTCTTCCCGCATCCACATTCCATCCGGTATCACCTGAATCTCTCCGTCCATCAGCCGCAGCCCTAAGTCCCATTCATTCAGATTTCCCGTCAGGTCATAGATTCCGGACCGGCTGTTATTATGAGACCAGGTCACCGGACCGGAACCGGTCCGCACCACACCCTCCTCTTCCGCCTCCCCATGCTCTTCTCTGTGCAGATAATCCACACCCTTATCACTGTTCCCATGAGGAAAAAAGCCTTTCTTCTTCGCCTCCAAGGCAAGTACCGCCCGCAGCGCAAAGGGAGTCAGATTCCATCCTGCCCCTTTGCTCCGGCAGGCCTGCAGAGCCTGGTCGAAGCTCAGTCCGTAAGCCGGCGTCCTCATAGGCAGCGAATACCCCCTGCCGTCGATCAGAACATTCTGGAATTTGGAGACATAGATTTCCTCCTGGCCCTCTCCTCCGGAATAAAATGCCGGATGCAGAATATCCGACCCTGTCTCGAACAATTCCTTATTCTTACAGGCGGAAATCCTGACCATTACCGAGGGAAGGCCCCAGTCATCCACCAGCACTGTATTGCTTCCTCCGGACAGCACCTCCACTGCGGTCCGAAAGTCCCGTAAGTGCTCCTCCTTCCAGGACTTTCCCGGATTCCCCCCTGCAAACGCCTCCTCCAGTCTTCTGTCTATTTCTGCACAGGCTTCTCTTTTCTCCATGGTTTCCTTCCTGTTTTGCGAATAGTCTGATAATAGAATCTTGTTTTAGATTCTATTATATAATTTTAGATTCTATTATAGCAGGATTCCAGCTTTGCACGTAACATATTGGACGATTTTGATAAACATATGGAACATATTTTACTTTTTATTTAAAAGCTTTCTAAACTATGATAAAATGGAAAAAACGAAGAGTACTGTAAGATGAGGATCTCAAAATGCTGCGACGAAATGATTTGCCTTTTTATATGAAAATGACTGCCTGTGACATACTTCGTGACCGGCACAGTCTGCCCGGTCAGGATACGGATACGGAAAACCAGCTTCTCTATGTGGCAAACGGGTCCTGTCATGTAAAGGTTTCTGATAAGACACTCAATGCGGCCTATCGAAATATAGTTTATTTTCATCGAAATGTGAAATATGACCTGCAAATACCAGCAGGTGAGACCAACCTGGTCTATCGCCTGCATTTCCAGCCTTCTGAAGATTCTGTTCATCTCGATCTGGATACATTATGTCGGAATAACGATATTGTAGACGGTTTTATGAATTATAGAAATCGTTATTGTATCCTGCATGATCAGGAAAATACTTCCTCCACCATAAACGAACTCATCCGGGAATTCCATGCCCCATCGCCCCAGAGAGATGTCATGATGACGGCGCTTCTCACAGTTTTATATATCAAAATGTCCCGGATTTTTTTCACAAAACGGAAAGCGGCCGGAATCCATTATATCAGTGAGGCCAAAAAATACATTGCCGAACACAGCAGCGAACCTTTGACCATCCAGCAGATCGCCGACGCTGTGGGAATCAGCCGCTCTCACCTGGAGTCGCTTTTCTCCAAATATGCCGGCCGCAGAATCACCACCCATATCAATACGGTGCGGGCGGACAGAGCCGCCGCTCTGCTGACTCTGACCCGGAAGAATATCCTGGAAGTGGCGCTGGAGGTGGGCTATGAGAACCGCCAGCATTTCGCGCGGGAATTTCGGCGACGTCATGGGATTTCCCCCAGCCAGTACCGGAAGCTATACAGAACGGTTGGGGGCGATAATAATTGATTCATCTTTATCCTTCCCATAATAAATCCAGATCTTCCTGCTTCATCGTCGTCAGTGTGTACAGCCGCCATGCTCCCATCCATGAATGCAGATTCTCGTTAAAATGTCCCCGCTCCTCTAGCACTGAACCCGATGGAATTTGCACGAAAAAGTTAGAAAAGATACTCCCGAAGCTGCGTAAAATCCAGCTCCAGATCTTCCACAATATTTGATTCGATGACATCCGTAAAACCATACACCTTCGGTTCTTTGTCCTCTCCCTCAAAATCATATATGCTTACCGTCTCTTTCCTGGGGTCAATAATCCAGTACTCTCTGACTCCGGCGCTTCTGTAAGCCTCCAGCTTCCTGCGGCAGTCCATGACAACGCTGGAGGGCGACAGCACTTCCATCACCCAGTCCGGCGCGCCATGACAGCCCTGATCATCCAGCTTGTCCCTGTTACAGGTGACAATGACATCCGGCTCCACGTAATTCCATATGTCATTTTTCAGAAATACCGCAAAGGGGGAGACATCCACTTCGCATTTCCCGCCTTTGCTCATAATGTGATGAAAAATCATGGCATGCAGCCATCCCACCGTCTTCTGATGCCTGCGGGTAGGCGTGGCCATCATAAACATTTCTCCGTCAATCAGTTCCGCTCTCTCTCCTTCCGGCAAAGCCAGAATATCATCGATTGTGTGCATTTTCCCTCCTGTCAGCAGTACATGCAGAACCTGCTGCATATACTGCGCCTCTCTTCTCACCATTTGTTCCATAAAATCCTCCTGTCCTGGCAGGAGCCTCACAGACATAGTCCTGCCCTATTCTGTTATTTTATTATTTGAGTAACTCGGCAGAATTTGCCTTGAAGGTACAGATTACATGTGTACGATTCATTGAATACTCTTGATAAAAATAGTATACAACATGAAAAGATTGGCGTCAAGAAAAATTAATTCTTTCTGTCCACCACACCTTCTGATATATGGATCAACAGGATTTCTTCTTCCCTACTCCAGGAAAAAGAAAGCTGTGTACTGTTCCGCCCCCTTATCCCCGAATATTTCTCCCCATACACTACATATTCCTCTCCGGGTTTCAATTCCACACCAGGCAGCCTCCCTTTAGACCATTTCTCTTCCGAATCGGTCAATGCGTAATCAGAAAGCAAAAGCGGCACCTGCCCATTATTTCTTAAAATAACATAATCCTCTGTTCCTCGAATATGATATGCGGAAATCACCAGATTTTCAACCATCTCCGTCTTAAAGACCGGCTCTATGAGAATATGACCATCCGCGTCCATCCATTCGGCAGGCAGAATCTCAAGACTCTCCCCTTCCACAAAGTCCGAATTCACATAATAACCCATGACTATAACCCCTGGCCTGTTGTCACACCTGACTTCCATGGGAATATTCTCATAGCAAACTCCTGCGTAAACCGGTCCCTCTACTTTCAAACCGTTCATAAAATAATTTTTGCTGTCATCTGACAGGATAGATAACTCTACTTCCCTGCCACAATCCCATTGTTTCTGCAATTCTGCCAATACAGTATATGGTCTGTTCTCTGCAAATCGAAGAATCTCCGCCATTTCCTGTTCTACATTCTCCAAGCTATTATCATCCGATTCCCAAATCGAATTTTTCAGTAATACCGTTTCTTCCATCATGTACCGGAGTTCATTGTAGCGTTTCGCATTATATTCCTCTAACGCTGCCGATACTTCTGCCATTGAAAAACTTTCATACATCAGTTGTGTTACCGCGCTGATAAAAAGCCGTTTAAACTCTTCTCTGTGAAGCAGCTTTTGAAACAGCACAGCCTGATATTCACTTTGGCAAAGCGCCTCCAGCCGCTCTTCTGTTTCATCCATTCCATACCAGCCCTGGAATTTTAAACCCATTCCATAATCTGTATCAAACAACAGATACCGGTATTTTCCGTCAAAAACTGTTCCTTCATAATAATCTTCCTCCGATGCGCCCATATAACGATACACCTTTACATTGTTATGAGGCCAGTCAAGATTTCCAATGTAATATTCCAGTGCCATATATCTTGCAAAATTATCTATATCAATCGTACCGCAGACACGTCTCCAGTTATCCTCCTCTTCCATATCCGCGGTTTCTATCCAGGTACATAAATCATTATACTCCTGTACACATTGTGCCTCATTTTCGGTCTCCGCCTCTTCGTCGGACATACTGCGCAGAGTTCCCTCGCACACTACCATCTCGCCATGATACCTGCCATATTTTTCTTTAAAATATCTGTCATCAAATGTGTTTTGTAACCAGTAAACTCCCTGATATTTCCCATTTACATACACAGTGGCACTCTCCGAAATCAGGACATCCGAAAATCCCGAGCGCCTGGCCAGCTCGCCTACAAGTGTTGTTCGAATAAACGCGTACCCATTATCATCTCCAGAGTTATGAAAAGAAATCCTCTGAAATGCATCAATTGGTATTCCTTTCTCATCAGAAATCAAATTCGGTAAAAAAGAATATGAAAATTCATTAAAATCGTCATAAATATGCCTTGCAATCAGTCGAAAAGATTTTTGATTTTTTGCTCTTGTCCAATTTCCATATATTTTCAAGCCACAATTCTGATTGAGAATTTCCGTGCCATCCTGTTGAAAAACAACTGCCTTCACCGGTACTTCCATATCATTATAATAATTAGCCGGTATTACTGTACCCAGAAGATTTACGTCGGGATTCTCTGCCATATACTCATCAAACTGTCTTCCCCGAACAAAAATCCCCTCTTCATAGCCAAATAATTTTTCTTCTTCTCCCATAACGGACACCACATAAGTAGTAGAAAAACGATCTTTCCCACCGGCATCCAGTATATAGTCTCTTTTGTATGTCTCAGATCTTGTACCATCGTCAAATATACAATAAAATTCAAAAGAATGTACAGATGTATCGTTCTGAAGCTCCAGTTCAATCGGACCCTCATAGACTACAGGCTCCCCATATTGTCCATATCCTTCGACTCCGCCAGAACTTCCGGACACTGTATAATAAATCACTCCCGGTGCAAATGCGTTGACATTCACATCAATCGATTCGTCATAAATTCCACTGTCATGAGAAATAATAAGTATATTTTTCTGCTCTCCCATCAGATGAAGGCATAAAGCAGCCATGCCTGCCCCGCTGAGCAGCGTCAAAAGGAAAATGAAAAATCCAATACTTCTTCTGTTCATCTGCGTCCTCTTACCAAACCTTATCCTACAATGTCCCCTTCATACGTCAGCAGCGAGACCTGTATCCTCTGCCCGATCCCGCTGACCGCCCGAACCAGTTCAGTTTCCCTGTGCGTACGCAATTCTATGACAATCCTCTCCGTCTCTCCTGAAATATTTCTTGACTTGATTTTATGATAATTACAATAGGTTTCTATAATCTCCTGCAGGCTTTCCTCCAAACCATCTCCTCGTCCATTCACTACCATAACATATGGCGCCCTAAGGGAAGGGAATTGTGCAAGAATAAAAATAACGACTGTCAGTCCTAACGTCACAATAATTGCAAGAATATATTGAGACGCCCCACACATAATTCCATCTGCAATAGACCAGAAAAGAAAGAACAGGTCCATGGGATCCTTCACCGCCGTACGATACCTGACAATAGATAGCGCGCCCACCATTCCCAGTGATAATACCAAATTAGACTGAATTGTCAGCATAATAGCAGTAGTAATAACCGTCATTCCCACTATCGCAATATTCATGTTGATATTATACAGCGATTTCCGAACAAAAAATCGGTAAATTACAAATAAATAGAGCGCCATTATCAAAGATAATGCCAGCGATATCAGTATTATACGCAAATTAATGTCCGATTGAAATTGCTCCATAAAAGATGTCTTAATAATATCTTTAAACGTCATATGGCATAGCCCCCTTTTCTTCTGCATGATTCACAGATGTAGAATTTGGAAAAAGTACTGCGCTGCAAATTTGCCTGATTCATCATCTGATATATATAATGCGGCAAAAATTCCTGATACTTGACTTCCAGCAGCTCCTTTCCGGCCTCCATAACCGGCTGCATTAAAATATTCTCTTTAAAAAAATTCTTCACATCACCTGAAAAAGAAATATTTTTGTCAAAAGTAATCCGTACCCCCGCTTCTTGACAAATATAGGGTTCCCGATCATATTCGATCATCAGTCTTGGTCGGAGCATTCTGGTCTCCCAGGCGATCAAAAATCGATTGATAATTTCGCTTTCATCTGGTATAATTCCTTCTCCTCTGTTCTCTAACAACCGTTCACAGAATTCCCTGGTCACCACTGCTCTGTCTTTTCGTATCTTTCCTCCTATTTTTATCTTATTTTCCAAAAAAATCTTATCGTCGCTACAGTTATAAATACGAATTCGGAATTTGGATCTGGGATCCGTTCCATTTTCGTTGTCCCGATATGAATTCCCTGCATAATCATCAAAATACAGGCTTCTTATATTGTAACTTCCCCTGTTGTCTGCAAAATCATCCTGACAACAAATTCCTTCAATGCGGCACTTCAGCAACTCAATCTGACTTCTTGTCACAATATATTTATCCTCATAACGAAGCCCATCCGCAACCTTTTTCATCTTCATCTGCTATTATACCTTATATTCTGAATCCACCTTTCGTAGTCAGGAGCAAATTTCTCATATACAACCAAAGATTACCGTTATTGCAAAACTATTATTAGTATATGGTACAGGCTTTTTTGTGTCAACGTTTTTTACATGTTTTAAGTTCCTCTGTAAAATACCTCCCGGGCAGATTCGGATTATTACCCTTGTCCGCTCGGAAGGTATGAATGGTCTGTCTATCAGTTTTTCCAGACTGAATCAGCCTCTTTTTAGTTGTCTTTAAAGCTCCGAAATTTTAACTGGTCTGTGCTCTTCCACAGATTTCTTCGCTGCCAGCCCTATCTTCACCGACTGCATTCCGGCATGGATACCCACAGGCACTTCGCCGCCGTTTTCGCAGGCGTTCACGAACTGGCGCATTTCCTCCGAGAAGGATTCCATATATCTCTCCAGGAAGAAGAACAGCGGTTTCTCGCCGGTCACGCCCTCCGCATTGGAAATTACTGCGGAAGAAAGGGTGTCGTTGGAGGTTGCCACCATGCCTTTGGAGCCGAAAAGCTCCGCGCGCTGGTCATATCCGTATGCGGCCCGTCTGGAATTATCAATCACTGCCAGTGCTCCGTTTGTCATTTTCAGGGTAATAATGGCGGTGTCCACATCCCCCTGCTCGCCGATGGCCGGATCCACCAGCACGGCAGACTGTACATAGACTTCCTCCACATCGCTGTTGGTGAGGAAGCATGCCATGTCAAAGTCATGAATGGTCATATCCAGGAACATTCCGCCGGATACCTTGATATATGCGGGATTGGGCGGCTCCGGATCTCTGGAGGTTATCTTCAGGATATGGGCCTCGCCGATCTTCCCTTCGTCATATGCTTTGCGCACCGCCGCAAAGTTATGGTCGAATCGACGGTTGAATCCAACCTGGAACTTGCATTCCGGATGGGCCGCCAGGGCGTCTTCCACCGCTTTAATCTTATCCAGCGCATGGTCCACAGGTTTCTCACAGAATACATTTTTCCCTGCCTCAATGGCCTCGATGGATATGGAGGCATGGGTATCTGTGGACGAGCAGATCAGCACTGCGTCAATTTCCGGGTCTGCCAGAATGGCTTTGTAATCCTTGTAAATCTTCTCCACGCCCATTCCCCGGATAAATTTCTCGGTCTCCTCATTCAGGAAGGGGTCGGCCATAGCCTTTACAACCGCGTTCTTTACGTGGTAGGTGATGGACTCCAAATGTACCTTTCCGATACGTCCTGCTCCGATAATGCCAATACGAATCATCTGTTTTTCCTCTCTTTCTTTTTATTGATTGTTGTCAGTTACTTTAAATTCGAGTTTAGTTTACAACGGGCCTGTGCCTCGTGCAAGGACCTTCAAGGTCCTGAGAACTAAGTCCAGAGTACTACAATGGCCAACAGGGGATTGTCGCAAAAGTCCGGAATTACTGCAATGGCTGACGGAG
>CAQUWW010000072.1:14935-15179 GCA_948896875.1 uncultured Acetatifactor sp. | reverse complement strand
GATATTCAGACATTTCAGGCGGCGTTCCGCATTGGACTCCGGGAAACGAATCGGATTCAAATAGTAGGGATTCTGCGTAATGGAAGCAATCACCGCACATTCCGACAGCGTGAGATCAGAGCAGGATTTCCCGAAGTACCGCTGGGAAGCAGATTCCACACCCAATGTATTTTGCCCTAAGTTAATGGCGTTCATATAGCGCAGAAGGACATCCTCTTTAGAGTAGTACTTGGAAATTTCCAGA
>CAQUWW010000072.1:0-14884 GCA_948896875.1 uncultured Acetatifactor sp. | reverse complement strand
CATTTTGATGAGATTGCCATCTTCCTCCGTCCAGGTGGTGAAGATGGTATTTTTCAAAAGCTGCTGTGTGATGGTGCTGGCGCCTTCCTTTCGCTTGCCCATACTGGTCACAAAATTCCAGCCGGCCCGGGCGATTCCCTCGATATCGATACCGTTATGCTGGTAGAAACGCTTGTCCTCAATAGCAACGAAGGCCTCCCCCAAATGCTTGGGAATCAAATCCATGTTGTTAATCTGGATACGATTGGAATTGATGCTGACATACTGATCGATCTCGTTTCCTTCACAATCGTAAACAATAGTGGCTTCTCCGGAAGCTACCACATCACTGAGCCTGATCTGGGGAGTAGATGCCAGGATGCCGTTGAATGCACCGATTCCGGCGGATATTCCGCAGATAACAAGACCTACAAATGCAGCCAGCATCAGCTTTACCAAAGAAATGCCAAACTTTCTTCCCCATTTTTTTGTTTTAGAATTAAGAGCTTTCTGAGTCGCTCTGATTCCTCTTTTTCCGTAATTCATTGATTCACCTTTCTGCAGGAACATTTGTCCAACATTTGCAAAGACTACTATATTATACCAAAAAATGCTATGTAAATAAAGGATTTCTTTTCCATCTTAATAATTGTTTCACATTTTGGACAAATTATGCTATTCTGAAAGAAGAAAATGACACTGCTCCGGGAGAGGTACCGGCAGGAAAGCAGGAAGAAAGAGCTGGAAAGAAGGATTGCGGATGAATGAGGGAAAGAAGCGGGAGGAACGGCCGGGAGATGCCTATCGGGTACTGATTGCGGGCGGTCAGGGAGAATACACGGAGAAGAAGTCCCGTTTTATTGCTACCCTTCGTCACTGTGAGAGCGAGGAGGAGGCGGTTGCTTTCATCGAGGAGACGAAGAAGAAGTACTGGGATGCCCGGCATAACTGTTATGCGTTTATCATTGGAGCCAGGGGAGAGCTAAGCCGCTGCAGCGACGACGGAGAGCCGGGGGGAACCGCAGGCCGGCCAATGCTGGAAGTACTGACGGGAGCCGAACTTAGGAATGTGGTGGCGGTGGTGACCAGATATTTTGGCGGAGTGCTTTTGGGCACGGGAGGGCTGGTCAGAGCCTATACCCAGGCGGTGAAGGAGGGGCTGAAAAACTGCCGGCTGGGTCGAATGCGCCCGGGGCGGGAGATGGAAGTCATAACGGACTATAACGGCGTTGGGAAGATTCTGTATCTGCTGGGGAGTGCGGGGATAGAGCCGGACGCTGCGGATTACGGAGAAAATGTGACACTGCGTCTGACGGTGCCGGCGGAAGAGGCGGATGTCCTGTGCGCTAAGATGACGGATATGACCAACGGCAGGGTGAAATTCGACAAAATGAGAGAAATTTATTTTATTGACAAAGAAGATTTTCAGGGCTAAAATGAAATTTAGCATGGCATTTTGAGAGGAGGTGGTTTTACATGAAGAGTCAGAAGAATAGCAGTGACAACCCTCTTCCCGGTCGAAGTTGCAGCCCGGTAATAAAACCACATAAGGAGAAATGCTATGGAAATGAGAAACGAACTGGAGGAGCTCATCAGGCTTCTCAACGCTAAGCAGTACACGAATCTCCGTCAACTTCTGGCCGAAATGAACGAGGCTGATATTGCGGTTCTCATGGAAGAGCTGGAAGCGGAGGAGATGTTGAAGGTCTTTCGGATTCTGCCCAAAGACCTGGCGGCGGACGTATTTTCCTATCTGGAGACGGACAGCCAGCAATTCATTATCAATTCCCTTTCCGACAAAGAGGCAGGCAGCGTCATCGACAATCTGATGGCGGACGACGCCGCGGATCTGCTGGAGGAAATGCCGGCCAACGTGGTGAAAAAGCTTCTGGCCAACGCCAATCCCGACACCCGCAAGGCGGTGAACCAGCTGCTGCGCTATCCGGAGGATTCCGCAGGAAGCATCATGACCGTGGAGTATGTGTCTCTGAAGGAGAATCTGACGGTGAATCAGGCCATCGAGCGCATTCGTGCCGTTGGTCTGGACAGCGAGACCATCAATATATGCTATGTGCTGGACCCCTGGCGGGAGCTGGTGGGAACGGTTGCCCTGCGGTATCTTCTCTTAAGCGACGGAGAGGATATTATCAGGGATATCATGCATGAAAATGTGATTGCCATCAATACGCTGATGGATCAGGAGCAGGTTGCGGCGCAGTTCAAAAAGTACGACTTCACCGCAATGCCTGTGGTGGACAATGAGAATCGGATGGTGGGCATTATCACTGTGGACGACATTGTGGATATCATGGAAGAAGAGACCACGGAGGACATGGAGAAGATGGCGGCCATTGTGCCCAGCGACAAGCCATATATGCGGACCGGTGTCAGCGAGACGTACAGAAAGCGGATTCCCTGGCTGCTTCTGCTGATGGTGTCAGCCACTTTTACGGGGGCCATTATCGCCTCCTTCGAGGAGGCTCTGAGCGTATATGCCGTGCTTGTGGCCTTTATACCAATGCTGATGGACACCGGCGGAAATGCCGGCGGCCAGGTCAGCGTCACCGTGATCAGAGGTCTCTCTCTGGGGGAGATAGAATACCGGGACATCCCCCGCATCATGTGGAAGGAGATCCGGGTGGCTCTGCTGTGCGGGGGAACGCTGGCGGCGGCAAACTTCGTGAAGCTGATGCTGCTTGACAGGGTGGGGCTCATGGTAGCCTTTACAGTGTGCCTGACTCTGGTGGCGGCAGTGCTGATGGCCATGCTTGTGGGCTGTCTTCTGCCCATAGGAGCAAAGAGAATCGGATTCGACCCGGCGGTGATGGCCAGTCCATTTATCACCACGATTGTGGATGCGCTTTCGCTGTTGGTGTATTTTCGAATTGCCACGATTTTGTTGGGGATATAGACAGGGAAGTTCTGATTCACTGAATGAAAAGAGGGGGGTGGTAGTAAAATACCACCCCTGTTTTTGTGGGTGGAAGGAAAAGGAGGCTTGTGAACGGGGAAGGACTCTTCTAAAATGAAAGTATCTGCAGAGGGGCTTCGGCGGGCGAATCCGTTTTTGTAAAGGGACGGAGATGAAACCAGCCAAATAAAGAGAGGAAAGCGAATTCAGACAAATGGGGAAGAATGAAAAGAAAATAGCAGACTTGCCCAATAAAAAAGAACTGAAAAGGAAATAAAAGGAAGGTAAGACGAAGCAGGTGCAAAGCGGCGCGGAAAGGAAGGGATTATTTTGGAAAAAGAGAAGAGGAAAACGGGAAGGACCTGGACCAGGGGGATATGGATAGTACTCAGTGCATTGGGAATGCTTGTGGTCTGGAGTATGGAATTTGGCTTTTATTCTCCGGGTAATTTCTATAAAATGTATGTGGATGTGCCGACATTTCTGCTGATAGTGGTCACAGTCCTGCTGGTGCTGTTAATCGCAGGAGTCGAAAAGGATTTTATAAGGGGATTTGCTCTGGCTTTCTCCAGGAAAAAAGGGGTATCCCGGATAGAACTGCAGAAATCTCTGAAAACGATACAATATGTAGAACGAACAGTAATGCTGGTTGCGATTCTTGTGCTGGTAGTTCCTCTTGTAGACATATTCTATCATATGGATAATGCCATTACGGCAGGCCCGGCTCTGGGGGTCATAAGTCTGGGAGTCCTGTATCCGGTTCTGTTTTTGCTGGTTCTTATGCCTGTAAAATTGCGGCTGGAACAGAAGGTCATTTCTTACATGGAAGAGCCGGAGGACGAGGAAGCGGAGAGAAAGGAAGCCGAGGGCCAGAGGCTTTACTTTGGACTTCGCTCTCTGGGGCTGACGGACCGGGAAGCGGAGGTGGCCAGACTTGCGGCGGCCGGCATGACCAATGCGGAGATTGGCCAGGAACTGTATATCAGTATGGCAACGGTGAAAAAACATATGACCCATGTGCTGGAGAAGACGCAGTGCGGGGACAGGGAGGCCCTGGCGGAGAAAGTCAGGGAGATGTAGGAGATGCGGGCAGTTTTTTCTAATTCCCGGAAGATAGCAGGATCGGATATTTTAACGGACTGCCCGCCTTTTATGTATGGACTGTCAATATAATGTTCAGTGACGGGGAACATATCCTGAAACAGAAGAGCAGTCTTCTTATCAAATATTTTAACAATCTTTATCGTATCTGTGGGCTTATGATGAGCCTGCTTTTCCCGAATCAATCGTTCAAATTTCTCGATTTTCGAGCTGCATGGAACCAGCCAGTACAGTCCTGTCTCCTGATCTGTAATGGCAAAGTAATGCGGACGCTTCGTCGTTTCATAATTAACTTTTAGATAAGGGTCTTGTATCTTCTGAAAGAATTGATCTGAGACGAAATACAGACTGCCCGGTGAAATTTTCATGAGAAGATCTCCTCTGGAAAGGATTAAGCCTCCTGTCCGAGATGGAAAGGAGGCCTGAAAACTTATTCACGGCCTACTTATTATCCGCATGGCCGGGAGCGGGCTACTTATTCACGGCCTACTTATTATCCGCATGGCCGGGAGCGGACCACTTATACACGGCCTGCCTGGAAACTGTTGCAAACAGTTCTTTTTACCCGCACGACCGAACTACTTTTGAGGCAATTGTCTGCCTGTCATTTATTATTATATGTGGGTGCAAATAATATGTCAATATAAAAAAATAAATGTGATGTGAATATACTCCAAAGTTATTACAATATATAAGTGAAGGGCAAAAAGCTGCCGCTTCAACAGACGTCTGGAAAGTGGAGTAACAAATGGAAAATCAAGAATTAGAGGCCTGCATCCATGAGTATGGGAAAGCTGTGTACTCATTCTGCAGACAGCTTGCCGGCAGCCGGCAGGAGGCAGATGACCTGTATCAGGACACCTTTTTGAAAGCCATGGAGCTGAGCGGGAAAATAGAATACGACAGGAATCCGAAAAGCTATCTGCTTTCTATTGCTCTGCGTATCTGGAAGAACAGGAGACGGAAGTTCGCATGGCGGAAGCGGATTGCGGATACGCGGTCTCTGGCGGAAGGGCTGGATGCGGAAGCGGATGTTTCCACGGAACCCTCCCCGGAAGAACAGGCAATCGGTAAGGAGGAACAGGCCGCGGTGAGGCGGGCGGTGAATCGGCTGCCGGAACGGCTGAAACTTGTGGTGCTACTCTTTTACATGGAGGAACTGCAGATAAAACAGATAGCAGCCATCCTGGAAATTCCTGAGGGAACCGTGCTGAGCAGACTGCATCAGGCAAGGAAAATAGTAAGAAAAGAATTGGAGAGTGTTATCAATGGAAAAGAAATTGGATGAATTGCTAAGACATGCCCTTACTCCAGCGGAACGGCCGGATTCCCGGCTGAACCGAGAGATTCTGAATCAGGCAAAGGAGATGAGATATATGAAAAGAAAATCGATGAAAAGACTTCCCGCAGCCGCGGTTGTGGCTGCGCTGGTTTTGGGAGCCGGTTCCCTCACCGCATTTGCGGCATGGAAGTATCTGACACCGGAGAATGTGGCGCAGGAAATGAATGACTCTAGGCTGGCCGAAGCATTTTTAAGCGAAGAAGCTGTCCTGGTAAATGAAACCCAAAGCTATGGGGGATATGATGTGACCCTGCTGGGAATCATTTCCGGAGAAAATCTGTCGAAGTACAGGTACAGTGACGGGATGACAGGCAAAACACACAACGACAGAACCTATGCCGTTGTAGCCATTGCAAAATCCGACGGCAGTCCTGTTGTGCAGGAAGCGGCAGAATTTTTCGTCTCACCGTTGATCGGCGGATACAATCCGGCCCATTACAACGCGGCCTCCATGCATGGCGGCTATACGGAAATGGTGGAGGAAGGGATTCTGTACCGGCTTGTGGAATGTGATACGGTGGAGATCCTCGCAGATCATGACCTGTATCTGTGTATATCCGACGGGAATTTTTACAATGTGCAGGCCTACTGTTATGACGGGGAAACGGGGGTGATTTCCAGAAATGCGGAGTATGGGGGATTGAATGCGTTGTTTGACCTGAGACTGGATACCGAAGGAGCAGACCCGGAGAGGGCGGCGGAGTATATGGCGGATATCTGGACAGAGGATACAGGGATATCCGAAGATAAGTTGAATATAGGGTTGGACGAAACGTTTGTGGTTGAGACAACGACGGGGAACGAGATGGGAGCGCAGGCGGCGGAATATGCGCTGCAGTTCGTGGGGAACCCTTACGCCTGGGGCGGCGACAGCCTGACGGAGGGTGCGGATTCCTCCGGCTTTACCAGAGGGGTATATGCGCATTTTGAGATCAGTCTGCCTCATTCTTCGAAGGAGCAGCGGCAGCAGGGATACGAGGTCCAGGGGCTGGAAGACGCGCTGCCGGGTGACCTGATTTTCTATGAGACGCCCGCTCATGTGGCAGTCTATATTGGGGACGGCAAGATTGTCCATGCGCTGAGTGTTGCCGGGGAAATCTGTGTCTCGGAGGCGGATTTTGATGAGATTGCTATGATCAGGCGGGTTTGGGAAGGGGAGTAAGTCTGTTTTATCAAAAGAGCATCTTTTGTATTGTAGTCTGCGTCACAATTGCTTATAATAAAATCAACTAAACTCCCATGCAAAGGTCTGGTAGAAAGGTGGTGTGATTATGTCGGTTATCCCATTTTCGGTAACGCTCCCAGTTGATGTTCCTGCACGAGATGAGATGACAAAGGCTGAATTCGACCGGATGATGGCTATTGGCTTGCAGCAGGCGAAAGCAGATGATTCCTTTCGAAGTGGGGAATCAAGGAATGGGGGAGGCGCGGGGGGCCATGCGCCAGCAGAACATTCCTAAGAGATGGAATGTTCTGCTGATACGGCGTCGCCGTATCCATAAAAAGGAAGAACGGTCTGTCGGTGAGCAAGAGAGCTCCCCACAGACCGTTCTTCCTTTTTATGCGCATGGCTCATGCCAGAAAATCATATTGTGATATATACAGCTCGTAGTAAGCACCTTTTTGCTCCAACAGTTCTTCGTGGGTGCCGCGTTCCAGGATGCCACCTTTGTCCACGTAGAGGATGCAGTCGGCATTTTTTATGGTGGAGAGGCGGTGGGCTATTATGAAGGAGGTTCTGCCCTTCAACAGCTCGTTCAGGCCTTTCTGGAGAAGGATTTCCGTCTCGGTGTCGATGCTGGAGGTGGCTTCGTCCAATATCAGAATCTTCGGGTCGGCCAGCAGGGCCCTGGCGAAGGAGATCAGCTGGCGCTGTCCTGCGGACAGGCGGCTGCCACGCTCGTTCACCTCGGTGTAATAGCCGTTCTCCATCTGGCTGATGAAGTCATGAGCACAGACAGTTTTGGCGGCCCGGATGACCTGGTCATCGGTGGCTTCTCGATTGCCATAACGGATATTGTCCATAATGGTACCTGAGAAGATGAAGCTGTCCTGCATCATGATACCCATCTGGGTACGCAGGGAATGAATGGTCACGTTGGCGATGTCGGTACCGTCAATGAGAATCTGCCCGGAATCCACATTGTAAAAGCGGCAGATCAGATTGACTATGGTGGACTTTCCGGCGCCTGTGGGTCCCACGAAAGCATAAGTCTGGCCCGGCTTTGCCGTAAAGTTGATGTTGTCCAGAATCCGGTGGCCCTCTTCATAGCTGAAGCATACATCTTTAAACTGCACTTCTCCGATTACGGCCGGCATTTCGGAGGCGCCTTCCGCATCCTTTACCAGAACAGGCTCATCGATGGTCTCGAAGATACGCTCCAGATAGGAGATTGCGGTCAACAGTGAGTTGTAGAAGCCGGCCAGGGTATTGATGGGTGCCCAGAAACGGCCTATGTAGGCGGTAAAGGCAATCAGCACACCCACGGTCAGGGTGGCATCCGGAGCCAGAATCCAGCGGATACCCAGCACATAGATAAAGGATGTGGTAATAGCGGAAATCAAATCCACACTGGGACCCATGGTAAAGTTGAACTTGATGGCCCTCATCCAGGCCTTGCGGTAGTTGCCGCTCAGGGTGTTGAAGATCTGATTGTTCTCATTTTCCCGGACAAAAGACTGGGTTACCCGGATGCCGTTGATGCTCTCTGCGATATAGGCATTCAGGTTACTCTGCTTGTTGGACTGAATCTGCCAGGCCTTGCGCTGTTTCCTTTTAATAAATACGACAACCAGCGCCAGAACAGGCAGTCCGCAGAGACAGACCAGAGTAAGCCTTGTGTCACAGATGAGCATAAATATAATAATGAAGAACAGGTTGCACAGATCTGTGACGGTATTTACGATACCGTTGCTCAGCAGGTCGCTTAAGCTGTTGACGTAATTCACCACACGCACCTGAATTTTGCCGTGCGGGCGGTCATCATAGTAGGAAAAGGGCAATTCCTGCAGATGATTGAAAATGTCGGTGCGGATGGCATGGATAATGCTCTGTCCGATGACGCTCATTGTCTTGATTTTAAAGCGCATTGCAATGGCGGAATAGCTGGCCACGGCCAGAGTCAGCAGGCTGACCATCACAACTTTGCCCATGTCCTTCTGAGGAATATAAATGTCCATGATTCTCTGGAAAAAGATGGGGACCATCATGGTCAGTGCGGATGCGCTGAGCATCAGGAAAATGACGCCTGCCATCTTACCTTTATAAGGGGACACATAGCCGGCCAGACGTTTCAGCTGACCTATGTCAAAGCTGTCTTCCAGCACTTCGTCCATATCATATCTGTTACGTGCCATGCTCCATTACCTCCTAAATTAAGTTCCGCATGTATCTGAACAGCCCCGTTGTCAGCAGAGAAATCCCGGCCGCCCTTTGCGTCCGTAATTTCTCTGGGGGCTATTCAGCTACATGCTGTTTAAGTTCCGCATGTATCTGAACAGCTCCTTTGTCAGCAGAGAAATCCCGGCCGCCCTTTGCGTCCGTAATTTCTCTGGGGGCTATTCAGCTACATGCTGTTTAAGTTCCGCATGTATCTGAACAGCTCCTTTGTCAGCAGAGAAGTTCCGGCCGCCCTTTGCGTCCAAAACTTCTCTGGGGGCTATTCAGCTACATGCTGTTTTAGTTTCGTCAGCTGCGTGCTGTTTGTGCCATTTTCTGCTGGTTCAGCAGGTCATAGGGAATCTCGCCGTACTGATTGCGGAAAGCCTTTGCGTAATAGCCGTCCGCAGCCACCAGTTCGTCGTGGGTCCCGTGTTCGATGATACGTCCGCCATCCATGACCAGAATCTGGTCGGCATCTCTGATGGAAGAGATGCGGTAAGCGATGATAAATACGGTACAATCCTTTTTGATGCTCTTAAGCTGCTTCTGGATATAACTTTCCGTCTCCATATCCACGGCGGAGGTGGTGTCGTCCAGAATCAGAATGGAAGGATCTTTCAGGAGGGCGCGGGCCAGGGAAATTCTTTGTTTCTGGCCGCCGGACAGCCCAACGCCCCGCTCGCCTACGATGGTATCATATTTGTCAGGCAGAGCGGAGATGAAATGATTGGCATCCGCCATAATGGCGGCACGTTTCACCTGCTCGAAGCTGCAGTCAGGCCTTCCGTAAGCGATATTTCCCTCTATGGTATCGGAAAAAAGGAACACGTCCTGCATGGCCATACCGATATTGTCCCGGAGATTATAGAGATCCATCTCCCGCACATCCGTGCCGTCCACAAGCACCTGGCCTGCGGTGGCGTCATAGAACCGGCAGAGCAGGTTCATCAGGGTGGATTTCCCGGAACCGGTGGAACCGATGATACCCACAGTCTGACCTGCCTTTACCTTGAAATTAATATCTCTGATAATGTCTGCCTCGCTCTCATCCTCGTCCTCCGCCCGGTAAGACACGTTGCGGAATTCCACCTCGCCCCGGATTTTATCATGAGGATATCCATAGGAATCCCCGTGATTCCAGGCGAAACGGGGCGTTCTCACCCTGGGCTCCTCGCTGTAGGTAGGGTATATTTTCTCCACGGAGGTAACGAAGTTCTGAATATCGTTTACCCACCAGCCGGCCATACGCAGCGGCATATTCAGCATCCACAGATAGCCGTTGACTTTTACAAGGTCGCCCATGGTGATCTCTCCCAGAATCACCATGTATCCGCCGTAAAGCATCAGAACGATAGTCAGCGCATAGGAGAGAATTTCGAATATCGGCACGTATTTCATCCAGACCCGGGAAGCCTTGATCTGGGCTTCCTTAAAACGGTCGTTCTCGATCTGGAACTTTTCCTTCTCGTAATCTTCCTTTGCGAAGGCTTTTACCACGCGGTTGCCGCTGATATTCTCCTGGACGAAGGCATTTAGCGAGGAGAAACAGTTGCGGTTCCGCTGGAAAGCCGGCTTTACTTCTTTGGATTGCTTAAAAGTAGAGAATGCGGTGAAGGGCAATACCACCAGCATACAAAGTGCCAGCCTTGTGTTCACCGTGAAAATCATCAGCAGTGCGAAGGCAAACAGCAGCACATTCTGGTAGACCGCGTAAAGGTCATAGGCAACGAAATGCCGGATGGCCTCCATGTCTCCTGTCTGACGACTCATCAGATCTCCGGTGCGCTTCTTATTATAGAAGGCAAAATCCTCCTCCAGAAGTTTGCGGTATACGGTGCTGCGCATGTCGTACAGTACGCCCTGGGAAGCCGTCTCGAAGATCAGCTGATACAGGAAACGCAGAACACTGTTCAGCAGCGTGACCCCCAGAAGGCATGCAATCAGCTTCGGCAGCAGGTCGTAATTTCCTGCCTGGATTACATTGTCAACGATAATACCGGAAATATAGGGGTTGACAATGGACAGGGCCGCGATGACAGTGGTCAGGAACAGGCCCACAATCATTAGTTTCTGGTAACGTTTCAGAAAACTGTAGAACCATTTTAAAGGTGTCATATGTATCCTCCCTTACCCGGGGTTTCTCCGGGGCTTCCATGAGTGCTGCCACACTCATGATGTAATGACCTTATTCACACATTGTACTTTTTGAGATACAAAAAGGAATGGAGTATCTTGCACCCTTGATGGAGAATCTTGTAGGGGAGATCGAAAAGCTTTGTATGTCTGCGCTTGCACATCAGATAGATATATGCTAGAATAGCGTCGTTGGAAAGCTGGAAACGGAACTATAATGACGAAGAGATAGAGAGGGATAAACAGGATGAAGATAGCGGTAGTTGGCACAGGATATGTAGGCATGTCGTTGGCGGTTCTGCTGGCCCAGAAAAGTGAGGTCATTGCGAAGGACATTCTTCCTGAGAAGGTGAAAATGATTAATGAAAGGCGGTCTCCCATCAGAGATGCCGAGATTGAAGAGTATCTGGACAGCAGGGAATTGCATTTAAAAGCCACGCTGGACGGAGAGGAGGCCTTTCGGGAGGCGGATATTGTAATCGTGGCAGCGCCGACGAACTATGACAGCCAGACGAATTATTTTGACACATCCGCAGTGGAAAGCGTGGTGGATGAGGTCCTCCAGGTCAATTCCCGGGCAACCATAGTGATAAAATCCACCATACCTGTGGGCTTTACAGCACAGCTCAATAAGAGAAAGGGAACCGACAGGATCCTGTTCAGCCCGGAATTCCTGCGGGAGACCAAAGCGCTTTATGACAATCTATATCCTTCCAGGATTATTGTGGGTTATGATTCGGAAAAGGAAGAAATGAGAAAACGCGCGGAAGAATTTGCCGGTCTGCTGAAAGAGGCTTCTCTGAAAGAGGATGTGCCCGTTCTGTTGATCGGGACCACAGAAGCGGAAGCCGTCAAGCTTTTTGCCAATACCTATCTGGCTCTGCGGGTCAGCTTTTTCAATGAACTGGATACTTATGCCGAGGTGAAGGGCTTGGATACGAAGCAGATTATCGAGGGTGTCTGCCTGGATCCGAGAATTGGGAGTCACTACAACAATCCTTCCTTTGGCTATGGAGGGTATTGTCTGCCGAAGGATACGAAACAGCTCTTAGCCAATTATAACGATGTGCCGGAGAATCTGATCGAGGCTATTGTGGAATCCAACCGCACCAGAAAGGATTTTGTGGCCGATCAGGTGCTGAAAAAGGCGGGATATTACTCCTATTCGGAGAAAATGAATTATAATCGGACTTTGGAGAAAGATATCACCATTGGGGTGTACAGGCTGGCCATGAAGAGCAACAGCGACAATTTCCGCCAGAGCTCTATCCAGGGTGTGATGAAACGTGTCAAGGGCAAGGGGGCGAACATCATTATATACGAGCCGTCACTGGAAAACGGCAGTACTTTTTTCGGAAGTCTTGTGATGAATGATCTGGAGGAATTCAAGAAAAAATCCGATTGCATCATTGCCAACCGGTACGACGAATGTCTGGAGAATGTAGTTGATAAGGTGTACACCAGGGATTTGTTTAAGCGGGATTAAACGTGGAGAATACGGTCCGGACAGGAACTATGGACAGGCCTTTTGCATATCTTATAAAAAGGTATGCGGAGGGCCTTGTTTTATGGCTTTGGTGGTAATAGACGCAGGACACGGCGGAACGGATCCGGGGGCAACGTATGGCGGCAGGCAGGAGAAAGAGGATGTGCTGGCGCTTGCTCTTGCCGTGGGAGAGATTCTGAAGCAAAATGGTGTGGAGGTATATTACACCCGGACCACAGACATCTACGAATCGCCGACTCGGAAGGTACAGGAGGGCAATGCGGTTTCGGGCGATTATTTTGTTTCTATTCATCGGAATTCCAGTCCATATCCCAATCAGTACAGTGGGGTGGAGTCACTGGTATATAATCGCTATGGCGAGGCGGCACGGCTGGCGGATCATATCAATTCCCGTCTGGTACAGGTTGGGTTCGAGAATCAGGGAGTGAATGAGAGACCTGATCTGGTAGTGCTGAATCAGACGCAGATGCCGGCGGTATTGGTGGAAGTGGGATTTATCAATACGGAAGAGGACAATGAGATTTTGGATACCCGGTTTCACGATGTGGCGACTGCGATTGCAGAAGGGATTCTGGCTACCATATGGAGTGCCTGACAAAGAATAGAACAGGTGTTTGCCATGAGGGGCGACATAGAAAAAGTTCCGGAAGGATCTTTTGCAGATGTCAAATATGGATGCTTTTACTTCTGGCGTTGGGGATGGGAGGTGCGGCAGGCTGTGGTCGAAGCGGCGAGGCTGTGGAACCGACAGATGCTTTCCGGGAACAGATTTCCGGCTCTCTTCAGATTGTTGGAAGCTCTTCTATGGAGAAGCTGACCAGGATATTGGCGGAAGGATTTATGGAAAATTATCCGGAGGTAACGGTAACTGTCCAGTTTACCGGTTCCGGCGCCGGGATTGAGGCTTTGGCAGCGGGAAGCGCGGACATCGGAAATGCATCCAGGTATCTGAAGGAAGAGGAAAAAGTGAGGGGAGCGGTGGAAAACATCGTGGGTCTGGACGGGATTGCCATATGTGTGGATTCCTCGAACAGAGTGAATCATTTGACGAAAGAACAACTGCAGGGAATTTATGGAGGCAGAATCCGGGACTGGTCGGAGCTGGGCGGCGATCAGATGCCGATTGTAGTGATAGGGCGGGAGGCGGGATCCGGTACCAGAAATGCTTTTGAGAAGCTATTGGGGCTGGAAGAGCAATGTGTCTATGGAAATGAGCTGGACAGTACAGGAGCTGTTGCGGCGAGAGTAGCGTCCACACCTGGCGCAATCGGTTACATATCTTTTGACGTGGCGGAGCATACCTCTTTTCGTACCTTAAAAACGCTTACCCTGGATGGAACGGAACCGACTGTGGAAAATATATGTTCCGGCAGTTATGCTTTGTATCGGCCTTTTGTGATGGCCACACAAGGAGAAATTTCCGGACAAGACCGGCTGGTGCAGATCTGGTTTGACTATGTGTATGGAGAAGAGGGACAGAGAGCGGCACAAATGGCAGGTATTGTGCCGGCTGTCCGGGAAAGAGAATATGAACCGTAAAACAAAAATGACAGAAATAATAGCGGAAATGATTTTTACAGCCTGTGCCGCGCTGGCCATTTTGACTGTGCTTTCCATATGCTTTTATATTCTGCTGAAAGGTGTGCCGGCCATCAGGCAGGTGGGGCCCAAAGAGATATTTCTGGGAACAGAATGGAGACCCACGGCAAAGGCCCCTCGATTCGGCATTTTGTATATTATCCTTACTTCGCTGGCGGGGACGTTTCTCGCTGCCATAATAGGAGTTCCCATTGGCATTCTGACCGCCGTCTACCTGGCTGAAATGGCGGATCCACAAAGGGCGGGAATGGTCAGGGATGCCGTGGAGATTCTGGCGGGGATTCCTTCTGTCATTTATGGATTGCTGGGGATCCGCCTGCTGAATCCGCTGGTGTATCGGCTGGAAAGGAAGTTGTTTGCCGGTTCCGAAACCCATCGATTTACCGGAGGGGCCAACTTGCTGTCTGCCGTTCTGGTACTGGCACTTATGATGCTGCCCACCGTAATCCGAATCAGTGAAACCGCCATTCGGGCGGTGCATCCGGGGATTAAGGCGGCATCGCTGGCATTGGGGGCGTCACGGATCCAGACAATTTTTCACGGACTTTTACCGGCGGCTGGTCCGGGCCTTCTGTCGGCAGTGGTGTTGGGGACAGGCAGGGCATTGGGAGAAGCCATGGCAATTACATTGGTGTCCGGAGGAAGTGTCAATGCACCCTTTCCGTTTTGCTCTGTGCGTTTTCTGACCACTGCGGTGGTCAGTGAAATGGGATATGCCCAGGGATTACACCGGCAGATGCTTTTTACCATCGGACTTGTGCTGTTTGGGTTTATCCTGCTGGTGAATGGAACAGCGGCGGCAATCCAGAGAAAGAAGTTGGAAAAATGAAGGAGAAATATACTTTATATCGAAAAAGAAGGAGACCGGCGGAGCTTTTCCTTCTGGCGGCGATTTACGGGGCGGCACATCTGGCGGTGTTTCTGCTTCTG
>CAQUWW010000071.1:14698-15332 GCA_948896875.1 uncultured Acetatifactor sp. | reverse complement strand
CCCTCCAGCTGCTTTTTCAAGGTCTCCATAGATGCGGACAGGCGTTCGTCCATAGTTCTGCATTCTCCATACCTTTGTTCTGCCGCACAAAACGCCTCCTCCAGTTCTGCCTTCCGCTTCTGGCAGAGGGTCCTCTTTTCCTGGATATTCTCTCTTGTCTCCTGGCCGATCTGTTGCAGAAGCTCAGCTATTTTTTCTTTCAGTCCCTCCCCCTCTGTTATTTTTCTGGTCAGAAGCAGTTCCATCTTCTGTATTTCTTCGTCACATTTTCTGATCTGTGCTTCTCTTTCCGGAATTTCCTCCTGCAGCTTCTGCCGTCTAAGCAGCTCTGTCTGATTCCGTTGAAGCTCTGTCTCCACCACCGTCAGCTTTTCTCTCAGCTTTTCTTCTGCCCGGACAGCGCTTTCCAGTACAGCGTTTTCTTCGTCCGTATCAAAGAAAAGTGTCTTTTCCTCAGGAAAATACAGGATGGATATGCTGTCCCGAAGTTGTTCTGCCTTTTCCGCCCTTCTGCTCTTTACGCCTTCCAGCTGCTTTTCCAGCTCATTCACAGCCGTTTTCATATTGTTGAAAGCTTCTTCCGTTTCCAGAATATCCGTCTTCATCTGTTCCCGGAAAGCCAGGTCTTCCCGCA
>CAQUWW010000071.1:3086-14641 GCA_948896875.1 uncultured Acetatifactor sp. | reverse complement strand
GCTTTTCAGACAGTGTTCTGTCAAGGACAGAACTTCAATGAAGTTTTCCTGCTGCAATTTCCCAATTGTCCTCTGTCTGTATTTCTGAAACAGCCCGTCCGCCTGCAAAAGTATCTCAACCGCTTTCTCCCGATCTCTTTCCAGCCGCTTCCGTGCCGTCTCTTCTCTTCCTTTCAGCTTCGCCGCCGCCTCTCTGTTCTTAGCCATGCTCAGCTCCAGCTGACGGCCCTCCTCGTCTGCTTTCACCGCCGCATTCTCCAGTGCCGTAAGCTGCTCCACATCCTTCTGCGCCTGTGAAAGCCTTTCTTTTCCCTGGTCCAGTCGCTCCTGCAGATAACCGGCTGTCTTCTCCGCAGTGGTTCGCGCCTCTTCCGGGATCTCCAGCTCCAGAAGCTTTTCCTGCCGCTGCTTCCTTCTCTCCTCCAACTGGCCCTTTGCCGTATTCAGGGCCTGAGCCTTCTCCTGCAGCTGTGCCTCCAGAAGCTTCAATGCCTTTTCCAGCTCTGTCAGCAAAGGCGCCAGTTCCTTTTTACGTCCGCATTCCAGCTCTGCCTTCCTGCATTCCTCTTCTATCTGTTTCACTTCAGTTTCCAGCTTCCATGCTGCTTCCGAAATCTGCTCTCTCAGCTTTTCCGGCGTCCATTCCGTTTCCTGCATCCAGTCTGACTCCCATACCGTTCCAGACGCTTTCCCGGGCTGCTCTGGGGCTTCCCCTGCATTGCATTCTGTTTGTTCTTCTCCTGCCCCCTCTGTCTCCGATACTTCGGCAGAGGACTCCCCGGCGCTCGCCAGGCGCAGCAATTCTTCAAACTCCTGAAATATGCCGCCGATCTGCTGCTTTTGTTCCAACAGCTGTTCTCTCAGATGGCCCGCCTCCACACTGAGCCGTTCTGCCTTTGCCTCCACTGTGGAAAGCTGTTTTTTCTCCTTCTCCAGCTCCGCCTTCTCCGGCACAGTCTCCGGCACATGGGCCGGGGAAGGATGGTGCGTGGAACCGCACACAGGACAGGCTTCTCCCTCTCTCAGCGTGCGGGCCAGCAATCCGGCCTGAGCATCCAGGAACTGTTGTTCCAGCTTCCTGTAGCATTCCCTCTGTCTCTCTTTTTCCTCTGATACCCGGCAATATTCCTTCTGCACAGAAAGCAGAGACTTCCGCCGCTCTTCCATCAAATCTGCTTCCCCTGACAGCCTGTTCTGCACCTTCTTCGCTTCTTCGCTCTTTTCTCTGTGCCGCATGGCAATCAAAAGCCGTGTCTCCCCGTCCTTGATGCGCTCCCACTCTTCCCGATACTGATTTCGCTCCTGCTCCTTCTCCTCCCTGCTGACACAAGCCTGCCCATATGCTCTTTCCAGGTTATTTACAGTTTCTTCCGCCGCCGTAAGCTCCTCCGTCTGACAATCAAATATCCGCACATTTCGCTGCGCCGCCTCCACTTCCTGCCGCCAATGAAGCAACGCTTCACCGACACCTTTCAAGGCATCCTGCTCCCTGCGTCGACTTTCTCTTTCCTGCGACAGTTTCTCCATCCGAATTGTCAGATCACTCATTCCTGCGGCAATTTCTGCGCCTTCCTTTTCTACGAGGTCCCGTTCCCGCACTCCTTCTTCCAGAAGCGCATTCTGCTCTTCCAGTCTGCTTTGCAGTTCTTCCACCCAGGAAAGAATGGCATCTCGATCCCTTAAGAGTTCCGCCTTCCTGCGAAGCTCGTCAATATGCTCTGACAGCTTCGCCTCCTGTCCGAGGCATTCTTCTCGTTTTCTCTCCAGACTCTCCTGTTTTTCCCTTTCCTGCAGGAAGCCTTCCTTCTGTTGCTTCAGATTCTGAATCTGGCCTCTGATAGTGCTCTGTCTGCTGTCCAGACGCTCTTTTTCTTCCCCTGCCCCGGCAAGATGACGCAAATCTTCCTGCCCCTTTTCCAGTTCTTCCGTCAGAGACAGCTTTTGCCGTGTCAAATCCCCCTGTGTCTTCTTTCCTTCCGAAAGCTGGTTCTCGTTCTCCTGCTGTGCCTTCCGCACTTCCTCCAGCCTGTCCAAAAGCGCCAGCCTCTCTTCTCCCTCCCGTATCCGCTGTTCCAGAAGCGTACATTCTTCCTGTTCGTCCTTCGCCTTCTCATAGAGCGCCTTCCTTTGGAGAAGCTCGGCCTGCAGTGCCTCCTTTTGTCTCCTGCTATCCTCCAGCGCCTTTTTCTGCTCTTCCACATGCCGGATGTTGCCGATCAGCTGGTCTTCCTGCCCTATTTTCCCATCCAGTGCCTTTATCTGCGCATCAATTTCCTTTAACGCTGTTTCCACTTCGCCGCACAGCTCTTCCAGCAGGTCTATCCCCTGACCGACGCTGCCGTCAAATCCATCTCTCTGCAGCCTTGTAAGCTCCACTGCCGGACGCAATTCTTCCATGTCCTGGCAGACAATCCCATCCATGTACTGACTGATGCTTCGCTTCAACTCGTCATACTCCCGCCACCTAAGCCTTTCCTCCGATTTCAGCTGCTCCTGTACCTTCTGGTACAGACCGGTATTGAAAATCTGACGGAAAATATTCCCCCGCTCCTCCGTTCCTGCCAGCAGCAGCTTCTGAAAATCCCCCTGGGCGATCATCACAATCTGGGTAAACTGCCTCCGGTCCAGGCCCAGCAGCTCCGTCACCGCCTTCGTCACTTCCTTCGTTTTCGTCACTGGCGTTCTTCCATCCGGATAAGTCAGAACCGCATCTGCTTTTTGCAGAGTATATCCTGTCCCCCGTCCCTTCGGTCGCTGGTATTCCGGATTCCGCCTCACGGTGTAGCATTCCCCCCGATAAAGGAAACTGTACTCCACAAAAGTAGGGATTTCCTCCCTGGCATATTTGCTGCGGAACATGTCCGATTTCCGTACGTCTCCGCTGGCTTCTCCATACAACGCAAAGGCAATGGCATCAAAAATAGTGGTCTTCCCTGCTCCGGTATCGCCGGTAATCAGATAAAGCCCCTGTCCTCCAAATCGGGTGAAATCAATCTCTGTCTCTTCCGCATAAGGTCCAAATGCACTGATTATCAGTTTCAACGGCTTCATGATTTCCTCCCGTCCTCTATCACCTTTTTCACAAATTCCGTCTGGTCCGGCGTCATGGATTGGTTATTCTGCAGTTCATAAAATTCCTGGAACAGCTCCAGCTCCGACTTCCGTTCAACCTCCGGCGACGCTTCCAGCACCTGCTCCTGCCTGGTCCGGCTGTTGTCATAGACAAGGCGCATCAAATTGGGATATATGATGCGAAGCTTCTGCAGACCGTCCACAATGTCCTCTTCATCCGTCAGGGTAATCTGCACATAATCCTCGGGATTGGTATCCTGATAAAAGGATTTTGCCGTCACTTCCAGATAAGTTCCCCGGATTTTCCGCAGATCGCGAAGCGGCTTCAACGGTACGGTATAAATCCTTACCTTCCCCTTCTCTTCCATTTCCAGGATAGTAACGGACTTCTCCTGATCCGCCTCCGAAAAAGAATACTTTAAAGGTGTACCGCAATAGCGCACAGTCTCCCGTTTCACCCACTGCGGGCTGTGAATATGCCCCAATGCCACATAATCAAAATCATCAAATATCTCGGCGTCCACATTATCCAGGCCGCCTACCACAGCCTCCTCCGAGTCACAGCGCCCCGCTCCGGTTACAAACTGGTGGGCCACAAGTATATTGCGCTTTCCGCAGTCTATCTGCATCCGGTCCACGGCAAGCTTCACAGCCTCCTGATAGCTTTCCGGCAATTCCCCCTCCGACTCCTTCTCCAGCACATGCCTCACAATGGCCGGCTTTATAAAAGGAAGCAGATAAATCCCCACTTCTCCATATTGATCCTTCAGGAAAATGGGAGAAACCTCTCCATCATATACCGGTGATACATAGACCTGTCTCCCCCGCATCAGCTGTGCGCCGAAAGCAATCCGCTCTGCCGAATCATGGTTGCCGCTGACAACAAAAATCGGCTTCTTCCTGTCCGCCAGTCCTGTGAGAAACCAGTCAAAGGTCTGCACTGCTTCCGCCGACGGAATCGCTTTGTCGTAAATATCACCTGCTATCATCACCGCGTCCACTCGTTCTGCTTCCGCAATGTTCATGATCTGTTTCAGTATGTATTTCTGATCCTCCAGCATGGAGAACTCATTCACCCGTTTTCCAATGTGAAGATCTGAGATATGCAGTAATTTCATGGTTGTTCCCTCTCTATCTGGCTCCGCATCCGCTCTGGCAGATACTGTTCCTAAAATCCCGGCCGGCTCCTGGCCGGACTGCTAGGCCCAGTCCTCCATGTCCTCCTCTTCCTCTTCTTCCCCGTCTCCTCTGATTAATTTCAAAATCAAGTGATAGAAGCCTCTGAACACGGAAAAGACCATAAACATACTGATAAAGCCCACCACACCAAACATAATGTCCGCGAACTCCATCACTCCGGTATGCGTCACCCTCTGACCAATCTCAATGGCAAAGGTGATGACGATAATCAGGGTAAACACATAGATCCAGCTGATGACCATGATGTGATTGTTTCTGGCCAGCCATTTGAAGACAGGATGCACCACGAAAATCATGAGCATACCCAGCGCACCGATGATCAGAAAGTGCAGTTCTTTATCCGAAAAATTATACTCATAAGCATCATTCAGCTTTAAAAGCCAGCTATGTACTTTGGCAATGATTTCTACAATCCAGTATAAAAATTTTGTCATTCGTTCAATACTCCTTTTTCATCTCGGTAATCCCGTATTTTTTCCGGAAAGCTTCCAGTTCCGAAGCATCGCGGATAAAACATTCCTCCCGGAATTCCCCTGTGTGAATATTCCGGAAGCCGGCCACCTGCTCTCCGTTACAGATGCTGCATTTCAATACCGGCTTCCAGTTTTCCCTGTCGTAATCTATCTGTTGTATCCGTTTCCTTCCAAACATTTCCAAACCTCCCTGGCCTGCTTTTTCCCATCATATCATCTTTTTCCATCCATTTCAATCTGCTGCCCGGCATTTTAAGAAACCGGCTTCTCCCCCTTCAGGCAAAAACGCCCCGGGCTGACCTGCACAGCCAGCCCCGCCATGCAAAGCTGCATCAGGCAGGGAATCATCTGTATCTCCCCACATCTTTCCGGCAATTTCTTTCTGATTTCCTCCGGTGTCTCAGGCGTAAAATCCAGTGCCTCCAAAACAGATGTCAATTCCGGCGATAATCCTCTCAGGGATTTGGGGCTGCTTTCTCCTGTCCCCGGGACAATGGGAGTTTCTTTCAAGTCCCCGCACTTTCCTTTCTTGAATCGTCGTCCTTCCCCTCTTTGCACGTTTTTTTCTGAAGAAGTCATCTCCCTGTGTCCATCCATCTCACCTTCTCTTTTTGCCTCCCAAAGCTGCCAGATTTCCTCCAGGAATGTCCCGGGACTCAGCAGCACGCCGGCGCCCTGTCTGATCAGGCGGTTGCAGCCGTCACTGAGCCTGTCCGTAATCCGTCCCGGCACCACATATACTTCTCTTCCCTGCTCCAACGCCATATCTACTGTAATCAGCGTCCCGCTTTTGAGTCTCGCTTCTATCACCACTACCACATCCGCCAGCCCGCTGACAATACGATTCCTGGGCGGAAAGTTCTGCGGGCGTGCCGGTGTCCCCATAGGATATGTGGACAGGATTGCTCCTGTTTCCAACAGCTGTCCATATATTTTCCGGTTCTGTGCAGGATAGCATATGTCCACACCGGAGCCAAGTACTCCCAGAGACCTGCCGCCGGCCTGCATTGCCGCCTCCTGGCTGATACCGTCGATTCCTCTTGCCATACCGCTGACCACGATCACTCCATTTTGTCCCAATACTCTTCCCAACTCTGCGGCCACATATTTTCCATACTCGGAACAATCCCTGGCACCGATAATGGCAACAGCAGGTGCGTCCGTGGCAGGTAGTTTCCCTCTGACAAAAATGCCGTATGGCGCATCCGGAATCTCCCTGAGTCTCCCCGGGTATAGCTCGTCCTCTCCTGTCAGAAGCCGGATACCTTCCTCCCGCATTTTCCGGTATTCCGCCTCCGGACGCCAGCCGGCCGTATACTCTGCCAGATATTGCACCTGCTTCTGAGAAAGTACCTGTCCCCATTTTTCCTTACTGGCCAGATAAACCGCTTCCGGTCCTCCGAAGAAATTGGAAATCCTGTGTAACTGTGCGTTTGAGAAATAGGGAAAATTGCACAGCCAACAGGCGTATATCTTTTCCCGTTCTTTCCATTTTTCCTGCCGCATCTCTTCCTCCATTTCCTGTTCTTTCTGTTCAATATCCCCAGTACTCCAGCGATGGCCTGTAGAACGAAGCTTCCATCAAATGTTCCGTCCCGATTTCTTCCGCTCCCTCCAGGTCTGCGATAGTCCTCGCCACTCTCAGAATACGATGATACGCTCTTGCGCTTAAATGCAATGAATCATAGAGTCTCTCCATACATTGCTGCTGTTCTGTTCCAAGTCCACAGTACTTCTCTATTACGGACGCTTCTATTTCCCCGTTAAAGCGATAGGAGGTCCCTTCAAATCTTTCCTGCTGACGGCGTCTGGCCTTCTCCACACGCCGTCTGATATCCGCACTGCTCTCTCCGATATGATTTCTCTTCAGGCTGGCATATTCCACCGGCTGTAGTTCCACACACAGGTCAATTCTGTCCAGAATCGGTCCTGATATTTTTCCCATATATTTTCCCACCTGTATTCTGGTACAGTGACAGCGATTCACGTCGGGATAATAGCCGCAGGGACAGGGATTCATGGCACAGACCAGCATAAAGTCACAGGGATAGGTGACATTGCCGCTGCTGCGCGAAATGTTCACCCGGCGGTCCTCCAGGGGCTGACGCAAAGCATCCAAAACCATCCTCTGAAATTCTGGAAGTTCATCCAGAAAAAGAACACCCCTGTGCGCCAGCGAGATCATACCGGGCCGCGGCACAATACTTCCCCCGATCAAAGCCGACTGAGAAACGGTATGATGGGGACTTCTGAAAGGCCGCTTCGTCACAAGTGCTTCCCCTTCCTCCATCAATCCCGCCACACTGACTATCGATGTCACCTCCAGGCTTTCCTCCAGCGTCAGCGGAGGCAGAATGCCCGGAATCCGTTTGGCAATCATGGATTTCCCCGCTCCCGGCGGACCCACCATCAGCAGATGATGAAAACCTGCGGCCGCAATCTCCGCAGCCCGCCGCGCCGCCTCCTGCCCGGTCACCTCACTGAAATCCGGATAGGGCATGCTGTTTTCCTCGTTCTCTTCCCCCGCAAACAGACTGTCCGTATCCACAAATCCTCTGGATAGTATGGCTTCCCGGTCTTTCCCTTCTGTCGTCAGGAAATGCATGATATCCAGGATATTTTCTGCCTTCCAGACTGTCACTCCCGGAACCACCGCCGCTTCCGCGGCATTGACAGCAGGAACAATGCATTGTTTGATTCCCCCTGCCGCGGCAGCCTGTACAATGGGCAATACACCTCTGGCCTTCTTCAACTCGCCGTCCAGCCCAAGCTCCCCTAAAAATAGAATTCCTTCCGACGCTCCTCTCGAAATCATCCCTGTAGATTCCAGGATTCCCACGGCGATAGGCAAATCAAATGCCGTTCCCTCCTTCTTTCTGTCTGCCGGAGAAAGGTTGACGGTAATACGGCATGGCGGCAGATTGAGACCTGCGTTTTTCAACGCCACGGTCACACGTTCTCTGGATTCCCGTACTTCCGTGCTCAGAGAGCCCACCATAAAAAAAGCCGGAAGGCCGCTGGAAATATCTACCTCCACAGAGACAAGGTACGCCGAAACACCCTGTACTGCTCCTGAAAAAATCGTGCTGTACATAAACACCCCCTGTTTGTTTTGTTTTATATGTTTTATACGTGTGGTTTTCGTAAAGAAAATAAGATTCTGTAACGACTTGAAAGAATATTTTACATGAAACCTCATGGACAATAGAATCCACGCTCTATGCGGATTCTATTGTCATGAGTGAAAGAATCCCAGGAAACAGATCCGGAAACCTGTCCCCCCGGAACAAACTGGCCTGCTATCTGATCACTCCAGCATATCCGGGACCTGCATATACCGGATTGCCGTGCTTTTATCAATTTTACCTGCTTCATACAGACGACTTATGGAGTCATCCATTGTAAGCATCCCCTGCGCCTCTCCGCTTTGCATCGCCTGGATTAACTCTGCCGTTTTGCCTTTCCGGAGCAAATCACGTACGACAGGATTATTCAGCAGCACCTCGAAGGCCGCCGCGCGCCTGTCGCCTCCGGCAGGAAGCAGCCTCTGTGCCACAACTGCCTCCAGCACATCCGCAAGACGCCTGCGCAAACTTTCCTGGCGGTTTTGAGGGAAAAAATCGAACACTGCGTCCACGGCATTGATTACGTTTGCCGCCGGCAGGGCCGAAAGCACCAGATGTCCTGCCTCCGCCGCCGTCACTGCCGCGCTGACAGTTTCCGCATCTCTCAGCTCTCCCACCAGAATGACGTCCGGATCCTCCCGAAGCGCAGCTCGCAACGCCTCCGCGTAGCTTCTGCTGTCCAGGCCAATCTCCCGCTGCTGAATCATGGCCTTATGGGATTGGTGTATATATTCTATGGGATCCTCCAAAGTGATTATCATGGCTTCCCGGTCCGCATTCATCTGTTCCACCATAGCTGCCATCGTGGCAGATCTGCCGCTTCCGGAAGGCCCGGTCACCAGCACAAGCCCGCTTTCCCTCTCATGCAGCTTTGCAACAGCTTCCGGCATTCCCAGCTCCTCCGGCGAAGGAATCTCCGTATCCACCAGATGAAGCGCCAACGCCACACTGCCCTTCTGCTTATAGGCATTGGCCCTGCAGCGTCCGCCGTCGGAAATGGAAAATGAAAAATCATACTCTCCCTTCTCCTCAAATCCGACCCTCTGTGCCTCCGTCATCACCTGAAGCAGGATGTCAAGCGTATCCGAAGACGTAATCCTGGAGCCGCTCATCGTGACAAGCCTGCCATTTACCCGCATTCTGGGCGACAGTCCCACAGCCAGGTGAATATCACTGGCCCCGGCCTCCCTGGCCATACGAACGATTTCTTCCAACATGGAAAGTACCGGAGACGAAGAAGTCGCAGATATCACAGACATTGTTTCTCCTTTTCTGCTAAGACATTTGCTCGTTGAAATTATTGTAAAACTATGAATAGTATACCACAGGTCCCCGGCTGCTGGCAATCAAAAAATATAAATTGTCTGTCTTCTCTGTCTTCAAAACTGTTCTAATATGCAATCATTGGTATGGATTTTACCTCCGCCACACCTCTTTCTTCCTCCCCGGCTGCCACTTGGTAAATCCGGCCGGCACAAGCCTTGATCTGCTCCAGCATCTCCGGATAAGCACAGGAGCAGATATCAAAAAGACCGATATTATAATTCTCTCCGTCAAAACGGCCCAGGGTAAACTGGTCGTAGCACTGGAAATAGTGACATCCCACTCCGTGGGGATGGGCCGCCACGCTCTCACAATAATGCCTGTACGCGGCGCCTCTGTCTCTCTGGGTCTCCACGCCCTCCAGCCCTGTGGCCGGCAGCCCTGCGTCCAGCGCGCCGAAATGGAACTCTCCGATCATCACCGGCAGGTCCACTCCCAGATCCACGATATGCTGTATCTTATCTGTGGGGTCCACCGCATAGCAATTAATGGAATACACGTCAAAATTCTCCCAGCCTGTCACCAGATCCGGATTCGATATCCAGGCCCAGCGCATTCCCAGAATCATATGGTTCGGGTCTGCTCTGCGGCACTCTTCGATGGGAATCTCCACATAAGCGCGCAGCATCTGTTTGGAAAACTCTCTCATATCCTCCCTGGCGGCATCTGCGTATTTCGACACATCCTTTCTGGGCTGATACAGGCTTTCGAAGCTTTCCAGCTCAATGTTCCAGGATGCATTCAATCTGTCGACACTTTGATAACGGTCCTGCAGAAATGCAATAAGCTTTTCCTTGCAGACTGTCCTCTCCGGATTGTATAACACCTCGTCCGCCAGCATCAGATTGTCCACAAAGGCCCAGGCAGGCTCATTGCGCAGGAAATATCCAATCATCAATGGGTCTGTGCTCCGTGCTTTCAGCGCCTGGGCGCAGCGCTTCGCTTCTTTTGTATACTCCGAACTGAATACATCCGGGAAATCGCGGAAAATGGTCTGAGTGGTGGCGGGGAATTCCGGCAGAGAGGTCACATAGGGAATGTCCAGCGTTCCAAGCAATGCGCCGTCGCTCCAGTTGCCCAATGTATTCATGCCGTACTTTTTCAGCTGACCGCACATCATCTTCTTCCACTTCTCATACCATGTGGTGCCGAATGCCCTGCGCAGGTTTGCTTTATAATAGGAAAAGAACCGGGGGCTGCGGCTTCCCCTGGACCGTTTCGACTCGTTGAACAGATCTCCGAATTCTGCATCCTCCCCATCCGGCAGCCAATCCAGCCATTTCTCCACGCCGTCTATTCTGCAGTCTCCTCCAAGGCCAACGCAGTCAGGCCCCATGCTGAAGTAAGCGTATCCCAACGGGTCTGTCAGCCACCATCTCCCGTCTGCCTTGCATTTCGAGAAATATCCTGTTCCCTCCTGTAGCTTCTTGCACTTCCATCCCCCGTATTCCGACCATTCCGCAAAGGGATATCCGTTGCCGCTTTCCGCAAGCTGCTCTTCCAGCTTCTTTTTCAATGACTCCACATCCTTCACTTTCCCCGGCCAGTCCTTCCATTTGCTCTGGCCGAAGCAGTCCACCAGCTTTTTGTCCGGCAGATGCGGATTCTCCGGGTATTCGTCGGTCAGTATCATATTGGAAATTCTGCATTTCACATCATGATAAACCGGCATGACAGCCAGTACCACCTTTGAAATCTCCTCCCTGCTCACCCTTCTGCCATGGCACACGATTTTCAGGGCACCGGGCAGTGCTTCCGGAAACAGTTCATGGGCATCCATCCAGTGCAGATCGATACAGACCTGCACATCCACTGCAGGCAGCAGGCCGAAACGAACCGTGAAAGCAGGCTCCTTCTCCCCCTGCACATACACCAGCAGATGCATTGCAAGGCTGTGCTCCTCCTGCACCTCCACCTGAAATGTCAGGAAACGCTCTTCGCAGCTCATAATCTCCGGAAGGGCAAATCCGGAGCCTTCTCTGGAAAATGTAAGGAAATACTCATCCTCCTTTGCCATTATGATTCCCGTGCCTTCTGTCAGACGGGACTGATTGATTTCTATCTTCTGCATACTTCTCTCCTCTCTGCGGATTTTCATTTTTCACATGCGCACAAGTTATTGGGACGCTTCGCTCATCAAGTGTCTTTGTGGTCATTATATCATGTACACCCCCCGCAGATAAGTACTCTATCTTAACATCTACAACATTCCGGATACTGTTTCTCCTCCGTCAGTCAACAATAGAATCCATGCTTCGCGAGTCTCCTATTGTCATGAATAAAAGAGGCAGGGGCCAGCCTCTCAGCTTTCCGCCCCTGCCATCAAAAGCAGTTCCACAATCTCATTATAACCTTTTTCCGT
>CAQUWW010000071.1:0-3076 GCA_948896875.1 uncultured Acetatifactor sp. | reverse complement strand
TAGCATAGTAGAGTGCCGTATGTTCTTCCTCATCCGCACAGGTGACGTCGGCTCCTTTTTCCAGCAGCTTTGCCACCACATTGTTAAGTCCCCTCCTGGCGCCGATAATCAACGCGGTTTCTCCGTCCCGGTTCCTGCAGTTCACATTGGCACCGTGCCGGATCAGCACATCCACCATATGTTCATTCTCGTTTTCCGCCGCGGCATGAATCGGGCTGTACCCTGCATTGGTGGCTTTATCCGCCTCCGCTCCCGCCTCCAGCAGCAGCTCGGACACATAGATATTATCTTCTACTACCGCAATAAACAGCGGTGTCTCTCCGTCATTGTTTACCGCATTTACGTCTATATTCCCCTTCGCCAGCATCACTTTCACAACCTCGCTCTGTCCGTTGAAACAGGACTGGTGAAGGGGCGTATTGCCATGGGCATCTGTCTCCCCGAACCCCTCCGGCGATACTTCCGCCACCAGGTAAGGCAGACCCAGGGCATTGGCGTAGTCCAGTGCCGTCCGGTTATCGTTGTCCTTGACCGCAATGTCCGCTCCCTTTGCAATCAGGTACTTTGCCGCCTCCACTTTTTTGGCAAGCACACTGTAAATCAGGACGCTTTTCCCCTCTTTGTCCGTGGCGTTGATATCCGCCCCTGCGTCCAGAAGACATTGTATAATCTCCTGATTCCCCACTGTTGCCGCAAAATGAAGGGGTGTAACACTGGTATTTGAGGCCAGATTCACATCGGCCTGATTTTCAATCAAAAGCCTGACAATATCTCTCGCTCCCTTTTTGCAGGCATAGTGAAGAGGGGTAAAACCTCCCGTGTCCCGCTTGTCCACATTGATGCCGCCCCTTTTCAGAAAAGTAATCACCACACTCTTCTGTCCGTTCTGACATGCTTTTAAAAATAAATCGTCCAGCTGCATATTCCACCTCCGCACCGCTTTTTTCGTCTGAAAGCATTCGTTTGGCCGTTCTCCTCCGGGAACCGTCCTCTGAATACAGGGTTCGCAAAACGGTTTCTGTGATATGAACTTATTATACTACAGGGGACAGGACATGTCTATATTCGGAACATTCGATTTCATTTTTCTACTTTTTTAAGGTATTCTTTCACCTATATTTCACTTTCTCTATCACACAGCTGTGGGGCTTATTTGGATTGTCTCTGTCATAATTCACTCCCACAAGCAATATTTCTCCCACATAATTTTCCAGTGCCTGCGTATACTGTCTGTCCCTGATCTGCTGTATTGCGGTCTCCGCGGATTTATCATATTTCAATTCCACCACCAGCGCAGGCTTATTCGTATGAGGCAGAGGCAGAAAGACCACATCCGCAAAGCCCCGTCCGGAGGGAAATTCTCTGATCATCCTGTATTCTTTCCTAGCGCTGTAATACGCCAGGCTGATGGCCACAAGCAAATTCTTGATCGAAAGTCCATCGCTCAAGAATTGCGAGTTCTCATCATTGTAAGTCAAGACCGACGCCACCTCCGTATGGGCCCTGTCCAGTCCCTCTGCCACACGCTCCGCGTCTCCTCTTAACGTATCTTCCAGAAGCTTCTCAGAGGCTTTCAGGACGCGCATGATCTCCGGCCAGCCGCCCACACTCATGGCATTCTCAAACTCTCCCATAATTTCCTTATTAGGGATAAACGCTTCTTCTGTCTCTGAATCATACCCCAGATACCCCAGATGAATCAGCAAGGTCAGCACATCATCTCTGGTCCTGAAATTACGCATATCATTCTGAAAGCTTAACGTATTGACATTCACACGTTCCCCGCCCAGCATCCGCACCACGTCTGCACGAAGTCCGTCAAAATCCATGTCCATATAAATTTTCAGCGCTTCATAGGTTTCTGTGGAGGTCCAGTAATTTGAAAGTACCTGATTCCGCATGGCTGCTACCACAGATCTGGGATTATAGATATGATGAAACCGCCGCAGACGATATCCGTCATACCAGTTGCTGATTTTGTCGAAATCCATGTCATACTCAAGGCACAGCTTCCTTACCTCTTCTTCCGTAAAACCGGTATATTCTTCAAAGGCATACTGGTTTATCATGGAATACTCCCAGAACATATTCAACGCGGAATGCTGTCCATATTTCTTAACAGGCAGGATTCCTGTCACATATGCCAGTGCCACGAAAGGCTAGTCTTTCAGGAGATTGCGCAGGAAGTCAAGGTATTGTTTCTGTAGTTCCTCCGATTCCTGTCTTTCACGCATAACGCAATCCCATTCATCTATCAGGAAAATAAACTGTTTCTCCGTTTTTGCGTAAATCCTTTCCAGCGCCGATGCCAGAATGGTGGTGGCCTCCGAAAATAAATCTCCATAGGTCTCTCTCAGTTCTTCCAACACTGCCTGCTCCAGGCATTCTGTCACATTCTGTTTTTTTGCCCTGATCAGGAAATGCTGCATGTTCAGATAGATGACATCAAACCGGTTCAGATACTCCGGGAAAGATTTGTCACTTTCTATCTTAAGCCCCGCGAACAGCTCTCCGGAATCACAGCCGCAGCTGTAATAAGCGGCGAGCATCTCAAGCGTCATAGATTTTCCAAACCGTCTGGGCCTGCTGACACAGATATATTTTTCTTTGGTATTCAGCAGTTCATTGGTACATGCAATCAGTTTTGTCTTGTCCACATATATTCTGGACCGGACAGACTCCCAAAAGCCTTTGTTGCCAGGATTCAGATAAATACCCATACATACCCTCCCACGAAAATCCCCGTGCCTCAAGATGAAAAGCGAAATGATAGATTCATTATACAGGAAGAATATTCTTTACACAAGCCGCCACAGCAATCTTATCCTTATATATCAGAAAATACTGTCAAATATGTTTTATCATATTTGACAGGAACACCTACAATAAAATTCTCCAGTATGTAAAAGAAGAAAAAAGCTATTGACAATGACAGCAAAAGCGCATATACTGTACTTATCGAATAAGTACAGTAATTACGAACGGTACATATGGAAAGGGGTGACCGAATGGATATCATCATAAGCAACAGCAGCGATAAGCCCATTTATGAGCAAATAGGTATGCAGGTCAAAAA
>CAQUWW010000070.1:5695-15335 GCA_948896875.1 uncultured Acetatifactor sp. | reverse complement strand
TGCTGGAGAAGCAGAAGGAAGGAAAGAAGCGCATGCGCCAGATCGGGAATGTGGAGATTCCCCAGAAGGCATTCTTAAGTGTGCTGAAGCTGGATGATGACTGAGAAAAAAGAACTGGAATTATACTTTCATATTCCTTTTTGTATCAGGAAATGTTATTACTGCGATTTCCTCTCCGCTCCCGGGGATGACGAAACGAAGAGACAGTATATGAAAGCGCTTCTTGCCGAGACGGCGGGAAGCGCTTCTCGGTATGGGGAGTACCGCATTACCAGCATGTTTATCGGGGGCGGTACGCCGTCCGCGGTGCCCACGGAATGTATGGAAGAACTGTTGGCGGCAGTCGGAAGCCATTACCACCTGGCAGAAAATGCGGAGATCACTATGGAAGTGAACCCGGGAACCGTACGGCCGGAAGAGCTGCTTCGCCTCCGGAAAGCAGGGGTTAACCGCCTGAGTATTGGTCTGCAGTCCGCACACGATGAAGAGCTTGCGGCAATCGGCAGGATTCATACCTGGGAACAGTTTGAGGAAAGCTTTGCCGCCGCCAGAGAGGCTGGCTTTGACAATATCAATGTGGACCTGATGAGCGCACTGCCGGGCCAGACCCTTTCTCGTTATACGGACAGCCTGCGGAAGGTGCTTTCCCTGAGCCGGCCGCCGGAGCATATATCGGCGTACAGCCTGATTGTGGAAGAAGGGACACCTTTTTTCGAAAAATATGAAAGTGGAGAACTGGACATCCCGGACGAAGATACGGACCGGCTGATGTATCAGGAGACCAAAGACATCCTGGCCAGAGAAGGGTACCGTCGCTATGAGATTTCCAATTATGCGAAAGAGGGCTATGAATGCCGTCACAACTGCGGCTACTGGAAACGAAAAAATTATATCGGCTTCGGCATCGGGGCGGCTTCTCTGCTGGAAAACGTACGGTTCCGGAATAGTTCGCAGCTGAACGACTATTTGAAGGATCCATTTGGGTGCAGGGAGGAGATTCAGACGCTGAGCATGCAGGAGCAGATGGAAGAATTTTTCTTCCTGGGGCTTCGGATGACGGAAGGAATCGACTGCGGAGAATTTGAAAAGCTCTTTGGCCGCAGACCGGAAGAGGTGTATGGGGATGTCATCCGGAAAAATATCCGGGACGGACTGTTGGAGTATCGTGGGCGGGAGGCGCAGATAGTGGGAAGAGCCCCCAGGGTCGATATACAGGCAGGGCAGACAGTGAGAAGACTCTGTGAGGACAATATGCAGAGAGATGATGCGGGCAGAGCTGCGGGAGAGATTACAGATGGAGGCAAAGATTCCGGAGAACTTATGTATGCGGACAGAAGCGGGAGTGAAGAAAATGGGAAAGCAGTCAGAGAGAGGAACAATAGTGACAGGAATGTGGCCGATTCGGCCGTATATCTGGCGTTGACAGACAAAGGACTGGATGTGAGCAATTACGTGATGGCGCAGTTTTTAGCATGAAACAGATTCCTTTCCCTATGACAGGCACTATGGATAAGTCTAATTCATAAACTGATAGAAAGAGTAATCCATGGGGGTAGGAATTGGAGACGTTTCAAAAGCCGTTGACTCAGGAGGAGGAAGCGGAATATATCCGTTTACTGCGCGATGGCTCCCCTGAGGAGGCCGAACAGGCACAGAAGGTACTGGTGGAGCGGAATCTGCGCCTGGTGGTTCACATTGTCAAAAAATACCAGAATGCGGACGAAGATATAGAGGACTTTATTTCTATCGGCTGTATCGGACTGATCAAGGCCATCAGAACTTTTGATGAGAAAAAGGGGAGGTTGGCCACGTATGCTTGCAGATGTATTGAAAATGAGCTGCTGATGTTCCTACGTGGAAAGAAAAAGTCCTCCAGGGAGGTTTCTCTTTTTGAACCCATCGGTCAGGACAAGGAGGGAAATGAGATTCATCTGGTGGACGTGATTGAGCAGAATCAGCCGGATATTGTTGAAAATATGGAATTGACCGGGAATATCAGGAGACTTTTTACACTGATAGACGCCAACCTGACGGAGCGGGAGAGACAGATTATTATCATGCGTTACGGCCTGTATGGGAACCGGGAGGTGACCCAGAACGAAATCGGGGAGAAGCTGGGGATATCCAGAAGTTATGTGAGCCGGATTGAGAAGAAGGCTCTGGGGAAGCTGCGGGAGAAGTTCGAGCAGGGATAGTCGGTATAAAACAGAAAAGACGAAAAAGACAGATTGTTTTGCCCATGAAGGGTCAAGACAATCTGTCTTTTTTGTTTTATCTTTTCACCCTGTCAACGGCAGGCCTTTCTAAGAGACAGCTGTGGGTTCAAGTCGGTTTTTTACAGGTTGCTGCACGGATAATTCCATGGCGGGAAAGCGATAGGTTTTTATAATATATTTTAGATAATAGAATCAGCACTTAGATTCTATTATAGATTTTAGATAATAGATTCAGCACTTAGATTCTATTATAGATTTTAGATAGTTCCTACAAAACAAGAAGAGAAGGGGGTCGTCTATGAAAGGCGCAAAACAGGTCTTAAAGAAAAAGGGAAAGGGACAGAACAGGCAGAGCCTGAAAAGCTATCTGAGGAACAACTGGCAGCTCTATGTGATGATACTTCCGGCAGTGATTTATTTCTTTGTCTTCAACTACATGCCAATGTACGGAATTCAGATTGCTTTTAAGGACTACAAGGCAGTGTTGGGCATCAATGGAAGTCCCTGGGTGGGCTTCAAGCATTTCAAAGCTTTCTTCGATGCCTATTACTTTGTCAGACTTCTGGCCAATACATTGATTCTGAATCTGGAGAATCTGATCTGGGGTTTTCCGATCCCGATTATCATGGCAATTATGCTGAACCAGATCCGGAACGACAAATTAAAGCGGGGAATTCAGACTACCATCTATGTGCCGTATTTCATCTCTACAGTGGTACTTGCAGGTATGCTTTACATCTTCCTGTCCCCCACAAGCGGTATCTTCAATACAGTGCGGGGTTGGATGGGACTGAAGGCAGTGGATTATATGTCCAGCGCCGGAGCATTCCGGCCAATCTATATCATCTCCAGCATCTGGCAGGGAGCGGGATACAGTACCATCCTCTTTATTGCGGCGCTGGCGGGTGTGGATACATCTCTATATGAGGCGGCGGAGATTGACGGAGCCAGTATCTGGCAGAAGATTCGTTACATAGACTTTCCAAGCCTGTTGCCCACCATTATGATGGTTCTGGTGCTGGACTGCGGAAAACTGCTGGGAAGCAATACGGAGAAGGCTCTGGTCATGCAGACGGCAGGCAATATTCCCACCTCGGACATCATTGGCGTCTATGTCTACAATGTAGGTCTGGGGAGCGGGCAGTTCTCCTACACGGCGGCCATCGGATTGTTTATCAATGTCATCAATTTTATTCTGATTATGGCTGTCAATAGAATATCCAAGAAAGCCACGGATGTGGGATTGTTTTAAGGAAGAGGAGGAATGTTATCTATGGCGAAAAGTGCATCAGTGTCCGTCAGGCCGGGCAAGAAAAAGCTGAGTAAAAGCAACCGAATATTCAGAATCGTAAACGCATTATTTTGGATCATTATCATGTTCGTCATTCTGTATCCGCTGTATCTGGTGGTGATAGCCTCCATTTCCGATCCGGACGCCATCGTTCGGGGCGAGGTGGTATGGCATCCGGTAGGCATCTCCATGAGAGGATATGAGGCAGTATTCAAATATAACGAGCTGATCCGCTCGTATGGGAACTCTCTTCTGTATACGTTCAGCAGTGTGGTGTTGAGTATCATGGTGACACTTTTGGGGGCCTATGTGCTTTCCAGACCCAAATTCAAGGGGAAGGCGCTGTTCAATCTGTTTTTCGTCTTCACAATGTTCTTCGGGGGCGGGCTGATTCCCACCTTCCTGACCATGCGGGATCTGGGGCTTTACAATACGCCTCTGGTGGTAATCCTGATGGGAAGCGTGAGCGTCTGGAACCTGATGGTGGCCAGGACATTTATTCAGACCAGCATTCCACACGAGCTGTATGAGGCTTCCATGATAGACGGTGCCAGCCATTTCTCCTACTTTGGCAAGGTCGTGCTGCCTCTGAGCAAGACGATTATTGCAGTGTTGGCAGTGTACTATGGCGTGGCGAAATGGAATGATTACTTTACGGGGCTGGTGTATCTGCGGGACCGCAGCCTGTATCCTCTGCAGACCGTGCTTCGGGAAATCCTTGCCACCCTGCAGGTGGATAAGTCGGGAGACTATATGATGACTATGGCAGACGACATGGCGTCCATGGCGGAGGCCATGAAGGTGGCACAGGTGGCGAAATACTGTATCATCGTAGTGGCTACCGGCCCGGTGGTCATCCTGTACGGATTCATGCAGAAATATTTTGAAAAGGGCGTTATGATTGGGTCCCTGAAAGGTTAGAGAAAGCGGTAAAAGCAGCGGCTACAGTAATGTAGTGGTCCTGCTTTCCCTATAGAATGTCAAAAATACAGATACCAATAAGGAGGTTATCATGAAGAAGAAAACAATTGCAATGATGTTGACTGCTACGCTGGCGGTATCGTCACTGGCAGGCTGTGGAAACACGGATCCGGCCTCTGCCGGTTCGTCCGGAGGAGGCAGTGTAGCGGAAGGACAGGGCAGTGCCGGCGGGGAAAGTGGCGGAGATGCTTCGAACTTTAATGAAACGGGATTCCCTATCGTCAATGAACCCATCACGTTGAAGGTGATGCAGGGAATCCGTGACGTGGATTCCCTGACGGATCCTTCCGAGATGCCTGCCATCCAGCGACTGGAGGAGCAGACAGGCATTCACCTGGAGTGGGAGGTGATAAAGGGAACGGACTGGCCTACCAAGCTGAATCTGATGTTCGCATCCGGCGAGTATCCGGACATTATCATTACACCCAATACGGAAGTGGATCAGGAGGAGTACGGGGTATCCCAGCAGCTTCTGATTCCCCTGAACGATGACCTGACCAGCAAGTATATGCCAAACTATACGGAGAGAAGAGCGGCTGAGGATGCGGACCCCTGCGAGGCGCTGGCGGCATCTGACGGAAATATCTATTCCATCGGATATATGGTGGGACAGTACATCAATACACCGGCTCACTTCTTTATCAATCAGGCATGGCTGGAAAATCTGAATCTGGAGATGCCCACCAATGTGGAGGAGCTTACGGATGTGCTCCGGGCATTTAAAGCACAGGATGCCAATGGAAACGGGGATGCTTCCGATGAGGTTCCGCTGGAGATGAGTCTGGACAATGGCTATTATGGTGTGCGCTACATGCTGCCAATGTTCGGAGTACCTGCAGGAAACAAGTGGATTTACCTTGACAATGACAAGAAAGTGCAGTTTGCACCTACCCAGGACGGCTTCCGCAAATGTCTGGAATGGCTCCATACCTGCTATGAGGAGGAACTGACGGATCCGGAGATGATTTCTCAGGACCAGAACACAGTGGAGACCAAATTTAAGGAAGATAAGTCCGGATTCTTCACTGCCTGGAGACTGAAAGCCATGGGCTTTGATGACGGTGTGACAGCCACCTGTACTCTGTATACCCCCGGCGACCAGGGCGCGTGTATGTATCGATCCATTGAGAAGGCTAAGCCCGGCGCATATATCACCACAACCAATCAGCATGTGCCTGAGACACTGCGCCTGCTGGATGCCATGATGGAGACAGAGACTATGTATTCCCTGTATTATGGTGAAAAGGATGCTGCGGACGGCACCGGCTGGAAGTATGACGAGAATGGCAAGGTTCAGACCCTGATGATGGGAGATATCGATATCAAGAACTTCCTGGATTGCAATACGCTGTTCTTCGGACCGGGCAAATACATTGACTCCGTGTTCCAGTGGCCGGAGCAGAGAATTGAGAAGACCCAGTACTGCCAGACCTATGAGAGCGCAGGAATCATGCAGAAGTACTCCAACGATTATATCGACATGGCGCCGCTGACCTCCGAGCAGCTTCAGGCCAATGCGCTGGTGGAGACCGACATCAACAATGCCGTGAAAGAATATATGGCAACGTTCATCACAGACGGTGTGACGGATGAAAGCTGGAATGCATTTGTGTCCATGTTCGACGGCATGAAGGTGGCAGATTATGTAAGCGTTTACCAGAGCGCAATCGATACCATGGAACTGGAATAAAACGGACTGTGAAAAGAAACCTGAAAAAGGCTGCTGATTTGACGGCAGCCTTTTTCGACAATATGGTATTTTGTTTACGCACATGCTATAATATCCGCAAAGGGCAGAGTCAAGTGCCCGGAGAAGCATCTGCCGTGCCTGCACGGGCAGATGATTATTCGGGGATTTGACGAGCGAAGCGAACCCGGACCCCTGCCCTTGGGGTTCGGGTCTCTGCCCGGGACTTGCGTACACGGTACGACATTCGCAAAGGGCAGAGTCAAGTGCCCGGGACTTGCTTTAAAAGGAGAACAGCCAGATATGTGGGAGAAGATAAGGCAAAGATATGCTGACTGTACACTGGCAGGAAAAGTGACCATTGCATTTATCCTGTTCCTGGTCATTTTCTGCGTCGTCTCTCAGACTGTATTGCAGATCTGTCTCAATATATATGATGAGAAACTTTATGAAAAATCTCTGCAGGAGCTGGACTACTTTACCCAGGAAGTGAACCGTTCCCTGGATGAAATCCGGACGCTGAGTGCTGAAATCGCTATGGATGACGACATCCAGGAGCAACTGGCGGAGCTGGTAAAATATGTGGAACCCAACGCGGCTTATTCTCTGGGACTGTTGAATTTGCGGGAACTGATCAATTCCAAAATCAATGGGAACCGCAATGTGAAAAGTGCGGCTTATTATGACGGAAAGCAGGCGGATATGATTATGGGGGTCCGTGCGCAGCATCTGCCGGATCAGGTGAAGGAGGAGCTGGCAGAGCCGTTGCTTGCCGCCAGAGGAGGCTGCATCACCAGAGACCCGGATGAAGCATGGGAATATTTTCTGGCGGGGAGAAACATTCTGGAGAAGGAGAATGCCCGGCTGACTCATCTGGGAACGCTGATATTGAGCTGCGATGTGGCGGGAATCATCAGCAGGAACGTGCAGAATCTGGAGGCGGAGCACGCAAGTCTTTCTGTCTATAATGACAGCTGGACGATTTATCAGGATGAGGGAGCGGAGGGAATTGCTCTTCCCCCGTATCAGGAGGGGAAAGGCTACAGAATCGTCCGGGCAGGCAGAGAGCGGTATTTTGTATGTTATCTGTATTCCAGGGCCACCGGTTGGATGTATGCCAATGTGTTTCCCTACACGGAAATCTATGGACAGATCCGATTCGTGAGAATACTTCTGCTGACGGCCACTGCAATTCTGGCGGTTCTGTTTGCCGTGGGAATGCGGAGGCTCATCAGGAACATCACGAGACCTCTGAACGAACTGACAAAATCCATGCAGATTGTGGAGACAGGGGATTTTGAGGGGGCCAGGAAATATCTGACACTGGATAACAGAGGAGACGAGACCGGACAGCTGCAGCGGGAGTTTGATACAATGCTGAGTCGGATCAACGAGCTGATTCATGAGAATTATGAGAAGCAGATTCTTTTAAAGGATACCAGCTATCGGATGCTTCGGGCCCAGATTAATCCCCATTTTATATATAATACGCTGAATACCATCAACTGGATGGTGAAATGGAAGAAAGATGATGAAGTCAGCAGGCTGATTATGGAATTCGGGAATCTTCTGCGGTCCGCGTTTACGGACGAGCCTTTCGCCACCGTAGAGGAAGAGACAGCCTCTGTGGAGGGCTATATGGCCATTCAGACCTATCGGTACAAAAGCCGGGCGGAATTCCTGGTGGAAAAGGACGGAAAGCTGGGAGAGTATCTGACACCCAGAATGATTCTACAGCCGCTGGTGGAGAATTCCATCTGTCATGGAATCGAAGAGTCTCTGGAAAAATGTACTGTCCGGGTGAGTGTCCGGGAGACGGAGGATTCTATTCTGTATGAGGTCTCCGACACAGGACCCGGAATGAACGCGGAGACTCTGCAGGCGGTCAGAGACGGAACCGTGGTACCGAAGGGAAACGGAATCGGACTTGCCAATATTCGGGAGAGGCTCAATATTTTGTTTGAGGAGAGCGAATTCTCCGTGGACAGTGCCCCGGGTTCGGGAACCACGGTGCGGATTCGGATTCCGAAGCGGCCGGCGCCCAGACGAACAAAGACACCCCCTGGCTAAAGGGAGATTCTATAGAAAAGGTGGTTTGGATGTACAGACTTCTGATTGTAGATGACGAAGAATTTGAGCGGGAAGGAATGGCACAGCTTATTGACTGGGCACAGTATGATATAGAGATAGTGGGCACGGCCTGGAATGGTCTGGATGGATTTGAGAAAATACGGGCTCTCCAGCCGGACATTATTCTGACTGATATCAAAATGCCGGTCATGGACGGCATCGAGCTGATTCAAAAGGTGCGGGAAGCCTATCCGGAGATAGAATTTGCAGTGCTTTCCGGTTACGGGGAATACGCTTACACCTCCAAAGCCATGGAACAGGGAGTGAGGCATTACATCCTGAAGCCCTGTAATGAGGAACGCATTGTGGAGGCAATCCGGAAAGTCAAGCTGGATGTGGAGGCAAAGCGGGAACAAAAGCGCAGAGAGACGTATTTTGAGCAGGTGGCACCTCAGGCCAGAAAACAGCTTTTCCGGAATCTGCTTCTGAACAGAGAGGATGGAAAGGCAGAGCAGCTGTTTGAGATTTCTCCCGGGGAAACGCTGCCGGAGCAGGTAAAGCTTCTGGCCTTTCGCAGCGAGGAATCCTTCAATGGACTGGAAGAATTTGTGCTGGGCAATATGCTGGAGGAACTGCTGGAAAATCAGAATCTGCAGGCCTATGTGTCCACCGTAGTCCACAATGATGCAATGATTCTGATCTCCAATGCACAGCCGGAGGTCCTGCTCCGTATAGTGCGCAGAATTGAGAGGGAATTTTCGAGAATCCGAAAAGACACCATCCGTGCGGCACTGAGCGGCAGCGGATCCATAGAGGCGCTTTCGGAACTCTATGGGCAGACAGAAGAACTGTTCCGAATTGGGGAGGAGCTGAAAAGAGAGCCTCTTCTGCATTACGGGATGCTGAAAGGGAAGAAGCAGGATATGGAGCTGCTGGTGGATTTTTCGGTGGTGGGCTGGACTGTGGATTATGCGGAGCTGCTGCAGTCCCTGCAGATTACCTTCCTGCGGATGCAGAAGAGAGGATTCTCACTGGCAGAAAAAAAGGTGCGCATGGACTGGCTGATCCGTTATCTGTGTGGAGCGGGATTGAAGGCGGATGAGGCGTGCATGGAAGATGAGAGCGGACAGTCTCTGATGGTTGCCGCAGCCGGACAGATCTGGAGAAATACAGCGAAAGGGACAGGGGACAGCAGCACGGAAGCTCCTGGCGGCCATGACAGGGAAAAACAACGGTATCTGGAAGCACTGGAAGAAATATACCGTCATTTTCAGGATCAGAAGCTGAGTCTTCATTATCTGGCGAAGGAGATATTGTATGTAAATGAAGATTATTTCGGCAGATTTTTCCAGAAAATGAGCGGGAAAAAGTTCACGAAATTTCTGCTGGACATCA
>CAQUWW010000070.1:4585-5685 GCA_948896875.1 uncultured Acetatifactor sp. | reverse complement strand
AGAATTTCCGCGGCGGAGCAGCTCATGCAGCTGGAGCCGGACCTCATGGTCTACGCAGTATCCGAGATGACGGGCTATGCCTCGGACGGCCAGTATTTTTCCAAACTATTTAAGAAGAGCACAGGGATGACACCCAGCGAGTACCGGGATAACGTACAGCGGGACGCGGAGAAGCGAGATCATGCACAGCGGGAAGCAGAGAATCGAGATAATGTAAAGCGGGGTGCAGAAAATCGGTGATTTTAAGTGAGAACCGTCGTGGAGCATAACTCTGCGACAGAATGTCGGGGATGGGAACGCAGCGAGGAGGAAGAAGGATTGGATAGGAAACGCAGGCACAGAGCGGTGCTCCTATTGCTTTGTTTGACGGTGCATATCTGCGGATGCGGAAGAACTCAGATGCACGAGGAGTTGAATGACCGGACGGAGGAACCGGTGACCATACGAATTGCCTGGTGGGGCGGGGAAGAGCGGCAGGAGATGACAGGGCAGATACTGGAGCTGTATTCTTCCATGCATCCGGAGGTGGCCTTTGAGACACTTTCCTTCTCCTGGGATGATTATTTTGAGTGGATTTCTCTGGAGACAGCCAGGGGGAATATGCCTGATCTGTTACAGATGGATTATCAGTATATCAAGACCTATTCGGAAAATGGCTCGCTGGCTGATCTTACGCCCTATGTGGAGAATGGAACCATTCGAACGGAAGGAATGGATGAGAACATTCTGGGCAGCGGCCGGATTGGCGGGAAGCTTAAAGGTATGGCCACAGGGATTTCTCTGCTGTCCATGGTCTATAATCCGGCAGTTTTTGACAGTGCGGGGATTCCCTATCCGGAGTCTGACTGGACCTGGACAGATTTTTCGGAAATCTGCAGGAAAATCAGGGCGCAGACGGGAAAGTATGGGGTGGCCATGACACCGGTTCTGGATATGAATCTGTTTCAATATTGGCTGCGCCAGCAGGGGGAGAAGCTTTTTTCGGAGGATGAGAAGTCGCTGGGATATGAGAATGACGCTCTTTATGTGGAGTATCTGACACTGTTCAAGGAACTGATGGATGCGGGGGCAGCGCCGGCATCCGAAAGCTGGGCGGCCCT
>CAQUWW010000070.1:0-4575 GCA_948896875.1 uncultured Acetatifactor sp. | reverse complement strand
ATGTGGCATGATGCAGGAGTGGAATAATTTTGCCGTGAAGGTGAGCCATGTCAATTCCGGGCTGAAGATTGTGACACCGCCGCTGGCGGAGGAGGGAAAGGAACCGGGCCTGTGGATGAAGCCGGGTATGTTCTGGTCCATAGCGGAGACCTCCGAAGTAAAGGAAGAATGTGCGCGATTTATCGACTTTTTCCTGAATTCTCCCGAGGCCAACGCCATTTTGAGAGGAGAACGAGGGGTACCGATTTCAAAAGAAGTGCGGGACAGGCTTCTGGAGGGAGATCTGCTGGAGGAGGTAGAGCAGGAAATGTTCCGCTTTACCGACGAGGCTGCGGCTCTGTGCGGGGAGACGCCTCCGCCGGAGCCGGCGGGAGTGGAGGGAATCAATGATGCGTTTTCCGAGACTGCCAATGCTTTCTTCTATGATGTGCTCACCGGAGAGGAAGCGGCCGCGGAATTTCGTCAGAGAGCAAATGAGATTCTGGCGGAATATGGACATTGAGGGAAGGGGAAGCGTCCTGAGAAAAAGGGAGAAGTATTCTGTGGGGAGGGCGGCAGGAGCCGCCATGGCCGATTATGTGATGAAGCAGGGACGGAAAGCTTAGAAAGACAGCTGAACTGTTGGGAAAATGGATTCAACGAAAGCCAGGGTGACTACAGGTCTGTCCAGGAGGAAAAAAGGCAGACGTGGGGTAACTGGAAGAGAAAGGAATAGAAGAGAATATGAGTTTTGAAATTCGTTCAGGAGGAAACGTAAGGATCTACAGTGGCAGCACAGAACCGGAGGCGGTGAGGATTGCCGTTGCCAATCTGGAGAGAGATTTGCGGAAGGTGTTCCCGGATGCGGAGGTACAGCAGGAGGAGATTCCTTTGACCGAGGATTTCTGGACACAGGGACAGGAGTCAGTGATTGTGATTCAGACCCTCACAGGGAAGGGAAAAAAGGAAAACGTATCCTGTACCGTTCCGGATGCCATGCGGGAGGAGAAAGGACGGCTAAGGAAGGAAGCTTTCCAGCTCAAGGTTGAAAATGGAGTGCTTTTTATCAGGGGAACAGACCGGAGGGGCACGACTTACGGAATTTACACATTCTGTGAGCAGCTGGGCGTGTCACCCTGGTATTTTTTCGCGGATGTGCCTGTGAAGAGTAAGCAGGCCTTCTCCCTGGAGGAAGGGTATTGTCTCACTGACTGGCCATCGGTGGAGTACCGGGGAATCTTCATCAATGATGAGGAGGAATTGGAAGCCTGGGTGCAGAATTATATGGGCGAGCCCACCATCGGCGTGAAAAGCTATGAGAAGATTTTCGAACTGTTACTGCGGCTTCGGGCAAATTATATCTGGCCGGCCATGCATGTGAATTCCTTCAATCAGACGCCTGAGAACGGCGCTCTGGCGGAAAGGATGGGAATTGTGGTGGGAACATCCCACTGCGATATGCTGATGCGCTCCAACAATCGGGAGTGGAAGCCCTGGATTCAGAGGAAGGGGTACCAGGATGCGGTTTACGATTATTCTGTGGAGGGCAGGAACCGGGAAATCCTGAAGGAATACTGGCGGGAGAGTGTGGAGCAGAACCGGGACTATGAGGTGTGCTATACCCTGGGAATGCGGGGTATCCATGATTCCGGCTTTGAGACGAAAGGTCTTGAAGGGAAATCAGAGGAGGAAATCCGGGCTGCAAAAGTGGCGCTGCTGGAGCAGATTATTGCGGATCAGAGAGAGATCCTGAGGGAGACACTTGCGAGGCGGTCCGAGGAGAGCGACAGCGCGGAAAGTAAGGATGCCGCACTTCCCATGATGACCTTTATCCCTTATAAAGAAGTGCTGGAGCTGTATGATAACGGCCTGAAGATTCCGGAGGATATGACATTGGTCTGGGCCAATGACAACTATGGCTATATCCGGCGTTACCCTTCGGAGACGGAGAAACAGCGCAGAGGCGGCAATGGCATCTATTATCATAATTCCTATTGGGCCCCGCCCAGTATGTCTTATGTGTTTCTCTGCTCCATCCCGCTGGCCCATACACGAAATGAGCTGCAGAAGGCCTGGAACGAGGGAATCCGGAAATTGTGGGTGCTCAACAGCGGCGCCATGAAGCCGCTTGAACAGGAGATTACTTTTTTCTTAAGGCTTGCCTGGGAAATCGGGAAGCCGGGAGCATTGACGGAGAATGTGGAAGCCTTTACGGAAGACTGGATAAACCGTACCTTTTGTGGAGGGGAGGAGAGTGCCCGGAAAGAAGGAAAGACACTTGGAAGGGAAGTTTCACTGCTGCTCAACGACTTCTCACAGTTAACTAATGTACGGAAAATAGAAAATATGGACTATGACGCCTTTTCTCAGACTGCTTACGGAGATGAAGCGGCGGTGCGTATCCATCGGTACGAGGAAATGTTCCGCAAAGGCAACGCCCTGTATACGGCAATGCCAAAGGAGGATAAGGATGCCTTTTATCAGCTGGTGCTGATGCGGATTCACGCGGCTTATTTCACAAACCTGGCCTACTATTATGGGGACAGAAGCACCCTGATGTACGACAGAGGCAATATGCAGGCGGCTGCTTTTTACACAGCAAAATCCGGAGAGGCGGAAGACTCCCGCAGACGGATGCTGTATTATTACAATCACATTATGAGTGGCGGAAAGTGGAAGGGGATTCTGAATCCGGAGGGATTTCCGCCTCCCAGGGCGGCTATGATGCCGGTATGCACGCCGCCTTTGAAGGTAGAGGGTGCGCCTTCCATGCGGGTGGATATATGGAATGAAGAGAAGGAAATCTGCTTCGTTGTTCCCGGGGAGGGATGCGTGCCCGGTGAGAGAGGTATTTCCGGTGAGAAATGCGTTCTTAAGGAGAGAAGCATTCCTGGTGAGAGATATGTATCCAGGGAGAAATGGATTGAAATCGGAAATCAGGGAACAGGGCAGTTTACGGTGCGGATTCAGGCTCCACAGTGGGTGGAGCTTTCCGAAACCCGGGCAGTGATTCAGAGGGAAAAAAGAATTCTCCTCCGGGTGCGGGATATTTCCGGGAACCGGGAAGGGGAGATTCTGGTGGAGAATGTGGATGACGGCAGTCAGTGGAGGATTCCTGTCAGGACGTTGGCTGTTGGCTGTGCCGCGGAAGCCGGCAGCACAGCCATAGAAGAAGACGGGCTGATAGTGCTGGAAGCCGGTCGGATGACCCTGACGGGAGGAATTTCCGAGTCATGGGAGAATACAGAAGCACATTCCGAATTCCGGCAGAACGGAATGCAACAGTTTCGCCTGATTCCCAGGCTTGGCCGTATGCAGGGCAGCCTGCTGGAGGCCTGTGTACAGCATGAGCCGGAAGAGATTGGGGACACACAACCTCTGTGCTGCAGCTTTTTCACATTTAGCCGGGGAGAGGCCTTTCTGGAAATTCATCGTTTTCCGTCGCTGAATTCCGTGGGCAGGCTGCGCCTCGGTATCGCTCTGGACGATGAACCCCTGCAGGTGGTGGAGTCTCTGTCCAATGATGAGTGGAGAGGGAGCTGGAAAGAAAACGTGTTGAACAATGTGGACAGGCTGTATCTGAAGCTGCATGTGGGACAGCCGGGTATGCACAGACTTTCTGTGTGGGCCATTGACAGATATTTTGCCTTTTCCAGGCTGGTCGTTTATACGAAGTCCAGGAAGGAGAACAATCTGGCAGGGATTCCAGGACCCCAGGCACTGCCGGAGGAATGGAATATGAGCAGGTGGTGTCGGGAGTTTTACGGTAATATCAGCCTGTCGCCCAGGCCGGTCTATTATGCGGATCGTAAAAAGAATGTGGATTCCCTTACCGTGACCTGCAGGGAAGTGCTGCCGGAGCGGTATGGAGAGACGGTGGAGCCTGTCTGGTATCTGACACAGGGACAGCAGATTTTTACGGAAAAGGACAATAATATTCGTATTGATGCCGCTTCTGTGCTGGCAGGGAGCAGATTCGCGTGGACGCAGGAACGGGCTCCGCTGTGGCGTTACTGCGCCAGTGAGTCCTACGGAAGAAGCGGACTTGCCATGTATATCCGCAAACCAAAGCAGCGCTGGCAGGGGAAGGAGGCTCCCAGCCTGAACTACCGTCTGCTTTGCACGGGCGGCAGCTATACCCTGTGGATGTTGTCAAAGTTCAATGTGCTGGAAGAAGGCTTTTTCTCTGTTGGAGTAGACGGGGAGATGTTTTCCGGAGAACGACTGTATGAAAACGGCGGCCTGTGGAGATACGAGGCAGAGCAGATTTACCGCTGGGTACCTGCATGCTGTCTGGACCTGGAAGAGGGGGAGCATGTGCTCCGGATATATGCGCTTGCTTCGGGCATGCGGTATGACCGGTTTTATCTGACGAAGGGAACGGAACAGCCTCCTTTGGATACACAATGGCATTCATATTAGAAATTTTGTGTGTTGTCTTTTGATTAAGCTTGATTTTGTTCTTCAGGCGGGGTATGATAAAGATCGAACAATATGTTTTGTCTAATTTGAAAAGGAGCTTTCTATGGGTGCAAAACAAAGTAACAGAATTTCTGTCATTCACCGTCTGGTCACAGATGAATACGGTGAAAACTA
>CAQUWW010000069.1:8371-15348 GCA_948896875.1 uncultured Acetatifactor sp. | reverse complement strand
CTGACACCGACGAGGAACAGGAAGCAGCATTGGATATCATAAAGGAAATCTGTGGGAATGCAGAAATGGACGTCATGGGAACCGGTCATATCAAACGGATGGAGGATGTGAAAAAGCTGCTCTATGCGGGCTGCAGACGGGCAATTCTTGATTATCGTCAGGAGAGCAATGTGGCGATCACGGAAGAAGTTTCCCTGAAATTCGGCAGAGATAAAATTCTGGCCGCCTATGAAACAGTAGACGAAATTGCACCCGGAATCGAGGTGCTGGAAAAGTATGTTTCAGGACTTCTTCTGCTCAACCCACATCAGATCAGAGAGACAGAAGCTGTGACGCAGCTGCCCTTTATTGTGCAGGTAAACCAGATTGCCCTGAACAAGCTGATGGAAATATTTTCTTATGAAAATGTCTGCGGTGTTACCGGGAATACCATAAATGACAATTATAAAGAGATTCCTGCCCTGAAGAAACTATGTAAGGAGAATGATATTCTGGTGGAAACTTTTGAAGCCGCTTATCAATGGGCGGATTTTAAGAAAAACAGTGCCGGGCTGGTTCCTGTCATCGTACAGGATTACAGGACCCGGGAAGTGCTGATGATGGCTTATATGAACGAGGAAGCTTATGAGCAGACAATTCAGTCCGGCAGAATGACTTATTACAGCAGAAGCCGCAGAACCCTCTGGCTGAAAGGGGAGACCAGCGGTCATTTTCAATATGTGAAAAGTCTGACTGCAGACTGCGATATGGATACCATCCTTGCAAAGGTTTCTCAGGTTGGCGCCGCCTGCCACACAGGGGCCAGAAGCTGTTTCTTCAATGAGATTACCAAAAAGGACTATGAGGAAACTTCGAATCCGCTGCAGGTTCTGGAGGAGGTTCTTGACGTGATCAAGGACAGAAAAGTTCATCCGAAAGAGGGATCGTATACGAATTATCTCTTTGAAAAAGGGTTGGATAAGATTCTGAAAAAAATGGGAGAGGAAGCCACGGAAATTGTAATTGCCGCCAAAAATCCGGGTACAAACGAGGTAAAGTATGAGATGAGCGATTTCCTCTATCACATGATGGTCCTGATGGTAGAAAAAAATGTGAGCTGGGAAGAAATCATGATAGAATTGGCTAATCGCTGAAATATGAAGAAATTATAAAATCCCCAAATTTTTCGGGAAAAAACTTAAGATTTCATTTAAAAGTTCTAAAAAATAATTAAAAACACGATGGAATTGTGCTAGGATACTTATGGCAAGTAATTTATTTTGTGGTTGGTGAATATCTTGAAGAGACTGAAAGAAACAGTTATTCTTCTGACCGGACTGGGACTCGTCCTGCTGTTTACCACGATTAGCGGAATCGGTTGTCCGATTCGATGGTTGACCGGAATCAGCTGCGCGGGATGCGGAATGACGAGAGCGCTTTTTTATGCGCTGCAGTTTCAGTTCGACAAAGCGTTTTATTATCATCCATTATTTTGGATGCTGCCTTTTCTGGTACTGCTTTTCCTGTTCTGGACAAAAGTTCCCGGAAAGCTCCAAAAAGGCATAATCTGGACAGTGATACTCTGTTTTGCCGCTGTATATCTGGTGCGCATGTTTCAGCCGGAAGATACTATAGTTGTTGCGGACTTGAAATCAGGGATCTTTGTCCGAATATGGCATTATGTAAAGACGCACATTCCAGGAGGAGCTTCTCTGTGAGGCGGGGAAAATGCGCGACGAAATCAGCAAGTCTCAAAAGACATTGCAGAACAAAATGGAGGGAAAAATGAGAGTTAAAGAGGATCGTACGTTAGCGATGTACATTATTTTGTCAATTATTACCTGTGGAATTTATAGTTATTATTTTCTCTATACAATGGCACAGGATGCAAATACCGTCTGCGCCGGAGACGGCAAGGAAACTCCCGGGCTTGTGGCCTTTATTCTGTTGTCATTTGTCACCTGCGGAATTTATGGTTGGTTCTGGTACTATAGCCTTGGAAACAGACTGGCAGAAAATGCTTCCCGCTACGGACTTACCTTTAGCGAGAATGGTACTACCGTATTGCTTTGGCTGATTTTTGGTTCATTCGTTTGTGGAATCGGACCCTTTGTAGCTATGCATATCCTGATCAAAAATATGAATCAGCTGGCACATGCTTACAATGAACAGCATTAATTCTTATATGGAATTTACCAATCATTAAATTCTCTGCGGAGGTACTTGCTGATAGGAAAAACAAGCTGAAAGACAATGGGCCTTTCAGCTTGTTTTACATTATACCAAAGTCCCTCGTCAGATGGAATTTGGAAGTAGTAAGCAAAGGAGAAAGCGTATGTCAGATACAAGGAATCTGGATTTATATCCCTACCTGAAAAGTATGGTGGAAGCGGACCGATGCGCCGTCGTCATCTGTAATCTAAAACATGAGATCATCTATATGAATCCTGCCGCAGTCACAAGATATGTAAAATGGGGCGGTGCGGCGCTTTTGGGAAAAAGTCTGCTTGACTGTCATGGCCCGGCTTCCAGGGAAAGGATTCGTAAGATAGTAGACTGGTTTGCACAGGATCAGGAACATAATAGGATTTATACTTCCTATAATTCCAAAGAGAATAAGGATGTCTATATGGTTGCTCTGCGGGAAGAAAATGGAAGTCTGATTGGATATTATGAGAAGCATGAATACAGAAACCGGGAAACGGAAATGTTTTATAAGTTTGACAAATAGTATTTCGGCAGTCAGAAAATGCATCACAACAGAATTCTACAATAACGTCAAAAAGCTATCGTAAAACGATAGCTTTTTTCAGGCACGACTCTATATATCACTTTACCAAAAAACAAAAGAAAAGTCTAGTATTATTTTTAATTTTCTGTATACTGATAGTTACTGTGAAGTAACAGCTCAGTGTCTGAACTGTTACACTGTGAACGGAGTGAATAGGAATCCATATGAAATGGAAGGAGAAACCCAATGAGTCAAACAGGAAGAGTACAGGGAACTTCCCGTCAGGCCGAAGAAGCCTTTCTGGAACAGACGCTTTCCGTGATCCGTGACAATCTGGAGAATTATGGAGAACAGGTACGGAAAATGCGAGGCGAAATCGATGAGATGCTGGATCACTTTCATGATGACAATCCGGAGCTGATCAACCTTCTGGAAAACAGTCTCACGCTGCACGATCACATGAAACGGGCTCTGGAACGGAATGAAAAAGCCAGGGAGAAGCCTTACTTTGGCAGAATTGACTTCTATGATGAGGCATTGGAAAAAGAGGAATCCCTTTATATCGGAAAAGGAGGCATTTCCATAGACGCCACACACCAGGCAGTAGTAGACTGGCGGGCGCCTGTGGCCAGCGCCTACTATGAGAATGGGCTCGGCAAATGCAGTTATACCGCGCCGGGCGGCAGGCAGGTGAACATCGATCTGAAGCTGAAAAGAACCTATGAGATCGAGAAGGGAAGGCTGTTGGATTATTTTGACAGCGAGGTGGTGGCTAACGATGAACTTCTGACAAAATATCTGGCCAAAAACAAGGAGGCTGTACTGAATGAAATTGTTGCCACCATCCAGAAGGAGCAAAACGAGATCATCCGCAAGTCGCCCTACCATAATATCATTGTACAAGGGGTGGCCGGTTCCGGCAAAACCACTGTGGCCATGCATCGGATTTCCTTTATCCTCTATAATTATCCGGAGCGTTTTAAACCGGACGATTTCTATATTGTAGGCAGTAACCGGATCCTTTTGAATTATATTACAGGGGTACTTCCTGATCTGGATGTGTATGGTGTGCGTCAGATGACCATGGAACAGCTTTTTGTCCGCCTGCTGTATGAAGAGTGGGATGAGCATAAATATCAGATCAGGAAGAGTACCCATAACAGCCAAAGTGACAGTATCCGAGGCACTTCCGACTGGTTCCGGGATCTGAAATCCTATTGTGATGCGTTGGAATGGCAGGGAATTCTGAAGGAGTCCATCTATCTCAACCCAAGACAATTTGTAGAGGGGCTGAAAGACGGGAAAGCAGGCGTCTATGACAGGACAGAGGGAAAAGAGACAGATCCCCGGAATCTGGTGCTCCTGGTAGACGGAAAAGCGGTGGAACGGTATATTCAACAGAATCCGAAGGTTTCCATGCAGAATAAAATCAATATGCTGAATGAGCGTCTGATGAACAAGATAAGAGAAGAATTCCTTGGCAAGGGCGTCAAGTACACGGAAGCGGAGCGAAAGGCCATTTTAAAAGCCTATCGCGGTCGATATGGCGGCAGAGAATGGAAGGGCTCTATTTATGAAGTATATGGCGATTTCCTGAGACAACAGATTGCCAGGGGAAAAGCTGTGGAGATTCCGGAGCATGCATTTGACGTCTATGATCTGGCCGCCCTGGCCTATCTCTATAAGAGAATCAAGGAGACGGAAGTGATCAGTGAAGCCCATCACATTGTGATTGACGAAGCACAGGATTTCGGCATGATGGCTTATCTGGTGCTGCATTTCTGTATTGAGGCCTGTACATATACTGTCATGGGAGATGTATCCCAGAATATTCATTTCGGGTTGGGACTCAATGATTGGGAAGAACTGAGAAAACTTCTGCTTTCCGATCCTATGGACAGCTTCGGCATCCTGAAAAAAAGCTACCGCAACACAGTGGAAATATCCGATTTCGCAACCCGGATTCTGCATCATGGGCAATTTTCCAGCTATCCTATAGAACCGATTATCCGCCACGGCGAATCGGTCGCAACCTTACAATGCAAATCAGACACCCTTGGCAGGAAGGCGGCGGATATCTGCGGAGAGTGGATGAAAAAAGGGTTTGATACCATTGCGGTTGTCTGTCGGAATCAGGCTGCGGCAGACCGGGCTGCAAAAGAGCTGGGACGCTATATTCAGATCATGGATCATGATCTGGAGACAGCGGAATTTGGCAGAGGCATTATGGTGCTGCCGGTAGAATACACAAAGGGACTGGAATTTGACGCCGTGCTGATTCTGGATCCCACGAGAGAAGAGTATCCTGTGGATGACGGTCACGCAAAGCTTCTCTATGTGGCGGCCACCAGGGCGCTTCACGAGCTATGTGTACTTCATACGGGAGCACTCACGGGCCTGATTGCCGATCCCGTTCCGGAAAGTCGGGAGAAAAGCATGCTTGGAAGCGATTCCACATCTTCCAAAGAAGCCAGGTCCGCTGTGCCGCAAAATAAAGTAAAAAGCAGAGTCATGATCTCACAGAGACCGGAAGAGGGTAAGCAGTCTGCCAATGCCAGAAGACCGAGGGCCTCAATTCATTCTGCCAATGCCAAAAAAACAGGCAGTTCTTTTCTGACCGGATTATACAGCCCACAGCCCGCGTCGGTACCCACTGTGGAAAAAACACAGCCCAAGTTAACCCGGCAGCCGGACAAGCTGACCGGCTGCCACACCCTTTTGCCGGCTTTCGGAGATATCCCTCCCACAGAAAAGCTGCGTCCCCTGGGACATTCCAAAATAGACCTTGGCATCCGCTGGATTACAAAGCAGTCTGACGGTCTTTATCTCCAGAGCAGATATGGCATTTTGCGGCTCAGTCCCATCGGAAGCGCCATTATCCGGGTGACCTTTGCCAGAGATATGCAGCCGGACCAAAAGGTACACCCCGGCATCGCAGTCGACCGGACAGAAAAATTCTGGATGTATAAGGATGCCGGTTCCATAGTGGAGCTGACAACAGATGAGCTGGCTCTGCAGATAGACAAGGCCGCAGGATCCATCCGTTATATGACAAGGGACAGGAAGCTGCTGCTGGAGGAGCGCGGCAAAGAATGTCGTCAGCTGGAAAAGCTTTCCACCGGCGGAATGAAAATATGGAATTTTCTGAAACTGACGAAAGAAGAACATCTCTACGGTTTCGGGCCGAAGGAACAGGCAGGAATCGGTCTGCGGGGCACAGCCCGTTATCTGTCTTATGAAAAATGCCTGCCTTTTTTCCTTTCTGACAAAGGCTATGGGATTCTCACAGCAACGTCCTGTCCGGTGTTTTTCTGTGACATTCCCGCCTATGGTTCCTATCTTCATATGGAAAATGCGGGACAGATGGATTTTTATTTCATTGCAGGGAAGAAACAGGATACGCTCCTGAACGCTCGTTCCTATCTTACGGGAGACCGGTAAAAAAGTGCCGTAAAAGAACGGCACTTAGAAGTTGCTCCGCAACTTCGCTGGCGTTACTTTTGCGAAGAACTTTCCTGTAGTATAAAAAAGTGCCGCAAGAGAGCACGGTGTCAGCGGGAAATCGTCTCCACCCATGCCTCGATGGCCTCCTCATAATCGGCCGAAATCGCCTGGAATATTTTTTCTGCGGTGATTCCGGCCACATTCATCTGATTGGTATCCATGACAATCACTGCTACCGCTAAAAATAATGCAATCCAGAGACGCAGTTTGAAAAAGGTAAAGGGCTCTCCGTCGGAGGGCGTGCCTTTGCCATAAGGCTCATCATAAGCAGTATATCCCAATTTCTCCGGTGTGACGCTGGTTTTTCCATAGAGGAGCCTTTCCCTGTTGGACATATCATACTGATCTTCATGATATCTGGAGCGCACCTGCTGAACCAGCTGCAGTTTCTTTTCTGTTGTCACATCACTCATTGACATCCCTCAAAAGAGTTTTAGAAGCTTATTTAAAAATATGGCATTCAGGGACACAATATGATAAAATAATAAGCAAAGAAACAAACAAATGCTTACAAAGGAGTATTTGTACAGGAGGTATATTTTATATGGAAAGCAATGGGAAGGAATTTGGAGAAAAGCTTTTTTCCAATATCGCCAAAGTAATTGTAGGAAAGGAACAGACAGTCAGGCTGCTTCTGACGGCCCTGCTGGCGGACGGACATGTGCTGCTGGAAGATGTGCCGGGAACGGGTAAGACAAAGCTGGCCAAGACTCTGGCCAAAAGTGTCAGCGCCGAATTTGCCAGAATTCAGTTTACACCGGAT
>CAQUWW010000069.1:5685-8361 GCA_948896875.1 uncultured Acetatifactor sp. | reverse complement strand
CGGTATTTACCAATATTCTTCTGGCCGACGAAATCAACCGGGCCACTCCCAGGACTCAGGCGGGCCTGCTGGAATGTATGGAAGAGCGTCAGGTAACGATCGACGGAGAAAGCTATACGCCGGGGGATCCTTTCTTTGTCATTGCCACTCAGAATCCTGTGGAAACCACAGGAACCTTTCCGCTGCCGGAAGCGCAGATGGACCGCTTTATGATGCGGCTGTCCATGGGTCTTCCTGACAGAGTGGAAGAGCTGGCCATTCTGGAAAAGTATATGGAAAACGAACCGCTGGCAGAATTGCAAAGCGTGCTTACCCTGGAGGAGCTTACCCAGGCCAGAGCAGAGATCAACAAAGTATTTGTACATACCAGCGTACGGGAATATATGGTAGATATTGTGGAGGCTACCAGGACGGGGGAGGAGATTGTGTTGGGCGTCAGTCCCCGTGGAAATCTGGCCTTGCTTCGTTGCGCGAAGGCTTATGCCTGGCTGGATGGAAGAGACTATTGTATTCCGGATGATATCAGAGCACTGGCCGTGCCTGTGCTGGCACATCGTATTGTTTTAGGGTACGGTTCGGGCGGTACGGATGGAACCGTAAAGCTCATTGAGAAAATAATTGCGTCCACCCCTGTGCCCACTGAGGAATTTAAGAGATGACAAAAATAATCGGAATTGGTTTGATCGGTTTCTTTCTTTTCACGCTGCAGAAATATTTCTATGAAAAGTTCTGGCTGAAACATCTGAATGTTCGCATTCATTTTGAAACAGATCATATTTTTGAAGGTGAGCAGGGAGAACTGAAGGAAATCATTGAAAATAAAAAGCGACTTCCCCTGTCTATGCTGAAGGTCAAATTTAAAACAGACCGACATTTGCTGTTCGGAAATCAAAAGGGATCGCGGACTACCGACCAGTATTACCGCAACGATGTCTTCCGGATAGGCGGCGGGGAGAGAGTGACCCGTACCCTGAAATTTACCGGGGGAAGGCGGGGCTATTATACCATAGACGAGATCAGCCTGGTGGCTTCCGACCTTTTCCTGCTGACCCAGATGGTTGCGGAACAGACTGTGCGGACAGAATTGTATGTGTATCCCCGGCCTTTTGACAGCGGCAGACTGCGTCAGTCTCTGATTCAGCTGAACGGAGAGATGCTTTCCAGGAGACATCTCCTGGAGGATCCTTTTGAGTACAGAGGCATTCGGGAGTACCAGCCCTATGATGATATGCGAAGCATCAACTGGAAGGCCACTGCCAAAACCGGGGATTTCAAGGTAAATCAGCGAAATTATACTTCCCTGAAAAGCGTCAGGATTTTTTTCAACATTCAGGATGATCACATTTTGAAAAGAGAGTCTTCTGTGGAGATGTCTCTGCGTATTGTAGCTGCGCTGTGCCAGATTTTCTTAAAGCAAGGCATTCAGGTATCCTGCCATGGAAATGGCGTGGACATCGTAACCCACAGTCCGCTTTCCGTCAAGGCCAAAGCAGGAGAAGGGCAGATGGATACCATTTATCGCGCCCTTGCAAGAATTGACACAGGACATCCTCCGGTAAACTTTACCGAACATTTTGAAGAGCTTCTGTTTCAAAAGGCACAGGGAACATTTACTTATTTCGTTGCGCCGAATCTGTACGATGATTTTGTGGAGCTGCTGACCAGATATCAGGACAGGGGCAATCCTTTCCTATGGTTTTATCCCACTGTGGAGGGAGATAAGCCGGAACTGCCGCCTGCGTTGGAGAGCAGCATAGAGGTGATTTATGAACATTAAAAGGCTTCGAATTCTGAACGAATTTCTGACGGAAATTTTGAACCATTGGGTGCTTTATCCGTTTTTGCTTGTTACAATGGGAGTTTCCAGGAAAATGGTAGGGGCAGGAGAGCCCGGTCTGGCATTCTGGTTTTTCTGCGGCCTGTTTCCGCCGGTATTTTTCCTGCTGCGCTGTAAAGTAAAACGTCTTATCCCGCTTGTAGTTCTGCATCTGGCGGTGGTGGTAGCGGCAGCTTTTGCTCCCTTTCCTTTTCTGCTGAACAGGGCGATCTGGATCCTTTGTGCGGCAGGATATGCGCTGTATTCTCTTGTTCTGAGGCTGAAAAATGATTCCCTGTACACCGGCTGCGTACAGCTTCCCGTGGCAGTAGGGGTATCGGCTCTTTCCGCCCTGCTTCAGCGCTATCAGGGGACACCGGGCTGGGACAATTATTATCTCCTTCCGCTGATTGGGGGAATCGCCCTGTATTTTATTATTTATTACATAGATCATTATCTGAATTTTCTTGCCATGAATGACAGCAGCGCCGGCTTTCTGCCCGCAAGGGAGATGTTCCATTCCGGTATGGGGCTGGTGCTGGGCTACACCGCACTGGGTACGCTTCTTCTGCTTCTGGGTTCCCAGTTTGAATGGCTTGCGGGTATTTTAGAGCCGATGAAGGCCCTTTTCCTCCGTTTCCTGCGATTTCTCTTCTCCAGGCATAACGGTGGTGAACCTGAGCCTGAGATCCCGATGGAAGAACCTGTGGCCAACGAGGGGATGGGCGGGATGCCGCTTCCGGAGGGAGGAGAGCCTTTCTGGCTCTGGACAGTATTGGAAAAGCTGCTCATCGCGGCTTTCTACTGCGGAATTGTCTTTGGGATACTTATGCTGTTGTCGAAGTTGATTCAGCTGATTC
>CAQUWW010000069.1:0-5675 GCA_948896875.1 uncultured Acetatifactor sp. | reverse complement strand
TAGAAAACTTCGTTATACCGAACGGAGTGCCATACAGACGGAGGAAGCTTTTGACCTGCGAGAAGCCTGTGAACTGGAAAAATCTGTGGAAAAAAGAAGGCAGTCCCTGTTCAGTGCCCTTTCTTATCGGGAGAGGGTACGGAGATTGTATAAAAAGAAAATATCATCAGAGGAAAGTCAGGCCCGACCGGAACTGCATACCGCAAGGGAGTGGGAGAAAAAGCTGGAAACCGACGGTATGGCCGGAATTTATGAACAGGCCCGGTATTCTGAACATGAGATCACGGGAGCTGAGGTCAAAAAAATGAAGGAGGCCTGCAGGGGAAAATAAATGTGCAGGCTGCAAAGGTGTGCTGCTATGATAGAAAAGCTGGCTCTGACAGATGACATTCTGATGAAAGTGGAAAAACCGGAACGTTATATCGGACAGGAAGTGAATGCTGTCGTCAAGGATAAGGAACAGATACAAGTGCGGTTTGCTATGTGTTTTCCCGATGTATATGAAATCGGCATGTCACATCTGGGACTGCAGATTCTGTATGATATGTTCAACTCCATGGAAGATGTGTGGTGTGAGAGGGTATTTTCTCCATGGGTAGATCTGGATGCAGTGATGCGCAAAGAGCAGATTCCGCTGTTTGCCCTGGAATCCCAGGATCCTGTCAGGGACTTTGATTTCCTGGGGATTACCATCCAATATGAAATGTGCTATACAAATATTCTGCAGATACTGGATTTGGCCCGGATTCCCTTAAGCGCCGTCAAACGGGGAGAAGATTGTCCCATTGTAATCGGCGGGGGGCCCTGTACCTACAATCCGGAACCTCTTGCCGAATTCTTTGACCTGTTTTATATAGGCGAAGGAGAGACCAGATACCGGGAGCTGATTTCCCTGTATGAAGACTGTCGGGAAAAGCATCTGGGCAGGGTGGAATTCTTGCGTCGTGCCGCCAGGCTTCCGGGAATTTATGTACCTCGTTTTTATGATGTCACTTATCGTGAAGATGGCACAATTGAACACTTTTTTCCTGTGGAAGAGGGAATACCTGCCGTTATCCGAAAGGAACTTGTCACGGATATGGAGGAAACCACATATCCGATGAAACCGGTGGTTCCCTTTATCAAGGTGACCCAGGACCGAGTCGTATTGGAAATTCAGCGCGGCTGTATCCGAGGATGTCGCTTCTGCCAGGCCGGACAGCTGTATCGTCCCGTCCGGGAACGGCCTGTGGAATTGTTGAAGCAATACGCCATGGAAATGTTGAAAAATACAGGCCAGGAGGAAATCTCGCTGAGTTCCTTAAGCTCCAGCGATTATTCAAAGCTTCCTGAACTGATCGACTTTCTCATAGAAGAGTGCAGAAAAAAACATATTAATATTTCCCTGCCTTCCCTGCGGATTGACGCATTTTCTCTGGATGTCATGAGCAAAGTGCAGGATGTGAAAAAGTCCAGCCTCACCTTTGCGCCGGAAGCCGGAAGTCAGCGGCTGAGAAATGTGATCAATAAGGGTTTGACTGAGGAAACGATTCTCAAGGGAGCAACCCTTGCATTTGAAGGAGGCTGGTCCCGGGTGAAGCTATATTTTATGCTGGGACTGCCTACGGAGACGGAGGAAGATATTCGCGGGATCGCGGAGCTTTCCAACAAAATTGCCGCCGCATACTTTGAGACGGTTCCAAAGGAAAAGCGAGGCGGCAACAGAGTACAGATTGTGGCAAGCACCTCCTTTTTTGTGCCAAAGCCTTTTACACCCTTTCAATGGGCGGCGCAATGCACCAAAGAGGAATTCCTGGAGAAAGCCTATCAAACCCGAATCGCCATTTCAGAACAGCTGAACCAGAAAAGCATCAAATACAACTGGCATGAAGCCGATGCCAGCGTCATGGAAGGGGTTCTGGCCAGAGGGGACAGGAGACTCTGCCAGGTTATCCGCAAAGTCTATGAGAAGGGCAGTTTCTATGATGCCTGGGGAGAATATTATCACAATGACAGATGGCTGGAAACCATAGAAGAATGTGGTCTGTCCGTGGACTTTTATACTCACAGGCAAAGAGCCCTGGATGAAATTCTTCCCTGGGATTTTATAGATTGCGGCGTCACAAAGGAATTCCTGAAACGGGAGTGGGAAAAAGCGCAGAGAGAAGAGATTTCGGAGAACTGCAGTCAGAAATGCCAGGGATGCGGTGCGGCCCGTTATGGATGCGGCATCTGTTTTGACCAGGGAAATAGAAGGACATAGAAACATAACAGTGAAACAGATAACAGGAATTGAATGTTGTGCCCTGAATGAGCAGAAGAGCAGAAAAGGAGCAAAAAGATGAAGCAGGCTTTTACAAATTTAATCCTTCTGGATGGAAGTGAATATATGACGCCCAAATCCGGTCATACCCTTTTGGTAGAAGAGGAGCGGATTACAAAGATATTGCCGGAAGAGGAAATGATACCGGAGGGATACGAAATTGTTGACTTAAAAGGTCAATATCTATTGCCCGGCCTGGTCAATCTACATGTACATATTCCTGCCAGCGGCAAGCCGCAGAAAAAACCTATGGACGCAAAGAAAATGGTAAAGCTGGCCACTGCAAACCCGCTTACCCGCAAGTATATGGAACACATGTATAAAGTCTACTGCCGCATGGAACTTTTCAGCGGAGTCACTACCTTCCGCAGCGTGGGCGGTGTGGAATATTATGATACCTGGATCAGAGATCTGATTTCTGCCGGAAAGGCAGTGGGACCTCGTATTCTTGCCGGGAATATGGCAATCTCCGTACCAGGAGGGCATATGGCAGGTTCTCTGGCCTATGAAGCCACCAGTCCTGAGGAGGCTGTGAATTTCGTCCGCAAAATTTCAAAAGATAAACCGGATCTGATCAAATTAATGATTACGGGAGGGGTGCTGGATGCCACGGTAAAAGGAGAGCCGGGGGCGCTGAAAATGTCTCCTGCTATCGTGAAAGCAGCCTGCGAGGAGGCACATAAGCTGGGATATCATGTGGCCGCTCATGTGGAGAGTCCGGAGGGAATCCGCGTTGCTCTGGAAAATGGTGTGGATACCATAGAGCATGGTGCGAAGCCCACTGAAGAAATCCTGAGGCTGTTTCAGGAAAAAGGTGCCGTACATGTGGCGACTCTTTCCCCGGCCCTTCCCTATGCTCTTTTTGATCCTTCCATAAGCCATGCGGATGAGATGAGTCAGTATAACGGAAGAGTTGTGTTTGACGGTATCATCGAATGTGCAAAACAATGTCTGGCACATGATATTCCGGTAGGGCTGGGCACAGATACAGGGTGTCCGTATGTCACCCATTATGACATGTGGAGAGAGATTCAGTATTTTCATAAATGCTGCGGTGTATCCAAGACTTTTGCCCTCTATACGGCTACAAAACGGAATGCGGAGCTCCTTGGCCTGGGAGATATAACGGGAAGCATCGAGGCAGGAAAATGTGCAGATTTTATTGTATGCGAGAAGAATCCACTGGAGGATCTGACCGCCTTGCGCAGGTTGAGCATGGTGGTTGCCAGAGGGAAAGTAATCAGAGAGCCTAAGGTGAAGAAAATGCCTGAGGTAGAAGAGGAGCTGGATAAGTTTATATAGCAAAGATTTCTAAGCAAAAAGACTGATAACACGTTGAATAGAAGCGTCGTTATCAGTCCTTTTCTATGATAGGAATCTTGGATTCCGATTAAGCTTAGCCTGGGATTTACTGAGCTGCTGTCACGGAAGTAATATGAGGATTCACTCCTTCATACCAGTACAGGAAGCCTTCCATGTCAATCTTGTCGCCTACCTTCAAGTTCTTTACCGCCGCATAAACATCGGTGGTGTTGTCACAGAGATAGGATTCCACGGTAAAGGTATAGGTCTGACCATCCAGAGAAACGTTAAAATACAGGTCATCGCCGTCCTGGCCGGAGCCATCCCATTTGTACAGCCAGGCCGCATCATTGCCATCCGCATCCTTCATCACATTGCCATCCGCATCGGTGTAGGCTTCCACAGTCATTCCCTTGAAGCTTACAAATTTGTTCTGATGCTGAATGAGACTGTCCGTTGCCAGGAGAGCTGTGACATCCATGGCTTCCGCTATGTAGCTTCCCTCTTCAATTTCAAAGGTAGCGTCGATAATCTCCACTTCACCGGACCACTCCGCCTTAAAACCGGTTACCTTGATCTTTGTTCCGGGAACCAGTTTTTCATAGTCTTCTTTTGAGCAGGCCATATCATACAGGAAATAAGCGCCGTCTTTATCCTGGGCATAAACGGTAGCCTTATCTTCCCACCAGGCTTGCTTTGCCTGTACATAAGCCTCGATTACCACTTCTGTATCCACTGCGGCCGCCGCATACTCTTCATAAGTCATCACGCCTTCGGATTTCGTATCTGCAGTGTCGTCTGCTGCGGAAGAGCTTTCTTCCGGTGTATCGGAATTTTCGGTTCCCGCATTGGACTCTTCGGAATTTTCCGCACTTACATTTGTGTCATCTCCGGTGGAAGACGCACCGCCCTCATTACCGCAGCCCACACAGGTGAACACCAGTGCCAGCGATAAAAATAATGCCGTCATTTTTTTCATTTTTCATTTCCTCCTCTTAGGCTATCTATAACAATTCAAGATCAGTGACAGATAGATTTTTGTTTCACCTAATTATACACGATACATTTCAGAAAGCAAATAGTATTTATTACTTATTTATCAGTCAAATTTCCCTTTAAATTTTAATTTTTGCACAGAAAAATCACCTGTTTTTTCTTTTTACCCGGAAATCTGATCACCATTCCTTTTCCGTGCTTTTCCGATCTGACGAAATACATAAAGTAGAATCAGGATCCAGGTCCCTCCCAGGACGGAGAGAAGGAGAATCGAAGTTTCGGGCAGCGGTCCCAGTTCTGCCTTGCCATAGCCTGTTCCGCCGCTGTCCAATTGATCCAATCTGTACCGGGAAGTGACATCCGCATAAAGAGTTTCAAAATAGGCATCGTCCACGGTCTGATTTCGTCGAACAGATTTCACTGTGCTCTCAATCAGCTGGCCTGCAGCGTCCCGCAGGGAAGCCGATCCGTTGAACACCGGCGTGACGAAGGTATTGCCGGTATTGGCTAACAGCAGATTTGCCGCTTTGATTTTCACCTCGTAATGCTCGGTATTGTCCTTCCCGCATCCGGCCAGATAGTCTTGATACTCCAGGGAATTCTGTGCTTTCGAGGTGACAGGTACATACCCTTCCGTTTTCGAATAGGCAATCTGGACTTTATCCGTCAGCAGATACTGCACAAAGAGCCAGGAGGCCAATACTTCCTGTGGATCCTTCTTATTAAAAATGCAGACGGAAGGTCCCTGTGAGATCATTTGAGGATGCTCCGGATCAAACTGCGGAATAGGCATAACCTCCGTCTCAAATTCCACAAGTTTGTCTTCGCTGATATCCACGAGAGGCGCATCCGTGCCCATCCAGGTGGCGCCTGCGGTGGAATCCACGGCAAAAATACACTGACCGGCGTTCAGAAAATTGGCCGGATAGCTGGAAATCTTAAAGGTAGAGAAAGCCCCCGTCTCAGCGTGGGACGCTATTGTATTCAACAGCTCTTTCGTCGTGTCCTGAAACAACAGGATTTCCCCCTCATTGGTAGAATAACCGGCTTCTTTCTGCCGAAGCATCTGTATCAT
>CAQUWW010000068.1 GCA_948896875.1 uncultured Acetatifactor sp. | reverse complement strand
ATCGTTGTGATTTGATACATCGTGTTAAGTTTTCAAGGTACAAATATATTTCAAAAGTCAGTGACCTTTTGACACCCTAATCCTATAATAGAATCAAGTACAGATTCTATTATCAAAAATCTATAATGTAAAAAAGTACTTTAAGCGTAACCCTTCATGCATTGGGCCGGTTGTATCGCCATGCATGGGGGGGATTGGCATCTTACGGATTCTGTTCAGGGAGCCGATCTGTAGCTTTGCATTCATTTTGCCGATATTATGTCCGATGAATTTGTACTCCGGTTTGTTTTACAAGTTACTAGTCTTCCGGTTCTCATATGATTCTGGAAACATATTTTTGGGACATATGTGTCACTGTTCCATTCTGCCACAAATTGTGCTGGTAAAACTTAAATCAAAACGATAGACTTTTTCCAGATAATTAATATTCGAATTTAAAATGCAGACAAAGCTGTCTGTATCCAGATAGTGCGAAAATTCGTAATGATATTAATTAATATATGGATAAACTGAAAGCAGAACAGGTAATAATATCAGAATATCAGGACGTTGATATATAAGGAAATTTGGATACATGAAGGCTGTATCATACAATCTGACAGTCCGAAAAGAATGTGCAACTGTGTATTCTGACTGTCAGGGAGTGGAGTAGGGGGATTGCAACTTTACGGAAAGGATTGTCATATGCCATAATTGAAACTGTTGAAGGACACGTTGAATCAACAGGAAGCTGGGAAACGGAACCTACATCAAGAAAAAGAAATTAAAGAAGGTTGTTACCCTTTTTCTGGCAATGACGTTTTTGCTGTCTGTTCTGACAGGGTGTCAGCAAAGTCCGGCGAATGACAGTCAGACCCAGGGGAGCAGTCAGGTCGAAGGAAACAGCCAGGAAGAACCCTCCGGAGTGGAGAGGGAAAAAATTGTGGTTGCGTTGGCACAGAATACAAATGTGTCAAGCTATGAGGAGAATCACCTTACAAATCTTCTGGAAGAAGAGTTAAATGTGGATTTGGAGTTCTATTATTTGCCGGCGGATAACAGTGATGCCAGAACCAAATTTGCCACAATGGTTAATGGGGGAGGGGAACTTCCAGATGTAGTGGTAGGCCTGGGATACGCTGCATTGGAGGTGGCTGACTATGGAAGCAAGGGAATTTTTTTAAGCCTCAATGACTATCTGGAAGATGAGAATCTGGCAACGAACTTTCTTCAACTTCCAGAGGAGGAGAGACAGTATCTATTGGAGAATATCAGATCCGCGGACGGAAATATCTATGCGCTTCCCAAATATAACGTAGAGGATTGGAATACAACGCCCTACCGTTTCTGGATCAATAAGGTCTGGCTGGATAAGCTGGGTGAGGCCATGCCTGCAACTACGGAGGAGTGCCAGAGAGGAAGGGCACGGTTCTTAAACGAAGATCCTAACGGCAAGGGGTGGAAAGATGAGATACCGATCACAGGATGTACGGGGGGCTGGGGGACGAACTCCTTCTACTTTATCATGAATGCGTTTGAGTATTGTTCCGGGGAGGATCTGACACTTTCAGAAGATGGTTCTACAGTGATAGCGCCATTTACCACGGACGCATACAGGGATGGTCTGGAATATATGTATGAATTGTGCCAGCAGGGACTTCTTGCGCCCACTGCATTTACCCAGGATACTTCCCAGCTTACGGCGCTCTTGAGCAATGATCCACAGTTGGTGGGCTGTGTGGCTGCGGGAGGCTATGGATACTGGTCAGATTCGGAAAAAAATCCTAACTTTCAGGAAATGGAACTGCTTCCTCCATTGACAGGACCGGAAGGAAAGGCTTATGCGGCATTTTCGCCGGCGAATCCCACATGGGAATTTATGATACTGAAGGACTGCAAGAATCCGGAGCTGGCATTCCGGCTGGGAGATCTGTTCTACCGCGAGGATATCGCTATTACCAATCGCTATGGGGAAGAAAACGTAGACTGGTCCCGGGATCCCGAGGTTACGAAGAATTATAAGGGTGTGTATGAGGAAGTCAGTGGGATACCTTGTTCGTATGCCATTCTGAATGATATCTGGTCCAAACCTCAGAATAAACACTGGTATGATGTCGGACCGTCATACAGAGGCCTGGAGTTTTCCAGAGGGATTGATGAGAGGAAGCCAGAGGATGAGAACGCGGTGAACTATTATGCGCTGACGCGTGCCATGTCAGCGGAGTACTACGCGGATGCCCATCCGGAGCACATTTTGGGCAGGTTGCGGTATACCCAGGAAGAGGGAGAGGAAATTGCGGAGATTATGGCGAATGTGCAAACCTTTGTCAAGGAAAGCAATGCTGCCTTTGTGACAGGGAATAAGCCTTTATCCGAGTGGGATAATTATCTGGACGAATTGAAGAATATGGGACTTAACCGTTGGATTGAGATAGCGCAGACTGCTTATGAGAGAATGTCAGAGTAACGGGAAAGACCAGAAGCGGTCGTTTGGACATTAGCGACAGAAATTTTCAGGGAAGGTGTGATACGGTGGGAGGAGTCGTTTATTCCGCCATATCACTCCTTTTGAAATATCATTTTGGAAGGAGTAAAGATGCGTGTAAAACAAAAAACGGTGGGATCCGACAGGCAGATAATGAGCCATAAATCACTCTGGCACAGGATGAAGGCCCGCTGGCAGCTGTATATGCTGCTGGCGCTTCCTGTGACATTTATCATTCTGTTCCACTATGTGCCTATGGGAGGGCTGGTACTGGCTTTTAAGAAATATGATATCTCCAAGGGCATCTTTGGGAGTCCATGGGTGGGATTTCAAAATTTCATCAAATTTTTCAACTCATATAAGTTTACGGAGGTGCTGAAAAACACATTAACCATTTCCATTTATAGCCTTCTGGCATCCTTTCCGTTACCGATTATTTTTGCCCTGCTGATCAATGCATTTCCGGGGAAAAAGTATAAGAAAATCATCCAGACCACCACATATATTCCACATTTTATTTCCACGGTAGTGATGGTGGGAATTGTATTGCAGCTTCTGAACAGCCGCATCGGAATATACGGGCAGCTCTATTCCCTTCTCATGAAGGAACCGGCAACAGATATCATTGGAAAAGGGACAATGTTCAAGCATATTTATGTATGGTCGGGGATCTGGCAGAGCACAGGCTATAATGCCATTATATATATTGCGGCATTATCCAATGTAGATCAGGACTTACATGAAGCGGCAAAAATAGATGGAGCCAGCCGGTTCCAGCGGGTTCTGTATATTGATCTGATGACAGTGCTTCCAACGGCGACAATCATGCTGATTCTGGCGGCCGGCGGGATCATGAACGTAGGGTTCGAGAAGGTATTGCTTTTGCAGAATGACTTGAATATCGGCTATAGCGAGGTGATCTCTACCTACGTCTATAAAATCGGTCTGGCCCGGGGAATGGGAGATTTTTCGCTTTCGACAGCCATAGGCATGTTTAACTCCGTGGTGAATTTTACCATGCTGGTCATTGTCAATTTTATCAGCAAACGGCTGAACGGAAGCGGTATTTTCTAGGAAGGAGGAAGGGCTTGAAACGGTGGATGCGTTATGGAAGCAGTGATAAAATTTTCTATGGAGTGACTTTTCTGGTATTGACGTTTATGTTTATTATTGTCATGTACCCGATCTTGTTTGTACTGGCCTCCTCTTTTTCTTCCGGGCAGGCTGTAACCGGCGGGAAGGTATTTTTATGGCCAGTGGACTTTTCACTGGAAGGATATAAAATAGTCTTTCACAACAGGGACATTCTGAACGGATTTCTCAATTCCGTTATCTATACTGTAACAGGAACCTGTATCAATATCTGTATTACCATGGTTGCGGCGTATGCTCTTTCCAGGGAGGATCTCCCCGGAGCAAACTGGATTATGCTTCTGTTTACCTTTACCATGTTTTTCAGTGGGGGAATGATTCCTAATTACATGCTGATACAAAAACTGGGAATGATTAATACCAGGTGGGCCATTGTCATTCCCGGCGCCCTCGGAGTGTATAATCTGATTATTGCCCGGACATTTATCCGCAACAATATTCCCAAAGAGTTATTGGAGGCGGCGCAGATAGACGGTTGCAGCGATATTCGCTTTTTTACGGCAATTGTCCTCCCGCTGTCGAAAGCAGTGGCGGCGGTGCTGGTATTGTTTTACGGGGTGGGGCATTGGAATTCCTATTTCAATCCCATGCTGTACCTGAACAGCCGGGAGTTGTTCCCGTTGCCGATCTATCTGAAGGAGATATTGATTTCCAATCAGATCGATCCTTCTACAGTGGCAGATCCGGAGTTACAGATGAGGATAGCACAGACGGCAGATGTGATAAAATATGCTTTAATCGTAGTGACAACAGTACCGGTAATGATGATATATCCATTTATCCAGAAGTATTTTGTGAAGGGAGTCATGATTGGCTCGATTAAGGGATGACAGGAAACCTGGTGCGCCATAGCCTGCAGTGAGGCATCGGCGGACAAATGCATTGAAATGAACAGGGGGCCAATATGAAATATCAGCCACGGAGTGGAAAACAAATCATGAAATATCTGTGCAACTATCTTGCGATATTGATACTGGTTCTCCTTGCCTGTTATCCGTTTATCTGGCAGGCATATAACGTGGCTAATGAAAATGTGATACAGCAGAGCCGGAACCGTATGAGGGAAGGAATGGATCATATGGAACGCGCTTTCGAGCATTTGAACGTGATGGGTAATTTCTTAAGGCAGGATCCCGATATCCGCAGGATTTCCAGGATAAGGGGGGAACTGGCAATCAATGAATATCTGTACATGACTGAGGCCATGAAGCAGGTCAGCAATCTGTTTTTGGCCGATAATAATAATTTCTGCATTACTTTCCTTCTGTTTCCGGGAAATGATGTATTCATCTCCAATGAGCAGGTGACGGAATCCTTTACAGACTATTACGGGAAATTTTTCCGGGCTGGGGAATTGGGGAGAATGGAATTCTGCCGGAAGGTATTTGATGCGGAGGACAGGACTTCTTTTTTTCAGGTGGAGGACGTGCTGTACTATGAATCAATGCGGCCTGAAAAAGTTTCAAATCCGTTAATCTGTGTGCAGAAGGTGGAATCTACCCAGTGGGTCGGCAGGATAGAATTTGTAATTGTGTCTGTGCTTCCCGGGGAACAGATAGAGGAATGGATGCTTACGGAAGAAATGCGGGGAATTTGCCCGTTCCGCATTCTGGATCTCCAGGGCGGGATGCTTTTTGGAACAGATAGAGCCGGAGAGTTATGGGAGGAAGGGAAAGGCATTTCCCGGACAGATGGCAGCGGGGAACCCTGGAAGGTGCTGGAAGAGAAAAATGATACCTATTCCCTGGAGGTAGAACTCTGGCTCCCTAAGTCCCTGGTGCGACAGCAGATCATGCAGATGGTGGAAATGTTGTTTCTATATTTGATAGTAGGGCTTATAGGGGCGGTGATCCTGGCTGTTGTCTTCAGCTGTCGCCAGTATCGTCCGGTGAGGAGGCTCATGGATACGGCGAATGAATATAAGAAGCAGCTGGTGGAAATGGAAGACAGGCTGCGGTTCAGTACCATGGAAAAACTGATTCTGCGGGGAATTTCCACGCAGGCGGAGGCGGAGTCCATGGAGAATTTCCTGAAGCGGCCCGTGGAATTTTTCTGTATTGCTTCTATAGAGATTTTGGATGACCAGGGGCAGTATTCCGATGTGGTGCTGCGGATACAGGAGTATCTGTCTGAACGGCTGGAAAATGAGATCCTGTGTGTACTTTCGGGCTTCCAGGAACTGATAGTACTGATATTCCTGAGAAATGAAGATCCGCCGCATGTCATGGGTCTCAAGGCGGTTTTCGAGGAGATGACGGCCGTGGAGAAGGAAGGCGTGGTACTGAACATTGGCATCAGTGCCATAGGAAATGGTATCCAGAACATGAGTGTCTGTTACGAACAGGCTTTGCAGGTGCGGAGAATATACGGCAGGGAGGATATGGGTTCCGTAAACGCATATACCCTGCAGCAGGATCATGGATTCAGTATTTTGATTAATGTGGAGACCGCCCAGAAGCTAAAGAACCATTTGCTGGGGGGCGACAAGTCTATGATCGAACGGCAGCTGTTGCGTATGCTGGACAAGTGGGAGACCGTCAATAAATCGATGTTGCTGTACCAACAGCAGATTTTTTTCTTCCTGCGTCATGTGATCTGGTGTACAATGGAAGAACTGTCCCTGGACAGTGACAAAGTACAGATTCCCTATTACCATTCATCCTGGAGCCTGAAGGAAATGCTGGACATTATAAAGGCCTGCTGCTTCCAGGTCTGTGACTGCGTGGAGGAAGCCAGAAGAAGCCGAAACCAGAAATTGAAATCAGATATCCTTGAACTGCTGCAGGAGGAATACACCCGGTGTGACCTGACGGCGGGGATTGTCTGCCAGAAAATAGGGATTTCTGAAAAATATCTGTACCAGTTTATAAAGGAGCAGACAGGAAAAACATTTGTGGGTTACCTGGAAGAACTCCGGATCAGACATGCTGAAAAACTATTGTTGCAGGGAGATTACAGCAACGCGCAGATAGCGGAAGAATCAGGATTCGGTTCAGTGAATACCCTGTATCGCGCTTTTCACAAATATAAGGGAGTCACGCCTGCCGTATATCGGAGAATCATGCAGGAACAGGACAGGAAGGATTGAGAAGAGCTATCGGAAGGGAGACAAGTTTGAGAGAGAGATGCTTTTACCTGGACAAGCCGGCTTCCGCATGGGGGAACTGGGAAAGTGGATTTCCCCTGGGAAATGGCAGGCTTGGGGCCATGGTGATGGGAGAGGTGTCGGAGGAGATTATTGTCATTAATGAGGAGACACTGTGGTATGGCCCTATGCGGAATAGAAAGAATAAAGACAGTCTTAAGTACCTTGACAGAGTGCGGGAGCTTCTCATGGCAGGCGAGGTGGAGGAGGCAGCCTTTTTGCAGAAAATGGCGTTTATGTCTACGCCGAAGTATAACAATCCTTACCAGAAGGCAGGAGATCTGCGTCTCTGTTTTAAGGGACACAGGGGAGAGGCGAAGGGGTATCGAAGAACGCTGGACATCAGCTCCGCGCAGGCAGAAGTGGTTTATGCGGTGGGGGGATATAACTACCGTCGGGAGTATATAGTGAGCCGGGACTACAATGTACTGGCGGTGCGGATTACCACGGACAGTCCAAAAGGGATCACAATGTGTGCCAGCCTCAACAGAAAGCCTTTCGAGGAGCATTCCGGGGCAGACCTGTGGAAGACGAAAGTCGCGGGAAGCGGGGCGATCCCCATGATTGGAAACTGGGGACAGGCCGGGGCGGGAGGGATTTTTTACCTGACCGCCGCCACAGCATCGGCAGTGCCCGTCAGGCCGGGAGACGAACCGGTATCTCTGATAGGGGATTCCCTGTTCGTGGAACATGCCAGGGAGGTGGTAGTCTACCTCACTGCCCTGACAGATTTTTCCAGGCGCCTGCAAGCTCTGGAAAAGGGGGAGGAGTACAATGCCGGGGCGCTTTTCCAGGGATGCCCCCGATGGATGTTTGATGAGGCGTCAGGTCTTCTGGGACTTGCGTCTGCATCGGGTTATCGGGAAATCCATGAAGGGCATTTGAAGCACTACAGATCCCTGTATGGGCGATTTTCCCTGGAATTTGGCACATGTCCTGCGCCATCGGATTCTGTGTCCATGGACAGGATCCTGGAAGGAATTAAGATGGGAAGACAGGAGTATGCGGATGATATCATGTTATTTTTGGTAGATTATGCACGCTACCTGATGATCTGTTCATCGGATAGCTGCCTGCTGCCCGCGAACCTTCAAGGGATCTGGAACGGATCCTTTGAACCACCCTGGCAGAGCCAGTTTACCATTAATATTAACTTTAACATGAATTACTGGTTCGTGCCGAAAGTGGGCCTGGCTGAGTGTGAAAAACCTTTTCATGCCCTGGTGCAGCGTATTCGCAGGAATGGCCGCGAGACAGCCAGACAGATATATGGATGCGGAGGGTTCTGTGCTCATCATAACACGAACCTGTGGGCATGTACGGACATAGAGGGGATTTTTGATTCATCGCCGTTCTGGGTCATGGGAGCTGCCTGGTTGTGTTTACAGCTTTATGATAATTATCTTTACCACCAGGACAGGGAACTGCTGGACAGAGAGATACTGCCCACCATGCGGGAGGCCATTGCATTTTTTGAGGATTACCTGTATGAGGCGCCGGATGGAACTCTGCTTACGGGACCTTCTGTGTCTCCGGAGAATACCTATGAGACAAAGGATGGACAGCGTGCCGCTCTGTGTATGGCGCCAACCATGGACATATCCATCTTAAGGCAGTTGATTGACGATTACCAGGAAGGACTTGCAGAGCTGGGGAGGGAGAGGGAACAGGAACTGGACCGGTTGGCAGAGAGACTGCCGGGGTTCGCCCTCACAGAGGACGGAAGGATACGTGAATGGTATGAGGATGTGAAGGAGACAGATCCGGGGCATCGGCATGTGGCACATCTGTTTGGACTGCATCCGGGAAAAGCCATTTGCGCAGACAATCCGGAGTTGTTCCAGGCAGCAGGAGCCACCCTGGACCGGCGGCTGGAAGCAGGATCGGGGCATACCGGCTGGAGCAAGGCATGGATTTGCTGCCTGATGGCGCGACTGCACCGGGGGGAGGCGGTGCGGCAGAATCTGTTTGAGATGCTGCAGCATTGCATTCTGGACAATCTGCTGGATACCCATCCGCCTTTCCAGATTGATGGCAATTTTGGGATTCCGGAAGCTGTGCTGGAATGTATCGCCCAGTGCCACACCGGCTGTATAGAACTGCTTCCCTGCCTTCCTGCCCGGTGGAACGACGGAAAGGTTGTGGGGTTTGGCCTGCGCCGGGGGATTACCATGGATATGGAATGGAAGGACGGAAAAGTGGTTTCCTGCCGGATGAAAGCGGTAAGGCCGGTGTGCGTGACTGTGAAATATTGTGGGAATACGGTTGTACTGGATCTGGACAGGGAATATCAGGAAATTAAGTGTCTGACGACAGAGGAAGAGGAGTAGTATGGAATATCGAAGCAGGATAGCAATAAATGACGGGTGGGAGTCGATATTGGAGCCTGGCAGCAAGTGGCAGTACAGCCAGGCCCAGGCGGCTGAGGGATGGACACAGGTAGAGATTCCGCACAATTGGGAGGATTACCAGGGATACCACAGGGTCTCCCACGGGAATCTTCACGGAACCGCATGGTACAGACGCAGGATTTCCTGGGACAGGGCCTGGGCAGGAAAGCGGATTTTTCTGTTTTTTGAGGGAGTGGGTTCCTATGCGGATGTATGGGTGGACGGGCAGTATGTGGGCGCGCACAAAGGTGGACGTACCTGTTTCACTCTGGATGTGACGGAGGTACCTGGCACGGGGATAAGAGAGCGGGAAAGCAGTCTGATCATGGTCCGGGCCGGACATCCTGAGAAAATAGATGACCTTCCCTGGGTCTGCGGGGGATGCTATGGCACGCCGAATTCCGAGGGGTCCCAGCCAATAGGGATCTTCCGTCCTGTACATGTGGTTGTGACAGGGGAGATCCGTATCAAGCCTTTTGGAGTGTATATCACTACGCCGAATTTCATGGAAGGATATTCGGATGTGCGGATAGAAAGCGAACTGAGAAATTATGGGAAGGGTATGCAGGAGGGACTGATACGCCAGGAGCTCCTGGATTCCGGAGGAAAAGTAATCCGTGTCGTGGAGAGAGAGTTTGGGCTGGGGGGAGGAGAGGAGCTCTGTGTGGTACAGACGATGGAGCGGATAGAAAACCCATCTCTCTGGTACCCGGATGCCCCGGCTCTGTACAGGATTCGCACGGTGGTTCAAAAGCAGGGAGAGGAGCCGTGGGACCAGGTGGAAAACAGTTTTGGCTTTCGGCAGATTACCTGGGAGAATTTTGACACAGGCAGAGACGATGTGATTGATCCGGGAAGGCTGGAGGAAGAACCAGGACCGGGAAACCAATATTTTGTCACTTATACCAGGGGAAGCCGGGAAGCAAAGGTGACAATTCCTCCGGGAGGGGTCAGGGTGAGTCTGCCGGAATTCACAGGGGACAGGGCGGTAATCTCCATAGATACCAAAATAAAAAACCAGGACACCTGTCCGCACACGGTACAACTGGAATCTTTTGTCCAGACCTATAATCGTACCAAATCCATTGCCAGTCTGGTGGAGAGAATTTTTCTCCTGCCGGGGGAGGAAAAAACGGTGGTGCAGGTCTGTGAGCCGTTGCTGTTTCCCGATCTATGGACCAGAGAAAATCCGTACCTGCATAATGTGATGAGTACGGTGCGGGGGATTGATGAGCCGCTGAAAGAATATTGCCAGACAAGTACTTCTTTCGGTATTTTCGAGAAGGATGGCATTGTGAACAAAGGGAATGCCTATGTTTCGGGTAAGGAAGAGGGAAATGGTAAGAGACGGCGTTTCCTGGTTAACGGCAGGCATTATTTTATAAACGGGACCTGCGAATATGAGCATATGCTGGGGAGAGATCACGCCTTTGGGGAGGAGATGATCCAGTCCCGGGTGAATATGCTGCAGGCCGCAGGCTTCAATGCCCTGCGGGAGGCACATTGTCCCCATAATCTGCAGTACCTGGAACTCTGTGAGCAGCGGGGGATTCTATACTGGGCACAGATGGGGGCACATATATTTTTCGACACAGAAGAATTCAAAAGAAATTTTTGTGCGCTGACAGAGGAGTGGATGAGGGAGCGGAGGAATTCCCCGGCTGTCTTCCTGTGGAGTATCCAGAACGAGTCCATGCTTTCCGTGGAGTTTACCCGGCAGGTAACAGCACTGATACACAGACTGGATATCACCTGCCCCGTGCAGCGGAAAGCGGTTACCTGCAATGGAGGAGAAGGCAGCGATTGGAACATTCCCCAGAACTGGTCCGGTACCTACGGGGGCAGTGTGGAAACCTATGGGAAGGATGCTGTGAAAATGCGCCTTATCGGTGAATATGGGCAGTACCGCGTCAAAGGGAAACATGAAGAAGGTGATATGGAGGAGAAACAAAATGCAGGCGGAGATGTGAGCGAGGAACTGTTTGCCTACTGCCTGGAAACAAAGGTGCGCGAGGCGGAAAAGGTAAGGGAATATTTCTATGGCCATTTCCAGTGGCTTCTTGTTTCTCATGCGAATCCAGGCAGAGAAACCCTGTACTGTCTGGATGGGCAGGGGAGCAATGGTGTGGGAGTGGTTAACAGCAAGGGCCTCTTTACCAGTTGGGGGGAACCCACGGACGCGTATTATATGTATCGTGCCAACTATACGAACCCGGCGGAGACGGCAGTGTTGTACCTGGTGTCTCATAGCTGGCCCTATCGATTTACGCATCCGGCCCGGGGAAACATCATGGCATACACCAACTGTGAGGAGGTGGAACTGTACGATGGCAATGGCGTACTGTTGGGCCGGAAAAGCCGGGGAGCAAAAGGAGAACATATCCTTTTCCGGGAAGTGTGGGTGGAGACTGATACACTTCTGGCCAGGGGATATTGGCATGGGAAATGTGTGACGGAGGACAGGCTTTTCTTTCCGGCGCTTGGCGCAAAGGAAAGAAACAGGCTGGAAAGCAGTGCGTTTCTGGCAGAGTCCCGGGAGGATGATCTTTTCCGGGTCAACTGTGGCGGCAAAGCGTGTATGGACAGCCGGGGAAGGCTCTGGAAAGGAGATCAGGGCTACACAGCGGGCGAGTGGGGAGCCTTTACCTGGGGAATGAATTATGAAGAGGTAGAGGATGAGATTGGCAGTGTGGGCAGGATCTGGGATAAAATGGATCAAGTGGCAGAGCCAGGGGAGCTTTTTACACAGTTCCGTTATGGATTGGAGAAATTGGGATATCTGTTTCCTGTGCCGGAAGGGACATATTGCGTGGAAATGTACTTTATCGAGCCGTGGTATGGCTTTGCAGGGGAAGATGCTGCCGGCTGGAGGTTGTTTGATGTGGCAGTGAACGGGCATATATATCTGGAGAGACTGGATATCTGGAAAGAGGCAGGTGGTCCGGGAAAGCCGCTTTGCAGGCGCATAATTACCCGTGACAGGAACGGGATGCTGAGTATTTCTTTCCCTCATGTGTGGAGCGGTCAGGCGGTGATCAGTGCTATCAGGATTGCCAGGGCAGAGGGATGAGAAGGGAAATTCGCTTGAAATAGTATTTCTTTTTGGAATTGGTTTCATCAGGAATAGAAAGAATGGAGGAAATGAAAATGGTTGAGTCAGCAATGAAGAAAAAGTACAATATCCGTCCCCTGGTGGGATTTCTGCAGCATTCCGCTTTCTGGGAGGGACCCTGCCGTGCCGGTAAGTTCGAGAGCCTGCAGCCGGAAGCAGAGAGGGAATGGGCAGCTAATTATATGAAAGAGATCCAGGAGAAGGTGAAGGAGATCATTCCTGAAGTCAATGTGTTGGAACCCATTGCGGTTCCCTACATAGAGAATCTGACCGTACCCCAGGAAACCTGGGACAAGATTGAAGAAGGGCTGGATCAGGTGGATGCTTTCGTGATCTTTTGCTATAGGATTCCCAAGCTGGAGAGGTATCGAAAGACCACCATTGTGTTCTCCAATGGCAACGAAGGTGCCGACCTGTGTGCTTACAACAGAAGCATTGGCGTGGAAGCCTACAATGCCATTGATATGGAAGACCTGAATGATATCCTGCACAGCCTGTGGGTGCGGAAGTGTATTGCCAATACCAGGGCCCTGATTCTCACTGCCGGCCAGGTGCCTACCTATGGCATCCAGTCCAATATCCGGGACACGGAATATCTGAGAAAACAGTATGGCTTTGAAGTGCTCAAGCTACCTTTCAAGGATATTTTTTCCTATATGGATAAGGTAGACGAGGCGGAGGCAAAGGAAATTGCGGAGAAGCTGCTGGCGAACTCGAAGGACACCAAAGTGAATCCGGAATGGCTTGTAAACGATGCCAAGTATTATCTGGCGGCCAAAGCCATGATGGAATTCTATGGCTGTAATGCCTTTTCCACAGCCTGTATTGAACTGTGTGCATCCAGGATTCCACAGGAGAGGAAGTTTACTCCCTGCGTGTGTCATTCCCTGTTGAAATCTGAGGGAATTCCCAGTGCCTGCGAGGAAGATTTGAATGCAATGATGGCCATGATGGTGCTGATGTATGGCAGCCACAAGGCCGCATTTATGGGCAATCCGTTCCTGCAGTCCCCTGAGATTCTGTCCATTCATCACGCGGTTCCCGCGCTGAAGATGAACGGCTTCGACAAGCCGGATCTGGATTACAGCATGTGGGCCTTCACGGGGCAGGGCTTCGGTGGCAAGATGCAGATTGCCTTTGAGCAGAACGATGAGCAGTATATTACTTTCGGCCGTTTCAATCCCATGGGCAACAAGATGGTGGTAAAGGTGGGTGAGGTGGTTCGGTCCGAATTCAGACAGTATTACTGCAGTCCTCATTATTTCATTAAGCTGGAGAATGGCAGAGATTACATGCATACGCTGGCAGATTTCGGACATCACCAGGTGCTGGTATTTGGAGACCAGATAGAACTGGTGAAGAAGATTGCAAAATATATGAGATTTGAGGTTGTAGAGTCAATATGAAGATTACAAGAGTAGTATGGACGCCGGATGGCATGTACAGAGAGCCGGGGGACATCATAGAGAAGACCTTTGTGCCGGATGTGTGTGTTCTGCAGGAAGCCTGCGGGATAGAGACATATATTGCCCAGGACGGTACAGAAGAGGCGATAGTTAAAATGGCGGGAACTGTGGTGTCAGGGATTGGAAAAGTATCAGAAGACAGGGAAGGGGCCGGGGAAACCGGTATGGGAAATGCCGGCTTGAAAATCGGCGACAGATTGGAATTTCCAGGGCTGGAACCGGGAAGCCGTCCCATTCTGGTGCAGGAAGCCTGCATAATGATACCCAGGAAGGTGATGCGCTACTCCATAGAGGGCAGGGCCCGGGTGACGGTGAAGAACACTGTGGACGGTGAACGCACCATTGTAGAGAATGCCAGGGATATCTGCGTGGGTGATGCTTATGAGGGAAAGCTGGTATTTTCCATTGGAGAAAAGGGGCACATCCTGGGTCTGGGACAGCACGAGGACGGTATCGCCGACTACCGGAACTGCATCCAGTACCTGTACCAGAACAATATGCAGATTCCCATGCCCGTATTCCTGTCTACCGCAGGCTATGCCGTGTTGCTGGATGCGGACTGCCTGATGGTATATGAGGAGAAGAATGGCAAGATCACCTTTACCCTAGATATGGTGGAACAGATTGCCTACTATGTGATTGTGGCAGATACCATGCCGGAGCTGGTGAAGGGGATCCGGCGGGTCACCGGTAAGGCGGTCATGTTGCCCCGATGGGCCTATGGCTATATCCAGTCCAGGGAACATTACAAAACTCAGGCGGAAATCCTCCAGACAGCGGCGGAATTCGGGCTCAGGGAGATTCCTGTGTCCTGCCTGGTACAGGACTGGCAATCCTGGCGTGAGGGAAAGTGGGGAGACAAGCACCTGGACAAGGAGCGGTATCCCGACATGAAAGGTCTGACAGATGCCCTTCATGAGAAAGGAATTGCCCTTATGATCTCTGTGTGGCCTAATACGAAAAAGGGTGGTGAGGATAACCGGGAGATGGCAGAGGCGGGCAAGCTCTATGCCAACCTGTCCACCTACGATGCCTTTGACGAGGAGGCCAGGGCGTTGTATTGGAAACAATGTGAAAGGGAACTATTCTCCAGCGGTGTGGATGCATGGTGGTGCGATGCCTCGGAACCTTTCACCCCGGACTGGGGCGGCACAGAGAAAAAATCTGCCCAGGAGAGATATCAGCTTACCAAAGGGGAGCAGACCAGGTATATGGATGCCCGGAAGGCCAATGTCTATGCCCTGTATCACGCAAAAGGAATCCATGACAACCAGCGGAAGGCGGCGCCGGACAGACGGATTATGAATCTGACCCGTTCCGGTTATCTTTCCAGCCAGAAATATGGTGCGGTGTTGTGGTCCGGGGACATTTCCGCCACCTGGGAGGTGTTACGGAAGCAGATCGTGGAAGGACAGCAGATGGCGGCCAGCGGCATACCTTATTGGAACCTGGATATTGGCGCTTTCTTCACAAAGAATCGGAAAGAGTGGTTCTGGTCTGGAGACTTTGAGGATGGGGTGCAGGATAAGGGATATTGTGAATTGTATGTGAGATGGTTGCAGTACGGCACTTTTCTGCCGATGATGCGTTCCCATGGAACGGATACGCCCAGAGAGCCCTGGCAGTTCG
>CAQUWW010000067.1:14537-15429 GCA_948896875.1 uncultured Acetatifactor sp. | reverse complement strand
GTATTATCTGATAGATTTGTCGGAGATTAAGGAGAATTATATTCTTTCGACCAATACAGTATTAGATAATATTATGTACTGTGATATACTGCAGACCGCCAGAATTTACTGTAATGCAACCAGGGAAGCATCTGACTGGCGGTCTGCAGTCGGGGCATACTGTAAATTTAACTGGTGCGCAGTATGAATTCAGGAAGAGAAATGATCTGGCGGAGGCGATCCGCACGTCGTACAAAAGAATAGAAACTTTGGGTGCACAGGAGAAAGAGGAGTTTCGCAACTGGGTGAAATACATACTGCTGTCAATCTGTGGAAATAAGGCGGCAGTGGTGGAGGAAATCCTGAACTGGACAGGAAAGGGAGAAGATAATATGGCATTTAAGTATAACATCATCAAAGCATTTGAAGACGAACGGGCTGAGGGCGAGGCCAGAGGCGAGTTTCGGAAACTCATCTGTCTGGTCCGTAAGAAAGTTTCCAAAAATATGTCTCCGGAGGAAATTGCAGATATGCTGGAAGAAGATATTGATCTCATCGTCCGTATCTATAATGCGTTGAAAAATCACCCTGAATGGAACGATGAAAAAATCTATGAATCCTTGGGCTTTTGATATTGATTCTCGCTGGAAACATCATGAGTAAAGCACTGTGGGGCAGATTCGGAGTGGCAGGAAGAATCGTTGCATACTTTTATGGCAGAAAGGAATGCTGGAAATGATTATTTTGATAACAGGTGCGTCACACACCGGCAAGACTGTTCTTGCGCAAAAGCTGCTGGAAAAATATAAATATCCGTATTTATCCATAGATCATTTGAAAATGGGCCTGATTCGCAGCGGGAATACAGAGCTTACTCCTGTAAGCGACGACCGTGAGCTGACGGAGTATTTAT
>CAQUWW010000067.1:9356-14527 GCA_948896875.1 uncultured Acetatifactor sp. | reverse complement strand
TAAGACAGCCATAGAAAACAGGCAGAATCTTATAGTGGAAGGATGCTATATCCCATTTGGCTGGGAAAAGGATTTTGCAGAAGAATATCTGGCTGATATCAGGTACTATTGCCTTATTATGAGCGAGGGATACATCCGGACGCATTTTAAGGATATCAAAAAATATGCTAGTGCCATAGAAGATCGTTCAGGCGATGAGGATTGCACTCTGGAATATGTGTTGGCGGAAAATGCAAAAGTTCTGGCGCTTGCTCAGAAAAATAATGCGGACTATATTCTGATTGAGGATACGTACGAAATATCCATTGATTTACAATGACGAGATCCTATACGCTCTGTCAACAAAAGCTCATAGGCAAATGCAGCGAAAAACCGCTAAGGAGTAATACATGAAGCTGGAAATTCAATTCGACAAAATGCAGGAAGCAATCTCTGTCATGAAAGAGGTAGCCCTCTGGGGACGCCGTAAGGGCTACCGCGTATGGCCGGATGAATGGCTGACACCGGAGGAACTGCTGAGCAAAGATGTCCTCCCGGAGAATTTCTGCATCGGCACCATAGAGGGAGAAACGGCCTGCGCCTTTCTCCTGCAATGGACAGATTCCGAGTACTGGCCGGACGCACCGGCCTTTGAAGCGGCTTACCTGCACAAGCTCTGCGTGAGGCGCTCTTTCGCCGGAATGGGCATGACCGGGTTTGTGGTAGATGCCGTCAGAGCGGAGTGCCGCCGGCGGGGCGTTCGTTACATTCGTCTGGATACGGCCCTGGATGAACCCACTGTCAGGAAAATCTATCTGAAAGCCGGCTTTAAAATCGTCGACATTCTGGATTATCCCAACGGCAGGTCCATGGCGCTTTATGAACTGGAGATATAATATCTCTTCTGCAGCTTTCGATGTCAGTCCCTGCTGTTTTCCGTATTCCACCATAGCTTTTCAGCCTTTCGAATCCTCTCAAAGCCATTGGCAGAAGCCTATGCCGGAACCTCTACCTCCTTATATTCCGCAACCTTCCGACTCACAAGCTCCCATGAAATATCGGAACCTACGACAAATTCGTAATCGCTCCAGATCCGATCTATCTCAGCTTTTATTCCCGGAACATCCGTCAGAATCTCCGCACCTGTCCGCACATAATAATCCGGCAGCAGCGCTCCCGCGATGATTCCTGTCTCCGGAGCATTCGGTTCCTCCCCCTTTCCCAGTGCACTTATCATTTTCAAATGGCTGTCCAGATAGGCATCCATTTCCAGATGCACTCCCATCATTCCATTCAAGTCAAATACCTGGAAGGGTGCCCGGCCCGGAATGTCAATCTCATTCCCTTCTCCCCAGAACGCCGGACTGTCACCCAGCTCATAAAACGCGCCGCACAAATCCTGCAATTCCCCGAATTCCACTTCCGAAAGCGGTTCCTGAAAGGACTTCAGTACCGTATCCACCGCCCAACCCAGCTTTCCAAAAGCCTCACATCCGGGAAGAGCAGCCAGACGCTCTCCCAGCTTCACAAGTCTGGCCAGCGACAGCAGACCCCAAATCCGAATTTTTACATCATTCAGATTCGCCGCCATCCCTTCTATCTGCTCAGGCAAATCATTGTACAGTGTGGATAATTCCTCCAGCTGCCCAATGCGCTCGGAACAGTCGTCCATCAGCTTTTCGCCCACTTTTTTGTAGATTGTGTCATCGGCACTGTAAATGGTGTCCGCCCTGCTCAGCCACAGCTGTGCCTCGCAGGGTTTTCCAGCCTCCATGGCCGCCACACCCAGCCTGTAATAAGTCTTCACAAGGCCTGCCCAGTCTTTCTTCCGGCTGTACTCTGCCATCTGCTCCTCCGGAGACTCTTCCTTTTTCCCAAATAAATGAAACATTTTTCTACACTCCCTTCGTCTTCCTGTTTTCAATCCGGGCCGAAGCAAAACGGCGCCGGAATGTTATGTTTCCTTATATTTTCCTGTAGCACAGATTCACAGCTCACCCAGGCGCATCAGCGCGGCCCCGGCTTTCTCATGGCCCTGGGCGGCGGCCTTCCTGTACCATTGCGTTGCTTTATTCACGCTCTTCCGCACACCGAAGCCCATCTCGCAGAAGACGCCCATGTTGTACTGGGCGGCCATATCCCCCGCCTCTGCGGCCTTCGTATACCATTTGACAGCCTGTCCTTCATCCTTTTCCACACCCAGGCCATAGGCGTAGCAAAGTCCAAGGTTGGTCTGGGCCTGTGTATTCCCCTGTTTTGCAGACTTTTGAAACCATTCCACCGCTTTCCCGCCGTCCTTCTCCAGCACTTCTCCGTTAAAATAGCAACGCCCTATCAGGTTCTGCGCTTCCGAATGACCATTCTCCGCCGCCTTCAGATACCATGCCGCCATCTGTTCCGAGTCCTGTTCTGTTCCCATGCCCACACTGTAGCAGCGACCCAGATTGTACTGTCCGTCGGCATTTCCCTGCTCCGCAGATTTCCGATACCACTCTGCCGCTTTGTCGTCATTCTGCTCCACGCCGGCCCCTTTTTCATAGAAAAGCCCCAGCATGTACTGTGCCTGATCATCCTCCTGCTCCGCGGCCTTTTCATACCACAGCGCGGCCTGAGCAAAATCCTGCTCTACTCCCGTACCGTTTTTATAGAGAACAGCCAAATTATACTGGGCATCCACATCCCCCTGCTCTGCCGCCTTGCCGTACCATTCCGCCGCTTTGGTATCATCCTGCTCCACCCCCATACCCCGTTCATAGTAAGTGGCTATTCCGAACTGTGCCACCGAATAACCCTGGAGTGCGGATTTTTCCATGCATTCTGCCATTTTGGCATAGTCCTGCTCCACGCCCAGTCCCTTCTCATAACATTTGCTCAGATGATACAGCGCATCCTTCTGCCCTTGTTCCGCGGCCTTCCTGTACCATTCCACAGCCTGAGCGTAATCCTGCTCCAGCCCCTTGCCCATTTCATAACACCAGCCCAGACCATACTGAGAATCCGCATCTCCCTGGTCGGCCGCTTGACCGTACCATTCCGCCGCTTTGGCGAAATCCCGCTTCACGCCCCGGCCATGTTCGCAGGCAAATCCCATGCTGTACTGCGCGGCAGAATGTCCCTGGTCAGCAGCCTTCTGATACCATTCCACGGCTTTTCCGTCATCCTGCTCCACGCCCAGACCGTTTTCATAGTGAAAGCCCAGATTGTACTGGGCATCCACATCCCCCTGTTCGGCGGCTTTCTGGTACCATTTCACGGCTCTCGCCTCATCCTTTGGGACGCCTCTTCCCTCTGCATAACAGTTTCCCATTGCGTTTTGTGCCGGGGCATTCTTCTGCGCGGCGGCCTCCCTGTACCAGTGAAGGGCCTGCTCATAGTCCTGCTCTATTCCCAGGCCGGTCTCATAGCATACCCCCAGATTGTATTGGGCGCTGGCCCAGCCCTCTTTGGCTGCCTTCCGAAAATATTCCACAGCTGTCGCATCGTTTTGTTCCACGCCTTTTCCATCGGAATAGCAGAGCCCCAGGTTAAACAGCGCCGCGGCATCTCCGTGGCCGGCGGCTTTCCGATACCACTCCACAGCCTTTGCAAAATCCTGTGGAACCCCTCTTCCCAGCTGATAACAAAATCCCAGACTGTTCTCCGCGTCCGGATGCCCCTCCTCCGCGGCCTTCCCATACCAATAAGCAGCCTTGTCAAAGTCCTGCTCCACACCTGTGGCAAAATAATAGCAGTTTCCAAGGTTTCGGATGGCGTCCACATCTCCACCCTCCGCAGCCTTTTTATACCAGTATACCGCTTTTTCTTTATCCTGCTCTATCCCCTCTCCGTAATCATAGCAATAGCCCAGACTGCGCTGTGCGGCTGCATTTCCCTGGGCGGCAGACCTTCGGTACCATTCCACGGCCTTCGCCCAATCCTTTTCCATGCCATAGCCATGTTTATAACAGTCTCCCAGTCTATCCTGAGCCTCCGGATCCCCGGATTCCGCCTTTTGTATGAGCCTTTTCGTTCTATCCAAGATCGGCTCCGTTGAAACCACATTTACGCCTGCAATCCCAATCCCTTCCTCCTGCTCCTCATCTCCATCGGCTTCTTCAGTCAGTTCATCCTCTCTGTCTTTCTCCAAAATTTCTCTCTGTTTATCTGACATAACTTACTCCCTTCACTGCAAAAACGGCATCTGATACTGCCGTACTGATGCCACTATTTTACCATATCTCCTGTCTCATTTCCACGATTTTCCTGTTTCTCCGCTAAACCCCAGGTTGATTTTTCCTGTTTTTTCTTAGCCTCACATGTATTGTAAGTCCGGTCCGCCTTCTCTATAATGAAATTACAGCGCTGATAAAATGTCGGTAAGCGCGATGGTACTGTTCATGCACTTACCAAACACCAAATCGGAGGTACTTAACTATGATTGATATGGAAAAAATCGGAAAGAGAATTGCGTCCCTGCGCAAAGAACGGGGCTATACAGGAGAGACTCTTGCAGAACTTCTGCATGTCAGTCCTCAGGCTGTGTCAAAATGGGAAAACGCCCGCTGTCTGCCTGAGACTGCCATCCTCCCCGCCCTGGCCCGGGCTCTGGACTGTAGCATCGACAGTCTGCTGTGTCCCAGAGAGCTTTTCATCCTGGAAGCAGTTTATACAGACGGATGCATCTCTGTCCCTGTGACACATTTCGTAAACGACCTGATGCGCGATAATTCCCTCAATATTTATGTAAATGATCCGTTCATGGGCGCTTCTCTGGAAAGCGATCGTCTGAAATTGTTACTCTTGAAATTTCAGACTCCAAAAGGAATTTTCTTTTCATACGCGCTGCAGAATGAGAATCTGACTCTGGACAGGGAAAGCGGCTGTGTCACCAATGAACAGGCTTTTCAGATCATAGGCGCTTATTATGGAAACGGAAGAGTATATTCTTCTGTGATGCGGAAAATGGAACATTACGAATATTTCAACTGGGACCGGATTCCTGTGAATCATGAAACTTTTCCCAGCAATACCGCCAGCGACGACACGGAATACCTGACGCTGATCTATCTCAATGGAGACGGAATTCACGCTGTCAGCTGTCCGGAAAACGAAACGCTTTATTATGAAAATCATCGCACACGGCTGGGACTTCGGGGAAACGCAAAATGTATCCTCAGAGACATTCCCCGGCTGTCCTGGGAAACGGGAATGGA
>CAQUWW010000067.1:1884-9346 GCA_948896875.1 uncultured Acetatifactor sp. | reverse complement strand
AATGCCCCTGGGCCGGGTCCCTTTCTACGGCACTGCAATACATGGGTGAGCCCTGGACCTATCCCCGGATTATGGGAATGAGCGGTGCCTGCTGGCGGACGTGCTTTACGCAGGTCTGGGATTTCAGCTGTACGGATGCCCTTGTGGCCTTCGACTATGCAGCACCGCTGTCCCGCGCCATCGGACATTCTTTCCGGATGGCAGATCGACTGGAGAAACAGGAGCGTCAGGCAGAACGACTTTCCATTATGGAGGACATTCAAAGAGGAAGACCTGTCCTGGCCATTAATCTGCGGGTTGCGCCTGAATGGGGCATCATAACGGGATATACGGATGGCGGCGAGCGCTTCCTGTGCCGTACTTATTTCGATCGGGAAGCCTTTGACATTCTGGAGCAGGAGAACTGCCCGAATCCGGAAGAAAGACGCCTTGTCTTCGAGGACAATGAAGGGTATCTTTTCAGCGATTTCTGGCCCTTCCTCCTTCTTCACTTTGAAGGAAAAAGACAAAAGCCCGCTCCTCTGGAAAGTCTGAGGAACTCCCTTTCCCTCCTGACTGCTTCCTTCCACGCAGAGGAAAACCGCGGATATCATCAGGGAAAAGAAGCCTATGAAGCCTGGATAAAAGGCCTTTCAAAAGAAGAAGATTTTCGTTTGGATATGGACAGAGAAGCCGTCCTGAGACGGCTGAGCGTAAATGATAATATGTTATGCTGTCTTGGGGACGCCAGACAGGCAGCGGCCTCCTATCTTCGGGAAAGCCTGCCCCTGCTCCCCGAATCCGGGCAGTCGTATCTGGCAGAAATCATGGCAAACTGTGAGACTATCTCCCGGATGATTTCCGAATTCAGAGACAGACTGTCCCGGTCCCCTGCCTGTGCCATTTCCTACAACACGGTAAGGGCTTTCGGTGTCTCAACGCCCAGGCTTCGGGAGGAACAAATCATTTTGCTGAAAGAGGCCCTTGAACTGGAGGAGGAAAACTGCCGTCTGGCACAGAAGATCCTGGAATAACGGGGGCCTAACGGCCCCCTGTTCCCAAAAATCTCATGACTGCCTTTGCCTGAAATACTCCTCCCTGGAAATCAGCAGTTTCAGAACTCCCTTTTCCTGATGATACATGGTAAAACCTGCCGCCAGATGAAGTCTGACCGCGGCCTCCCGCTCCGCTTCAAAGTAATTGTGAACCGCCTCCGCTCCCATATCCTCAAAGGCATGCTTCAGCAACAGTTCCAACGCCTCCGCCGCATACCCTTTTCCGCGGTACTTTGCCTCCAGAAGAATCCCCATCTCATACCATGGTTTGTCCTGGCTCCTGTGGACATTCACTTCTCCCAGGAAAGCACCGTCCGATTCCCGGACGATATAGGCATAATAACGCTCCGGCTCCTGTCCTATAAAGTAAGCATACCAGTCCGCCCACTTTTCCTTTGGGAAGGCAATGCAGCCCGTCTCCGGGTCATATCTGTCAAAGTCCAGCTCATAGCCCCTGTTATAGCTCATGGTAGTCGGGTCCTCCATGAACTGCCGGCGATACCAGAGCTCCTCGTATGTCGGAATATGTAACTGCAGTGATTCGTTCATAAATTTGTACTCCTCCTGTCCGGGTTATTGACTTCCACCGCCAAATATGCAATGATAGAGGCAGAAAGCGAGGATTCCCATGAAACAGACTGAACAAAATCAAAAAAAGAAAATGTCTTCCCGGCAAATTGTCGCCATCATTGGCGTGGTTTTCCTGATTCTTCTCTATGTCATTACGCTGATTACCGCCATTGCGGACAGTTCCGCGTCGGCCCAGTGGTTCCGCGCCTGCCTGGCAGGGACCTTTGTCATTCCCCTGCTCATCTGGATTTACAGCTGGATGTACGGCAGACTCACCGGCAAAGCGGCGCCGGGGGACCCGGTGGAAAGGGAAGGTACGGCGTTTCAGGAAGAAGACTGAGGCGCCGCCCCAGCGCGGCGAAGCTTCTCTTCATATTCTGCTATCAATTCATCCGCAAGATAGTCATCGCTCATGCAGTGCATATCTGATACTCCGTCGCGGATGAAACAGTAAATCTCTGACCGATAGAAAAAATCCAGTGCGTCATCCAACGATATGCCTGCCTTTTCGGAAAAACGTTCAACCACACGCGCATATTTTTTTTGAAGTAAAATCGGATTTGCGTTCATACCGTTACACTCCTTTCAAACTGCAGACGCTCCAACGCTTTTTCCGTACGAAAACATATTTGCTGATTTGGCCTCTCATAACGCAGACGTTTAAGTGCCTCCATCTTATCAATCAGACCATCGGAGAATAATTCAATTGTATTAAACACTTTATCATTTGCCACCCCACCGGTAACAATGTCATAATCTGTCGTATCTTTTCCGCTACGGCAACTCAAAATAAAGTCCAGCCATGCTTCCGAATAAGAATCAAATTGCAATATTTTTAACAGGTCATATGCCTTCTCTTCAAAAGAATAGCAGGAAATAATCCCGGCTTTTCCCCTGCGTTTAAACCTGCCGCACCATTTTTCTGCCTGGTCGTAAAGCGGTGTCGTATAAAATCCTGGTCCAAAGTCAACATTCGGCCTGGAATGTTTCAAATCCGGCTTTGGAATCTCCAGGTAAGAACCATGATAAACAATCATACCTTTACACCTCTTTCCTGCATCAGTTCAATAATATCGTTTACAATATATTCTTTGCTTTGAGTATGCAGGACTTCATATTCCGGCACAATATATCCGTTCAGTATATTACTGTCATCCGTAAATGCCTTATACACCTGTTCCGCATGAACCCCAAGTTCTGCGGCGACATTTTCTATACAAAACACAGAAAATTCCAATTCTTTGGAATTACTGACTTTTTTATCAATGTCCATGTTCGCACCTCCTGTTTGAATGCCGTAAACGTTCCTTTTTAATTATACCCCTGGCTCCACTGTTTCACAATCAAATATTTTTAAAGAAATGGAAATTCTGCCTGTTCTGGGATATTATGGACTTATAACAGGCTGTGAAATTTTATATAAATATCAGGAAAAGCTGTGACCTGCAGAGGCTTTTTGCTGTGTATTATAGTAGAATCGCAATGAGCGGCTCAAGTCCTGCCTGCTCTGCGGAAAGGAGAATCCCATGGATGATAACCAGATTCTGGATTTATATTGGGCACGCTCGGAAAGTGCCATCTCGGAAACCTCGAAAAAATACGGAAAGTACTGTCATTTTGTTGCCTACAACATTTTGCACAACCCCCAGGACAGTGAGGAATGCGTCAATGAAACCTGGCTGAAGGCATGGAACAGTATGCCGCCCCATCGTCCGCAGCGCCTGTCCGCTTTTCTCGGCAAAATCACCCGCAATCTGTCTCTGAACAGATATCAGCGATACAATGCTGAGAAGCGGGGCCGCGGTCGGATTACGCTGGCTCTGGAGGAACTGCAGGAATGTATTCCCGCTGGCGGTTGCGTGGAACAGGTTGTGGACGATCTTGCGCTGGCGGACATCCTGAACCGGTTTCTGGCTTCTCTGGGCACAGAGACAAGGAAAATTTTTATGCGCCGGTACTGGTACCTCTGTTCTGTCAAGGAAATCGCAGCAGGTCTGCATATCAGTGAAAGCAAGGTGAAGATGACACTGCTTCGATCGCGGAAGGAACTGCGAACCCTTTTGGAAAAGGAAGGTATTGTTTTATGAAAAAAGAGCAGATTTCGAAGAATGAACGGCTTTTAAAGGAAAAGCAAGAACACCTTTTAAACGCTCTGGGAGAAGTAGATGAAAAATACATCGCGGAGGCCGCGCCTTCAAGGGACGCAAGTGCCAAAACCATATGGCTCAGATGGGGCGCTTTGGCGGCATGCGCCGCTTTGGCACTTTTCGTTGGAATACGGTATCTGCCGTCTGTATTAACCGGAGGGAATCCTGGGGGTCCGGACAGCACCGGCGGGAATCATCCCGGCGGACTTTCGGAGAATATCGGCGGCAGTTCGGCAGGGAATCCGGCAGAAAGCAGTACCGGCGGCTCAGCCGACCTTCCCCTGCTCACCATCTCCGGGGAATCTTCCGAATCCATGGGCTATGAAGGTTATATGGCCTATGACATATCCGACCTGACGAATGCCAATCCCTGGAATGAAACCGCGGAATTGTCCACACTGCCCGTCTTTCGGAACCCTCTGTCCTATGATAGGGACTTTATCGTATCCGGCGCGGATTTTGACGCCATGGAAAGCTTTCTGCTGGAGGTTGCGGCGAGGCTCCACATGAATACGGATACGCTGGAAATCACCGACAACACCCCCGATGCCGAAGAGCAGGCCATTATTACGGAAAAATTTGAGGGCAAGGTTCCCCAGGGGTACTTCGATCCCACAGCGCTGATCGCAGAGCAAAATGGCATCAAAATTGAGGTAGATGTCTCCATGACTGCCACAATCACTTTTGAACCTGCCATAACTCTCCCCGATGGTTACAGCTTTACCCATTATTCCTCTTATAATGACATTCTGGCCGTGGCCGAATATCTGCGGGAAGCCTATTCTGATCTGATAGCTATGGAAGAACCTCTGATGAACATCTATGGAGGCGACTATAACATTTACCGTCAGCAGATGTATCACATTACCTTTTTTGACACGGCAGTAAATCTCACGGAACAGATTCTCAACTATCAATTCAACCGGGTGGCATTCTATTGTAACGACGAGGAAAAATTTTATATGGCCAGAGTTTTCAGGCCGAATCTGTCCGACAAAGCGGGGGATTATCCCATCATCTCCCCGGAGGAGGCAACTGATCTGCTGCTGAATGGGAATTACATCACCACAGTTCCCTATGAAATGCCCGGTCAGGAATATATCGCCGGAGTGGAGCTTGTATATCGGAACGGGAAATATGAAAAATACTTTATGCCCTATTACCGCCTCTATGTGGAACTGCCTGAAATGGAGCAGGAGGACGGGCTGAAGGATTATGGTGCTTACTATGTTCCCGCCGTCCGGCAGGAATATCTCACCAATATGCCTGTCTGGAATGGGGATTTTAACTGAGCGGGAGGGGTGAATCATCAGCCCGCTGAACAGGCCGGGCCAACTTCCCATATGCCGGCCTGTGTATAGGAAAGCCGCCGCACTCATTGCCTTCGTACGGCGGCTTTGCTGTGAATCGTAATGTCTGAACTATTACTCGCTTTTACATATTAACATATATGTGCCAGGGTAATGCCCAGACGTGTGTCAAATCCAAGGGATTGATACATTTCCTCATCGCAGGGCGCACAGCAGACGGTCAGGCTTGCTATCCCATTCTCCCCGCACCATGCCTGAACAGCCTGCGCCAGCTTCCGGGCCGTGCCCTTCCCGCGGAACACCGGCTCGATATAGAAATCCTCGAACACGCCCGTATCGGAACAGGCAAATGTTGAGAAGCATTTCGCCACACTGCACATTCCCACGGAACGATAGCCTCGCTTTGCCACAAAGAATGTAATCTTTCCCTCCCGGATGGCCTGCGCAAGCTGCTTTTGCTTTTCCTCCGTCAATACCTCTTCTCCGATTTCTCTTAAAAATCCGTTTTCCAGCTTTTTCAGCTGCCAATCCTCCGGGTCGGCAAGGACTTCGATGGTGATGGGAACATCCGCTTTGGGCGGACGAATCAACAGGGGCTCACCCCACTCATCGGCACCGTTTTCCAGAAAGCCCACCTTTTCCCAGAAATGGCGCCGCCTGTGATCTCCGCCATAGTTCAGTTCCGCATAGAGAGCGCCGTTTTCCTCCGCCCAGTTCAGAAGCACTCCGGCACATTCCCTGCCGATTCCACTCCCACGAAATTCCGGATAGACGCAGAATTCCAGGATAAAGCACTTGCCGTCCTCCTCCGTGTAGATTACAGGCATGGCAAAGCCAATGTCCTGTCCGTCACGGCGGAAAATCAGATAATAGCACCGATTCTGCGGTCTGTCATGAATCTTCTGCATCTGTTCCCGGTACTCTTCGCCCAGAAAGTATGCTCTGTCCTCGTCCTCCGGGTCCGGGAAAATATCCCGTATAAAATAACTGTGAAGCTGCTTCCAGAAGGCGGCCACATCGGGTTCTGTAATTACTTCGCGGATCGTAATTGAAGCGCTCATTTCCATTCCTCCTAGTATGTGGATTGCAGATTTGATACTATAATCAGTATTGTATATGCGCTACCATACTCAAGCCCTCCAGAATCTACAACCCTGTCCAGGGTGAATATATATGGCTGACAGTCTTAATATCACTGTCAGGGTAGTGACCTCGTTGTAATCTACTGCAAATTTCATTGATGCACAATATAAATAGATATGCCTTAGCTTTGCACCCCCAGCGCCCTCAGCTCCTCCACCGCCTGCTCTTTGGTCTGAAAACAGATGCCGTGCAGTCCCAGCGCTTCGGCCGCTTCCACATTTGCCTTTGTATCGTCAATAAATACACTTTCCTCCGGTTTTAATGAATATCGGTCCAGCAGACGCCTGTAAATTTCCGGATCCGGCTTTACCACCTTTTCCTGATAAGACAGAATGCCTCCGTCCGTGTAGGGCAGAAAATCCAGCGCATCCCGGCACTCCATATAAGTCTTGTAGGCAAAATTAGACAGATAATACACCTTACAGCCTCCTGCTTTCAGCTGCTGAATCCACGGAATGGCATACTCCCGCTTTGTCACCATACCGTTGACATTGTCATAAGCCCTCCGGATTTCCGCTTCGATCTCCGGGTCCATTTTGACGAACTCCCGCATCAGCTTCTCCATATCCCATACTCCCCGGTCAGCCTCGTTCCAGAAAGGTGTAAGAACAGACGCCCGGGCAATGCGCGCCACCATTTCCTCATCAAAGCCTTTGTCCTCCAGAAATCCCTTCCAGCGAAAATCTGTCAATACATTTCCGATGTCAAATATCACATTACGAATCATTTTCTCTGTCCTCTCTCATCACATTACAAATCATTTTCCTCATCTTCTCTCATAATCCGGAGCAGCTTCCCAGCCGCCGCGGAAAGCGGGGTCCTGCGGCCTGTCACCACGCAGAATTCCCTTTTGGGTATCATTTTATTAAAGCGAAGCTCAAAAAGCAGCCCTGATTCCAGTGCCTCTTCCGCAAAATCTCTGACCACACAGCCGATCCCCAGATTCCGCAGAGCAAACTGTACAATCATATCGCTGGTGGACAGTTCAAATTCCGGCTGCAATACGATACCATTCCCCGATAAAAAGGCGGTCATATGACTTCGCGTACTGGTATTCCCCTCCAGAAAAATCATGGGCAGCTTCTCAAGCTCCTGCAGGTCCAGCATTTTATTCTTATAAGAGATAAACCGCCTGCCCGCCACGAAGATGTCTTCTATCTCTCTCACAGGCTCGCCCTGAATATCTGCCCCCTGATCAAAGGGAGTGCTTACCACCCCAAAATCAATCTTGCCCGCCCGCAGAAGTCTCAGTGTCTCC
>CAQUWW010000067.1:0-1874 GCA_948896875.1 uncultured Acetatifactor sp. | reverse complement strand
AACGCTCATGAAATCTCTCCAGAAAAGGCAGCAGATAGAAGCGCAGCGTCATGTCGCTGGCTCCGATATGCACCTCACCCAGCTCCAGATTCAGCATGGCGGTCACTTTTTCCACCCCCTGCTCAATCTGCTCATATCCTTTTTCCACATAAGAATACAGGAGCTGTCCCTCCGCAGTCAGCCTGACACCTCTGGCTTCCCGCTGAAATAAAGACACCCCCAGATTCCGCTCAAGCGCCTTCAACGCCTGACTTACCGCCGGCTGGGACAAGGACAGCACACCGGCGGCCCCTGTCACACTTCCCAGCTTCGCGGTATAATAAAACACTTTAAAATATTCCAGATTTCCGACCATATGAGTTCCAATCCTATAGAGTTTCATTTGCAGTAAACTACAATGGAATCACTGCCAGCTATATATGCTCACCAGGTTTGTTGACTCCGGCGGTCCTGCGTATACAATCCTGCAGACTCACAATCGTTTCAATCCTTCAGCGCCGATTTCCTGTAGATGATGTCATCACGCCCGGGGCCGTTGCTGACCATGGTAATCGGGTATTCGATCTGACTTTCAATAAACTCGATATAATTCCGGCAGTTTTCCGGCAAATCCTCGTATTTTTTGATCCCCCGGATATCACATTTCCATCCGGGCAGCTTCTTCAACACCGGCTTTGCCTTCTCCAGCCTGCAGGTCACCGGGAAGTCGGTAGTGACTTCGCCGTCGATTTCATAGCCCACACATACCGGAATCTCGTCCAGATAGCCCAACACATCCAGAACGGTAAACGCCACATCCGTGGCTCCCTGCAGGCGACAGCCGTATTTCGAAGCCACACAGTCAAACCAGCCCACTCGCCTGGGCCGTCCGGTAGTGGCGCCGTACTCTCCCCCGTCTCCGCCCCGGCGGCGCAGCTCCTCCGCCGCATCTCCGAAAAGCTCGGAGACAAAGGCGCCTGCTCCCACTGCGGAAGAATACGCCTTGCAGACTGTCACAATCTCCTTGATCTCATAGGGAGGCAGCCCCGCACCTATGGCGCCGAAAGCCGCAAGCGTGGAAGAGGATGTCACCATGGGATAAATGCCGTGATCCGGATCCTTCAGGGTCCCCAGCTGTCCTTCCAGAAGCACCGTCTGTCCCTCCTTCAGCGCTTTGGCCAGGAATGCGGACACATTGCATACATATGGCTCCACCATATCCCTGTACTCATGCAGTGTGGCCAGCAGCTCTTTCGGGTCGATCAGAGGTTTATGATACAGATGCTCCAACAGCACATTCTTCGTCTCACAGATACGCACGGTCTTCTCTTTCAACAGCTCCTCATCAAAAAGCTCGCTGACCTGAAAACCGATCTTGGCATATTTGTCAGAATAGAACGGAGCAATCCCTGACTTTGTAGAGCCAAATGACTTCCCGCCAAGTCTCTCCTCCTCGTACTGATCAAACAGGATATGATAAGGCATGACAATCTGGGCCCGGTCCGACACCATAAGCTTCGGCGCAGGCACATTTCTGTCCACAATGGACTGAATCTCTGCAAACAGCAGTGGAATGTTCAACGCCACCCCGTTGCCGATGATATTCGTAATGTGCTCATAAAACACGCCTGAAGGAAGTGTATGCAGCGCAAATTTACCATAGCTGTTTACAATGGTATGTCCTGCATTGGCACCTCCCTGAAATCTTACCACAATATCTGCTTCCTGTGCCATCATATCGGTGATTTTTCCCTTACCCTCGTCACCCCAGTTGGCCCCTACAATTGCTTTAACCATATTTCCTCCATTCCTCTGCCAGTCTGCGACAGATCTTTCCTTTATTTATACTGCTTAACAGTTAAAATTTCCGAGTAACCTGACTACATAACGCCAGC
>CAQUWW010000066.1 GCA_948896875.1 uncultured Acetatifactor sp. | reverse complement strand
GAGCAGTTTCGTGAAGTCCATAATTAATGACGGAGGAAAGGCGAATATTCTTTTGATTGCGCTTCTGGATATTCTGGAATCCGTACTGCTTTTCGGAATCCTGATGTATTTTCTGATAGAGAAGGAGCAGGATATCAACAGACTGATCTGGGGAATCCTTTTTATAGGTGCCTTCCTGTTTTGGATGTTCTGGGAGGCCAAAGCAGCCTATGTGCTGCCGTATTTTCTTTTTCTGATTCCCTATGCATTTATGGGATATAGAGCGTGCCTGGAAAAATGGAGAAGCAGAAGTGTGAGGATTTCTCTGGCTGTGCTGGCAATACTGATGATTGGAATTGCCTTTTCAGACAACAGGATAATTACCGGAAGCCTGAAGATGAACGAGGACACGGAGAGTTACTATGAGTATATCCATGAATTTGACCATAATTTTATGAACTTTCGATTTTAGAGACGTCGAAGCCGTAGTTTTCAGAGTATGATAAATATCCAGCCTTCCACGGAGCCATTCTGACGAAAAAGCAGGATTTTGGGTGATTCTGAATAATGAGCAGTGATTTTGTTTCAGGAAAAATGGAACAGGACTTTACACTTTAAGGAAAGATTGCTATAATATTGAATGATAGAAACAGATGCAGATAAATCCTATTTCCAGAAAGCAGGTGAATATATGCCTACAGGTCTTGAAGTAACAAAAGCAGCAATGGATGATTTTAAAAAGATACAAAGGTACATGGTGCTGGCTAAAAAAGAGAATGCTGCTGAGACATATGCGGAATTGAAAAGAGAGTATATAGTTCTCAAAGCAATATTACAGGTTGCAGGCGTTAATATGACGGATATCGATGAAATAAAAGAATAGTAGTTGCAATTTTATGAAAGTAGTGCTATAGTGAAAATAATCGCAGGACTGCTCTGCGGTAATTCGGTTAAAGGAGGTACGTGTCATGGTAAAGAGAACAGGAGAGATGACTTTCATTTAACTGAATAGTGGGCATGAAAATGCCGCTTGTTAAGTACCATTATGAAAACTGTTGACTTGAGACACATCATAACGGTGTGTCTTTTTTTGTGCGCAAAATTGCGGGATACGGGCACGTTGGATTGGGAAAAATCAGATAATACAGGAATTTTTGGAACCAGTCCCGGGCAGTATCAGACAATATCGCACGGGAATCGAAAGGGAAAGGTGATTGGATATGATGGAGAGAACGAGAGATATGAGAACAGACGGAATGGCAGAGGAATTATTTTGGAAAAGAAAAAACGCGATAGAGCGAAGGAGAAGAAAGATTGAAGAGATTAAAATATTATCTGTTGAGTATGAAACCCACCAGTGAGACTTACGAGGAAATGTACGAAGGGAAAATGTACGAAACCTTCATAGATAAGGACCCCATTGTGCATAATCATGCCATGTACTGGGACGGGGAGATTGGATATGAGATCACGAAGAGCAACCGGCTGGAGCTGTCGAAGCCAACAGTCACAATCCATATTCCAATGAAGCAGTTGAAACTGGAAGAGACGGGCGTGGCGGGACTGGACTACATTTTCCGGTCCTTTATCCCCTATATTCGCAATCTGAATGAACTGAACGATAATCGGAAGCGGACAGCCAGAGAGCACGGACATTATTTTATTTATGAGCCGAACAATAAGGTTCTGGTGCGGAATGTGATTTCGACGAAGATGGTTCCCCAGAAGTATTACAGGCTTCTGAATAAAAATACTATTGAGCCAATAGACGGGCTGCGGGACAGGGGCTTAAGTACCTATGCGCCGGGAAAAACATGTGCGATTCAGCCCGTTGACGACGAAAGGGAGATTCCGGCCTATCCATGTGTGAGCATCATGATTCAGGTGCAGCTTCCTGTGGGCAAGCACAAGAAGGCGGCACAGATGCTGACCCATGATCTGCCGGAGGCGGTGAACCGTTTTGTGGAGGAGTTCCATGGGGAAGGCCTGAAGAGAGCCGCTGCCCTTTATGAGAAGCAGGAGGCTATCCGTCGGTGGCTTAAGGAGAATGACTGTTGTGCCTTTGTGGCAGACGGAAGCATTCTGCCCCGGGAAAGGGACGGAGATTCTCCGCTGCATGGCGCGGTTCCTTTTGTATCCACGCCGGAAGATGCAGTGGAGGCAGCGGGAGTCCGGGGGATGGCGTTCAGAAAAGGAGTCACAGTAATAACCGGCGGCGGATATTCCGGGAAAAGTACTCTGCTGGATGCGTTGAGCGCCGGAGTATACAACCATGTGGAAGGGGACGGAAGAGAACTGGTCATCACAGATGAGAGTGCCATGAAGATATCCGCGGAGGATGGAAGGTGCATCCGCCATGTGAATCTGTTACCTTTTATCAAATGGATTCCGGGGGGAAATCCGGCGGATTTTTCCACGGAACATGCATCCGGTTCCACCTCTCAGGCCGCCAATATCATGGAGGCGGTGAACTGGGGGTCGAGACTTTTGATGATTGATGAGGACAAATCTGCCACCAATTTCATGATACAGGATTCGGTGATGAAGGAACTGATTGAAAAGGAGCCGATCACACCTTTTGTGGAGCGGGTCCGGGAGCTGGCATTGAGAAAGGATGTGTCCACAATTCTGGTCATCGGGGGCAGCAGCGAATATCTGCATGTGGCAGATCGGATTTACATGATGCGGGATTATCAGATTACCCAGGTGACGGAAACGGCAAAAGCGCTGCAGGAGGGGTATGGCCATACCCCAAAAAGCGGAGAAGCTTTGGAACCTGCGGACTTTACCAACAGGGACGAGATCGATGCCAATTACCTGAGCATCTGTCCGGAAGACTCTGCCACCGAAGTATTGAAGGTATCAGAGCTTGGCTTCCTGATGTTCGGGGAGGAGCAGATCGACATTCGAATGCTCCATGATATAGCCAGCCTTGCCCAGCTGAGCGCCATTGCTTTCCTGGTGCGCAGGTTGATCGGACAGCTGAATCCGCTGGGAAGATTTCAGAGATTCAATCTGCCGGGAACGGCTTCCGGACAGGGAGCATCCGAATCTGTCGATATGCAGTCTCCGGGAGTAAGGGACGTGTCACCCAGATGGATTTGCCGAAGGCAGGAGGTGGAACGTCTGCTGGAGGAAGTGGAGAAGGAAGGGCTGGAATCTGTTTATTCCACTTTTTTCACCGAGTGCGGAAGATGGATGGATTTGCCCAGAAAATATGAGATCCTGGCTGTGCTGAGCAGGATGAGAAGGACGGAAGGGTAGGATAGTATGTATTTTATATGTTTTATACTTATTTTATTAACTGCATCCTTTAATATGATTCTATCCATATTAATAGAGAAGAGTATCAATATTTCTCTGGCCTATGAAAGAGGAAATCTGTATTGGTATATTCTTTTTATGATGATTACGGTATTCCTGTATTTTGTTTTCCTGTTTCTTAAAATGCATTTGCAGGTGGTGATAAGTGAAAAAAAGAAAATGAAATTAAGAAATCTCATAATGGAAAAAGCACTGAATTCCGGCAAAAGCAGTCAAATGTCCGCGGACTTATCACATATAAATAAACTGATTTTCTATGACTCGAAAATAATTGCAAATCGTGAGAAGGATGTGGTATTTAAATTTGCAGAAATAGCGTTCAGCATATTTGGCGGACTGGCTTATTTATATTTTTCCAATTATTATATAGGGTTGGTATCCACCTTGTTGTTGCTGGTTTTTTATTATTTCAGTCATAGATACGGCAACATTATACGGAAATTAAATGCGCAGGCTGTCAAAATCAACGAATCAGTAAGCGGTGTCTTTTATGATATGTTCGAGGCATCAGAGATCATTAAAATATATCAGGGGAAGGGCTTTTTTGTCAGAAGATTTGACCAAAATGAAAAAAAGAAGGAAGAAAATTCTCTTTGCCTTGATTATAAGAAAAATATGCTGAAAGCTTTCACCACATTCGGGATTATGACCTTGCAGATCACTACCGTCTTATTCGCCTGCTTTTTATTTATGACAATAGAATCCTCGCAGAGGATTCCATTGTTGAATATCCGTGAAAATGCGGGAATGATTGTGGGAATGATTAATGTGCTGATTGGAAGTATATTCTATCCTTTCATAGACATTCAGGATGTAATGATTGCAAAAAATGAGTATACCAATTCTGACGGAAGGCTAAAAGCATTTCTTGATACTGTGTCCTGCAAGGCATCCGAAGATCTGCCGTACAGTTCGGACAGGTCTCCGAACTGTTGCAAAATTTCACAGGCCCCCGGTGAGATAAGGAAGATTGCATTTGACAATGTGAGCTTTCGCTATGATCAAAATTGCAGCATGGCTTATGAAGATTTTGAATTCAGGCGAAATGAAATAGTAGCTGTCTACGGAGAAAGCGGAACCGGGAAAACAACAATAGCTCACCTGATTTTGAACAGGTTAAAACCTGAAAAAGGTGAAATAAGGGTTACGGACAGGTATGACCATGTCTTTCCTCTGGACAGCAGTCTGAAAGTGAGTTATCTCTCTTCCGGTAATCATTTACTTCAGGCTTCTGTTATAGATAATCTGAGAATGGAAAACGAAGATATAGGGGAAGAGGAAGTAATTGATGCGTTAAAGAAGTTAAACCTGTTCGATAAAATTAATGAAAGCTCGGCAGGATTAAATACCGTCATAGGGACAGAGATTGACTTCTCGGAAGGAGAAAAAAGGCGTCTATGCCTGATCCGTACAATGTTACAGGCGGAGGAGTTCGTGATATTGGATGAACCATTTGCATCCATAGATAAAGAGAATATAAAGGACGCATTAGAGTTCATCGCAGATAAGAGGGACAGATTGGGTATTATCATCATTTCACATGACAGGGATCTGGACTCCATTGCTGATCGGACCTATATTATCAAGGGGAGAAAAACAGTATGAAAAAAATACGGACCTATATAAAGACACTTTCTCCATTAGCAGACAGCAGTATCCTGCTTACATCCATTCTGTATCTGATTGCCGATTGTTTTTATACATTTTTTGTAATTACCATTTCCGTTATGTTGCAAAAGCTTACTGAAGAAACCAGTTTTAGCGGCAGGAACGAATGGATGCTTATTCTGCTGTTTACCATGCCTTCTTTTCTGTTTTTTAAGGTACTGGTAAGTAAAAAGCTTGCAAAGATCAGCTTTAAGATCGGCAGCAGGATAAGAAAGGAATTCATGAGAAGTATACTGGATGCCGACTATATTACCTTAAAGAGGCAGGGGCATGGGGAGATAAGCGAGCTGGTGGAACAGGATATTGAAAATGTATCAAAGTCGTTCCAGGAGAATTTCTTACCCATTATTTCCGGCACAATTCAGTTCCTGGTTGTCCTGGCCTATGGTCTGATATATTCCTGGCTGCTGGTGGTGGCTATCGTGATGTTAACCGCGATTTCCATTATCCTGCCAAGGATATTTTCCGCCAAAATATACAGAGGCTATGAAGAAATCACGAAGATGCAGGAAGCAAGCCGGGAAGGGATTCAAAAAGCAATAGTATCCTTACAGGACGTGCATACGGCAAAAGGAAATAGATTTATTAAAAAGCTGGCGGAAAATGATTTTGGTATATTGAAAGAAAAGCAATACGAGTATGAAAGAGAAGTAATTCTGTTTGAAGTGCTCAGCGCAGGACTTGGCATCTTTACAACGATCCTGTGGATCGGTTTGGGAATCCTGTTCATTCACGCAGGAATGATAAATACGGCGGTTTTGTTTGCTTTTATGAATTTGTCAGATGCTATTAACTGGCCCTTTGTTTCCCTGCCATATTTGGTTGCGGAGTTTAATAATGTATTTGTCTCCATTGAAAAAATCAGCACCAAAACAGAAATCTTAAGAACCTCCCATAAAGAAGGAAAGTCAACATACCTTGAAGGGGAGAAAGAAACAGTTCGATATGTAATAAAACATGTTCATTTTTCCTATGAAAATCTTCCTGTGATTTCCGATAAGAATCTGGAAATAAAGTTTCCGGGGAAAATATTGCTGGACGGGGAGAGCGGCTGTGGAAAAAGTACATTTTTGAAGCTTTTGTGTGGTTTATATCAACCTGAATCGGGAGAAGTAGCTCTGCTGGTGGGAAATCATAAAATATCCGGAGAAAAACTTGCAGAAAAGATTAGCTATGTTGAGCAATCATCTGTTATAATGAATGGTACGGTAGAGGAGAATATATTATTCGGTGATGACTGGGATTCTGTGGATGGAGCTGAAAAGAGCAAAATACTTGAAAATGCCATTAAAAGAGCAGAGCTGCAGGAATTTTACAGCGGCTTAAGGGAAGGAAAGGATACCGTAATCGGAAAGGGCGGAAGGGAACTGTCGTTTGGGGAAAAGCAGAGAATTTCCATTGCCAGGGCATTGGCCAGGCCCCATAAAATTCTGATTATGGATGAGCCCACAGCCCATATGGATGAAGCGACGGAGAATAGGATACTGGAGAATATCCTGTCTTCGGAGGAGAGCGTGATCATGGTTACGCATAGAGAGAATGTGAAAGAAAAATTTGAATACAAAATTGACTGGAACGGAGGTTTATCATGAGGACGGAGACAATTGTACTGAATCAGGAGAGGAATGTTACGCTGACGGCATATCTTCTGGAGGTGGAGGGAGAGTTTGGCTATGTGCACAGGCGCCCGGCGATTCTGGTGCTTCCGGGCGGAGGGTATCGACACTGTTCGGGCAGGGAGGCGGACCCTGTGGCAATGCCTTACCTGCAGGCCGGGTATCAGGTATTTATTCTGCGATATTCTGTGATGGAGTATGCCACATGGCCCAACCCGCTAGAGGATTACGAACAGGCGATGACCATGATTCGAGAGAATGCGGACCAGTGGAAGCTGTTCCCGGATAAGGTGGCTGTCATCGGCTTTTCGGCGGGCGGTCATCTGGCGGCCGCGGCGGCGACTATGGCTGTCAATCGGCCTAACGCAGCCATTCTGGGTTATGCGGTGACGAGTTCGGATGTGAAGGGCTGCAATGTGACGGCGCCTGACACGGTGTCACAGGTGGATAAGGATACCTGTCCCTGCTTTCTGTTTGCCACCAGAGATGACGATGTGGTGCCGGTTATGAATTCCATCCGGTTTATGGAAGCCCTGACGAAAATGGGAACTTCCTTTGAAAGCCATATTTATTCTCACGGTCCTCACGGGTTCTCCACAGGAGACACATCTATTCAGTGCAGGGATGTGGCGATGAGCGAGAGAATATCCGACTGGGTGCCGGACAGCATCGGCTGGCTGAAAGAGGTTCTGGGAGATTTTGGAGAGAATGGAATGACACCCCCTGCAGTGAAAGCACATGTGACAGGCGACTGGAAGGACGTTTTGTCCGTGGACTGTACTTTCGGGAGAATTCTGAATAATCCGGAGGGCAGGAAAGCGGTGGAAGAATTGCTGGAAACCGTGAAAAAGCAGGCGGAAGAGAGTGGAGCGGACAGGACGGAGGTGACTCTGGAGAGCATGACTGTATTCTCCGATATAAAGATGAAGAAAATACTGGATCATGTGAGTGTGCCGGAGGATATGGTAAAGGCAATCGATCACAGGCTTTCTCAGATCCGCAATCTGTGATTTGGGGAGAAAGAGGACGCTTCCGCGCCCCAATATCAATGAGTGGTAAAGGAAGACAGAATGAAAAGGACTCACCGGAAAGAGCTTCGTTTAGATGTGAAGAATATCCGGCGGGTCCTTTTTCGATGTTCTGTTATGCTGCATTGATATAGTCGATGTCCTTTTTGGCACGTTTTATATAAATGGCGGAAATGCCTATAACCAGAAGCAATAATAACCAGAATTTTTTTCTCATACTCTACCCTCAGCTTTCTTTTGAATGATAGGTTCATGATATGCTTTTAATCTAAAGAATCCTGTCAGATTTTCCTTAATTTTTTCAAAAGGCTCATTGAGGAAGCTTGATAAAAGCGCTGTCAGGGAATACAATAATACTTAGGAAATATGGACTGGATTACTTTTAAAAAGGAGAATAACGATGGGAGACGGATCGATGCTGGGATTTATTCTGTGGCTTATCGGGGGAGTTCTGTTGGTGGGAATGGGAATCGCCGCATTTTTTGCCAAAAAAGAGATAGGATTCTTTAATAATGTGAAGACACTGCCCATGCGGGATGTGAAGGCATATAACAGGGCGGTGGGGTGGCTGTTTATTGTATATGGTATTGTGTTTATGCTTCTGGGGCTGCCTTTGCTGGGGGGACAGAATTCCGCAGGCGTTATCATTTCTGTTTTAGGTGTGATGGCGGAAACCATAGCCGCCATGGCGGTGTACATTCTGGTAATACAGAACAAATATGAGAAAAAGTAGAACAGAGACTGCAGAACAAAAGTCGGCAGAACCTGGGGAGAAAGAATATGGGCTTCTGGATATTTATGCTTTGTATGAACTTGTTGATTCCTTTGACAATGATTGGATTTGGTATATTGTTTCTGCGTCGTCCACCCGGAGAGATTAACGGTATCTTTGGGTACCGGACCGCCAGATCCATGGCAAGCAAAGAGGCATGGGCTTTCGCTCATGCCTATATGGGAAGGCTGTGGCTCCTGACAGGGCTGGGGATGCTTATTTTGTCCGGGCCTGCCATGCTCCCCTGTATCGGAAAAGGAGAGGATGCGGTGGGACTCTGGGGCGGCATCCAATGTATGGTGGAATGTATCGTCATGATGCTGCCCATTATTCCAACGGAGAGGGCATTGAAGAAAAGGTTTTAACCGAAAAGAGCCCTTGTCTTTTCCATCCGTTCCGCGATTTTTACACCGAAGGGACAGCGGCTTTCACAGCTGTGACACCCTACGCAGGCCTTCGCATTTGCGGTGAGCTGACTGTAATGTGCCTTCAGGCTGTCCGGCAGCTTTTCCTGCATGAGGGCCAGGTCATAGAGCTTGTTCACCATGGCGATATCGATGCCCGCGGGACAGGGAGCGCAGTGACCGCAGTAGGTGCACTGGCCGTAATAGCCGTGGCGGGGCGCTTTGGCCAGGATACTTGCGTAATCCTTCTCTTCCATGGAAGCGGTCTCATAGGCGACGGCGGCATTCACATGCTCCACTGTGTCAAAGCCCACCATGACGCTGGCAACGGCGGGACGGGTCAGCGCATAGTGAAGGCACTGCACCGGAGTGAGAGCCACGCCGAAGGGAGAGTTTTCCGGACTGAACAGACGTCCTCCCGCATACCCTTTCATCACAGTGATGCCCACCTGGTTTTGCTCACATATCCTGTATAGTTCGGCCCGTTCAGGGGAGATGCCGTTCAACTTTTCATCGTAACTGTCTGCAAAATAATCGTCGATATTCTCGGTGGCAGGCAGCATATCGAAGGCGGGATTGACACTGAACAGGAACATTTCAATCTCACCGCTTTCCGCAGCCAGCTTTCCCACCTCCGGATTGTGGGTGCTGAGGCCGATGTGACGGATGCGGCCGGCGGCTTTCAATTCTTTCACATACTGGAAGAACTCTCCCTCCATGATTCGGTGAAATTCCGCGGGCTCATCCACAAAGTGAATCATTCCAAGGTCAATGTAATCGGTCTGCAGTCTGCTGAGCAGATCCTCGAAGGCGATTTTGACCTGGGGAAGATCTCTGGTGCGGACATACTGGCCGTTCTGCCAGGTGGAGCCGATATGGCCCTGTATGTACCATTTTTCACGCTTCCCGGCCAGGGCCTTTCCAATGTTGGAGCGCACATTCGGCTCCGACATCCAGCAGTCCAGAATATTGATTCCCGCTTCCCCGCAGCGGTCGATCACCTGCTTTACTTCCTCTGTGTTATGACGTTCCAGCCATTCACCGCCCAGACCGATTTCGCTGACCATAAGGCCTGTTTTTCCTAATTGTCGATAATTCATAGGGGTTCCTCCTGATTTGTATGAGATCTCGATTGTCCGACCTGTCTGATATCATCATATCACAAACAGGAGGAAGGAACCAGCAAATTATTGCTAAAGTTTTCCGCGATTTTGCCGAAATAAAAAACAGTAGACTGTGAATGCAGCAGCATGTATTATGGAATGCGGGCATGTCATAGTCAGGGATCGCGGAAATATGAGTTTGATAAAACGGACTTAACGAGGCAAAGGGAATGCTTCGGGAAAGCAATGGAGGGCAAAATGGAGAAAATAGGAAGTTATTATCAGAGCAATCTTTATGACAGGACAGCGCAGACGGCCAGGGATAAGGACAGCGCCGCCAGGGCTGACAGGACGAAAAGCACAGGCGCCGCAGGCAGCGACAAGAAGGCACCCGAGCTGAGCAGAGCGGCCCAGAAGCTGTTGAAGGATCTTCAGAAGACGTATAAGAACATGGACTTTATCGTGGGAGATTACGAGACGGACGAGGAGGCGGCCGAGCTGTTGTCCAGAGGCACAGGCGAGTACAGCGCACTGTTCAGCGCGGATGAGCTGGAGAAGATGGCCGCGGACGAGAGCGTGAAGGAGAAGAATCTGAAGACCCTTGACGCAGCCGTATCCAAACTGGATGAGGTGAAGAACCAGCTGGGAGATAAGGCGGACGATATATCCCGCATCGGCATTGCCATCGGAGACGACGGAGAGGTTTCCTTCTTCGCGGAGCTGGAGAAGAACAGCGAGAAGCAGCGGGAGCGTATCGAGAGGCAGCGGGAGGACAAGAGAGAAGCCTCCAGAGAGACTCAGAGGGCGGAAGCCTCGGAATACCGTGCTCATGGTAAAAATGGAGGGAAGCGCACCACCGTGTTCGCCGACACTGTGGAGGAGCTGGCAGAGAAGATCAGCCAGGTGGACTGGAGTAAAGTAAAGGAAGAACAGCAGAATCCTACTGGACAGAGATTTGATTTTACTGTATAATGTGTTTTGCATGTTATGCCATCACAGGCGTGAGTGTCTGTGGTGGCATTGTCGTTACCATGTGGCAAAGTATGACATGCGCCGGATCCGGAGCGGGGAGAAACGGCTGAATGCTCCGGTCAAAAGACTGAATAAATGCCTGTTGAAGCGGGCGGGAGGTAGGAAAATGAAAAAGCGATTGATGGTATTTCTGTTGTTGATGAGTCTCGTGGCGGCTCTGGCAGGCTGTGGTAAGAAAAATGATGCTTCCGGCAAGCATCATGTGGAGATTACCGTAAAAGATTACGGCACCATTACCGTGGAACTGGACGGAGACGCGGCCCCTTTGACAGTGGAGAATTTCCTGGAGCTGGCAGAGAGCGGGTTTTATGACGGACTGACGTTCCACCGTATTGTGGAGGGATTTGTGATGCAGGGCGGTGACCCGCTGGGAACCGGCGGCGGTGGCTCCACGAAGACAATCAAAGGGGAATTTTCCGAAAATGGTGTGGAAAATAATCTGTCCCACACTCGCGGGGCTATTTCCATGGCGCGTTCCAACGCGATGAACAGCGCCAGCTCACAGTTCTTCATCGTGCATCAGGACAATACGTTTCTGGATGGAAAGTATGCCTGCTTTGGATACGTGACGGAAGGAATAGAGGTGGTTGATGCTATCTGTGAGAATGACTGGCCCCTCAGAGATGAGAATGGAACCATACAGGACAAGGACAGTCAGCCGGTGATTGAGAGCGTCAAAGTGATTGACTGAGAGTAAATATATCATTATTGCACAGTGTATGGGTGTTTTGCTATAGGCATATTTCACAAAATTTATTCCAATTCGTATATTTTGCTGACATTTTCGGATTAAATCTGTTAGAATATGGTTATAACATATAGTGGAGGTGTTTGGTAGTCGGCAAGTATGCGGAAAGAGAGGTTCTGGTGTTTGGAATTGGTGATTATGTGATATGTGGCAATAAGGGTGTCTGTACAGTGGAGAATATAACGACCCTGAACATTTCGGGAGTGGATAAAGAGCGGGAATACTACATTCTGAAGCCCTTATATATGGCCGGAAGCACTGTATATGTACCGGTGGATTCTCCGAAGGAGTCCATGCGGAAGGTACTGGAGAGAGAGGAAGCTGAAAAGCTGATTCAGGCGATTCCAAATATTCCGCTGCTGGTTATTACGAAGGATAAATTTTCGGAGCAGGCATATAGAGAATGTATCAAAACAAATGACTGTGAAGATCTGGTGAAAATTATCAAGACCATATATATGAGGAAGCAGAAGCGGATTCAGGCGGGCAGAAAGGTGACGGCGGTGGATGCGAAATACTTCCATATGGCGGAGGAGAATCTGTACGGCGAGCTGGCTGTGGCTCTGAATATAAGCCGCAAGGAAGTGGAAGGCTATATTGTGGAGGCCATTGGCGGCGCAAATGTATAAAAATTCAAAAATCTCTTTACATTTCAGATAAAATGGATTATGATAGGGAAAACGTTGAAGAGAACAGTAGGTTGCGGAACGCCGCAGAGAGAATCGCCCGGGGAACCGGTGCTGTGAGCGGTTTGGCGTGAAGCTTCGCGAAGACCATCTCAGAGTGGCTTTAATACGGCCCGGGGCAACCGTTATCGGCAAAGGAAGGCGGCATGTTTTTGTGTATTTTGTATCAATGCACAGAGACTGCAACAAGGGTGGAACCGCGTGCTGAGTAGAAGATACGTCCCTTGCAATAGAGATATTGCAGGGGATTTTTTGTTATCAATAAAACAGGGCGACAGAGCGGCGCAGAAAAGAGGGAAAAATGGAAAAACTGAAAAGGAACTGGAGAGAATGGATGAAAAACTGCTTTGAGGGAGAGATCACGCTGACAAAAGTGGACTTATGGCTGATTGTTCTCGTCTGCCTGCTGGCAGGAACATTGCGGGGACTGAAAAAAGCGCCTATGACCCACGGCGTGATGATCGCAAGTAATAACGGAAATAACAATGGAAATAATAACGGGAATCCTGTGGGTTTGGGGACAGGCGGAAAGAAAAGTCCCGAAGATGCCGGCAGGGAAAGCGAGGCAGACGGCGAGAAGGCGAAAGAGAACGGATGTGGAAAGGAGCGCAAGAAAAAATGCCGTAAGGAAAAAGGAAGCAGGCAGGCCTGAGTTTTCAAATAATGGAATGAGAGAATAAAAAGCAGAAGAAATGTGGAAGAAGGAAGGGAGAGGAAAATGAGAATTACATTAAAAGACGGTTCAATGAAGGAGTATGAAAGTGCAGCCAGTATCTATGATATTGCCCTTGACATCAGCGAGGGTCTGGCGAGGGCGGCCTGCTGTGCAAAGGTGGACGGACAGGTGACAGATCTGCGCACTGTGATTGACAGGGACTGTGAGCTGAGCATCTGCACGGCCAGCGATGCGGAAGGACTGGCAGCCATCCGTCATACGGCGTCCCATGTGCTGGCAGAGGCAGTGAAACATCTTTTCCCTGATGCAAAGCTTGCCATCGGGCCCAGTATTGACACGGGATTCTATTATGATTTTGACCACGAGGCTTTCTCCAGAGAGGATTTGGATGCCCTGGAGGCTGAGATGAAAAAGATCATCAAGAAGGGGGATAAGCTGGAGAAATTTACTTTGCCCAGAGCCGAGGCAATCCAATTTATGGAGGATAGAAACGAACCTTACAAGGTGGAGTTGATTCGGGACCTGCCGGAAGAAGCGGAGATCTCTTTTTACAAACAGGGAGAATTTGTGGATTTATGTGCCGGTCCGCATCTGATGAGCACCAAAGGAGTGAAAGCATTTAAGCTGACCTCTTCTTCCATGGCATATTGGAGAGGTGACTCCAACAAAGCGAAACTGCAGCGTATCTATGGTACTGCTTATTATAAGAAGGAAGACCTGGCGGCGCATCTGGAGCGGATGGAAGACGCAAAGCGCAGAGACCACAATCGTCTGGGACGGGAGATGGAACTTTTTACCACTGTGGATGTGATTGGACAGGGACTTCCCCTCTTTACTCCCAGAGGAACCAAGATGCTGATGAAGCTCCAGAGATGGATTGAGGACCTGGAGGATAAAGAATGGGGATATGTCCGCACCAGGACGCCGCTTATGGCGAAATCCGATCTCTATAAAATGTCCGGGCACTGGGATCATTATAAGGAAGGCATGTTTGTGCTGGGGGATGAGGAAAAGGACAAAGAAGTGTACGCACTTCGGCCCATGACCTGTCCGTTCCAGTATTACGTATACAAAAATACGCAGAAATCCTATCGTGATCTTCCCTACAGGATGAGCGAGACTTCCACATTATTCCGCAATGAAGATTCCGGCGAAATGCATGGATTGACCCGTGTCCGCCAGTTTACCATCACGGAGGGACATCTGGTGGTCCGTCCGGACCAGATGGTGGAGGAATTCAAAGGCTGTATCGCCCTGGCGAAGCATTGCCTGACCACATTGGGCGTGCAGGAGGATGTGACCTATCATCTGTCCAAATGGGATCCGGAAAACAGAGAAAAATATATCGGGGAACCGCAAGTCTGGAACCAGACGGAACAGCATATCCGGGACATTCTCACAGAGCTTGAAATTCCCTTTGTGGAGGATGTGGGAGAAGCGGCGTTCTATGGACCGAAGGTGGACATTAACGCCAGAAATGTATATGGCAAGGAAGACACGATGATTACCATTCAGTGGGATGCGCTTTTGGCGGAACAGTTCGATATGTATTATATCGACCAGAATGGGGAGAAGATACGTCCCTACATTATCCACAGGACCTCCATGGGATGCTATGAGCGCACGCTGGCCTGGCTGATTGAAAAATATGCCGGGAAATTCCCTACCTGGCTCTGTCCTGAGCAGGTGAGGGTGCTGCCCATCTCTGAAAAATATGAGGAATATGCTGCAAAAGTTCTAAAGGAACTGAAAGCCCGGGATATTGATGCGGAAGTGGATAATCGTTCTGAAAAAATCGGCTTTAAGATTCGGGAGGCAAGGCTTGCAAGAGTACCTTATATGCTGGTGGTGGGACAGCAGGAGGAAGAAGAAGGACTTGTGTCCGTCAGAAGCCGTTTCGCAGGAGACGAGGGACAGAAACCCCTGGCGGAATTCCTGGATCAGATCTGCGAAGAAATCCGGACAAAGGAGATTCGAAGGGAAGTATCACAGGAAGAAACCAAATAACTGCAGAAGCAGGCAGAGCAGATGATCAAAATGGTATAAAATGGAAAAGCCCAGGAATATCCGGAATAGGATTGCCGAAGTGTGGCATACTAATTCCGACAGACATGTACCGGATGACAAAATATGCAGTATGGTGCAGAATCTGTCCGGATCTGCCGATTTTCGCGTCGCTTTCTGCGGATCTGAAAGGAAGCGGAAAGCGACGCAGAAGGAGGCTTATATGGCGGATTTAAAATGTGCTGTAGAAAATTGCAGTTATAATGACCAGCACCTGTGTTGCAAGGGAGACATCATGGTAGGAGGACAACATGCCTGCAGCTGTGACGGAACCTGCTGTGAGAGCTTTATCCCCAAACGAGAGGGGATGGATTCCTATAAGAGTTCTGTGATTCACCCCAGCAAAACCATCAGTATTGACTGTGAGGCAGTAAAA
>CAQUWW010000065.1:5900-15505 GCA_948896875.1 uncultured Acetatifactor sp. | reverse complement strand
AACGAAATCCCGGCTCCTACTCCCCAGCATAAACTGGATATTCCAGAAAATGCCACCTGCTCCATCATCCGCATTGATACGTTCGCATACCGGGCGGCAACCGACACCAGGGCAGTCCGTAAAAATGTCTCACTTCCTGCATGGATGGCTACCCTGGCAGAAAAGCGTGGGTTAAACTGCTCCCAGGTTCTTCAGGATGGACTTATGCAGCTGCTTAATGTCGGCCATGCAAGATAAGGCCTGGATTATTAAAGTATGTCATAAATCTGTAGAAGAACCAAAAAGCAGAGAAAGCTATCTTGATTTCTCTGCACATAGAATGAGGGTGCCGTCCAATCATCAAATTTGATGATTTTACGACACCCCGTCAAAATATGAAAATAGAATTAACAAAAAGCAAAAGCCACAGGCACATGGTTGTTCAGCCGCCTGCCGACCTGCGGGAAGATTTCCGGATCACCACCTGGCCGGAAATGCCGATTTTCTCATAAGGAGCATCCGGATTCTCCAGACGCCACAGAAAGCACTGGACCATACGTCTGCCCAGCCATTTGGCATCCACGTTTACCGTACTGAAAAAAGGATCCAGCATACCTTCCTCGTCATTGTCAAAGCCGGTCACCGCCACATCCTCGGGCACACGAATCCCCTTTTTACGCAGAGCCTGAGTCAGGAACTTTGCAATCTCGTCATTGCCGCACATCACTGCCTCCGGAAGCTCCCCGTACTCTTCCACAATCCGGTCAAATGTCTCCGTGGCATAAAAAGTGTCGCTCTCCATGTCCGGCCGCACCAAATCCGGCTCCGTGGCAATCCCCGCCTGGGCCATGGCATACAGATACCCACTGTAACGGTCATTCATGGTCTCATACAGACTGCTGTTCTCATTCAGGAACCCGATTCTTTTCATTCCCTGGCTGATCAGATGTCTGGTCAGCTTTACCATGGGCTGAAAGCCTTCAATCTTCACGATATCGCCGGGAGCTTCTTCCCACCTGTCCTTGTAAGTATCCAATAGAAAAATCCGGACTCCCCTCTGCCTTACCTCCTCAATATACTCCCTGTTTATCATTTTCACGCAGAAAACCGCCTCGATACTGTCGTCCAGCCCCACCGGAAGACGTTTCTCATCTTCATCCTCCTGAGTCACCACCGCCACCTGGGTCTGGCAGTGATTGCGGCTGGCTTCTTCTGAGATGCCGTTGATCACCTTATCCCAGTACACGGCCACATCAGGTTTCCGCAGAATCATAATCCGATGCTGCGCAGCTTCCTTCTCTCCCGCTGACTCCGGTACCGCCGGCTGCCCTGCGGGCACCCCCAGATATCCCACCTGTCTGGCATATTGCACAACCTGCTCTCTGGTCCTCTGTGTCACAAGCTCGTTTCCCTTCAACGCCATAGACACCGTATTCCTGGACAGGCCCAGATCTTTTGCTATTTTCTGTATTGTAATTTTTCCCATTGCTTTTCTATCCTTTTTCTATTCCGCTCAAACCCCTTATTGATTCGGGAAAATTATATCATGTTATTTGATAGCTGACAATACTGCTGCCTGATCATCGCCAACGCCATCAATAAAATCTCTCCTCTCCATATTGAATTCAGTCCCCTTTTCATGTATAATCTACCCATAAAAAGAAACACTTTTCCTACAAACACAAATTATGAAAGGAGGCTTTCCCATGAGCACTTTAGACGCAACTGTATCCATGCTCGAGGCAATGCCGGAAGACGCGAGAATCAAAGTTATGGAATTCACCCAAAAGCTGTTCACATCCAGGAAACCTGCAAATCCATTCGTTCCGGTCAGCCAGGAACAAATCCTTTCCGACCTTGCTGAATCACGCCAACAGATTTCCGACGGCAAAGGACTTGAAATGGAAGACGCACTGAAAAGGATGGGTAAAATTGCAGATTGTATAGTTAGAGCATATAGAAGCTGAACTCTATATGCTCTATTTTTTCAACTCACTCCAGCACAATCTCCCGTCCCGCATCCGAGGAATCGTAGATTGCCTGCATAATCTGAGAGGTAATCACTGCCTTGTGGATGCTGGCAGGGCTGTCTCCCCCGTTCTGAATCAGATCGATAAAGGCGTTGATCTCATTTTCATAATGATTGGTGGACACATAGCTGGGCGTTGTCTCCAGCAGAGCGCCGTCACCGGTTCCATACATGGTGTAGTTGCCGCCATACTGCAGCCGGATCCCCGCCTTATCCCCCATAAAATCAATGTACATCTCGTCTTTTCCGATATTCTGCGCCCAGGCGCCATGTACTGTGATCACAGGACCTTCCGTGCGGATGATGGCTGACACAGAGTCGTCCACATCGTAAATTCCGTCTTTCACCGGAGGACCCGCCCACATATCTACATAAGTATACTCCTCTATATTTCTGCCCAGCTTGCAGAAGGTCTGACCGGATACGGTCTTCGGCTTCGGGTCTCCACAGCAATACATTACAATATCCAGGAAATGCACTCCCCAGTCGATGAGAGCTCCGCCTCCCGCAATGGCCTTTGTCGTAAAAGCTCCGCCCAATCCGGGAATACTTCTGTGAGAACGGAAGCTGATATAGACATGATACACTTCCCCCAGTTCTCCGCTGTCAATGGCCTTCTTGATCCTGTTGACGGCGGTGTTGAACCGGTTACACACGCCGATGGTGAGAATACGGCCTGTCTCCACCTGGCATTCCTGCATCTTCAATGCCTCGGCATAGGTCCGGGCTGCAGGCTTCTCACAGAGCACATCCTTCCCCGCTCTCAGAAATGCCATGGCGATTTCCGCGTGCACGTTGTTAGGTGTACATACGGACACGGCATCCACCTCCCGGCTGTCTAACAGCTCTCTGTAATCCGTAATCGCTTTTCCACAGCCATAAACCTCCACTGCTTTCTCTGCCCGCTCCGGAAGGATATCACAGAAATAGGTTATTTCCACATCATGGTTCTTTTTGTAGGCCGGAATATGTGCATTGTTTGCAATGGTTCCACAGCCAACGACCGCAACTTTTATCTTACTCACAAATCATACCTCCTATTTGTTGTTCCGTACCTGTCCGCTCGGTACCCAATATCGGCAGAGAATTTCCGGCCGCTTAATACATGCGTCCAGGTACTGATTCTGTTTGGTTTATATTCAGTGTACACATCTCCGCCCAAAACGGACAGGTTTTCATTTCTGTTCTATGTGGTTTCAATTTGCGGTCTTTCGCCTCCGGCCAAATCACAAATTGAAACCACATATCTCCATGATTTTTCCATTGCGGCTCATCGGATGCTTTTTTATACTATAGGAAAGTCTAAGAAAACGGGGGTTATATTTATGGATCATTTTAAAATTGGAATCATATCAGACTGGCTGCGCCTTCCTTTCAGAGAAAGCATGGAAGCATGTGCCCGGATGGGCGCCGACGGCGTGCAGCTCTACGCTGTGGAGGGCGAGATGGCGCCGGAAAATATGACCGCTGCCCGCATTGCGGAAAAAAACGATATCATTCGCAGCAACGGCCTCACTGTCTCGGCGCTGTGCGGTGACCTGGGCGGCCACGGCTTTACCCGCCGGGAGGAGAATCCCGCCAAAATCCAGCGTTCCAAACGAATCGTGGATCTCGCCCTGGAAATGGGAGCTCATGTGGTGACCACCCATATCGGAGTCATCCCTGCTGAAAAAAAAGATACCTACAAAATTTTACAGGAAGCCTGCGGCGAGCTGGCCGAGTACGCTCATGAAAACGGCGCCTGGTTCGCCATAGAGACCGGGCCCGAGCCTGCGGCCCGCCTGAAAGAATTTCTGGACAGCTTAAGCTCCAGCGGCGTCGCCGTAAACCTGGACCCGGCCAATCTGGTGATGGTAACGGACGATGATCCTGTGCAGGCCGTGTATACCCTGAAGGATTACATTGTACATACCCATGCCAAAGACGGCATCCTGCTTCGAAAGACGGATCCGCAGATCATCTATGACTTCTTTGCGGAGGGCGGCATCGGTGACCTGAGACTGGACGAGTATTTCAAAGAAGTTCCTCTGGGGCAGGGCAAGGTAGATTTCGACGCATGGTTGAAAGCTCTCCGGGAAATCGGCTACACAGGCTTTCTCACCATCGAGCGGGAAGTAGGTTCTGATCCTGCCGCCGATATCGGCATGGCAGTGGACTTTCTTCGCAGCCATCCGGCATTCTGATTTTTTGCTTGAGGTTGTCCCATGAAGTAATTCAAATGCCAGATATAGCAATCATATTTCCGTAAAACACTATATTCTGTATCTTAATGCGACAGTCCTTACTTTGGGAGGCTTATTATGAACAGACAATACGGTATCATGCTGGTCGGATGTGGCCACATTGGCAAAGAACATATGGACGATATTTATTATCGGGATAATATACAAATGATTGCCGTGGCAGATCGCAACCCGGAATCTGCCGCCGCTTTTGCACGGCGCTACCATGCGAAACGATTTGGAACGGATTACAGAGAATTTTTAAATGACCCGGAGCTTGACATCGTCATCATTGCTTCCTATGCGGACAGTCATCTGCCCATTTTAAGAGACTGTCTCCGGGCCGGCCTGCATGTGCTCTGCGAAAAGCCCATTGCCTCCGATCCGGAGGACGGAAGAGCCTTCTATGACCTGGTGCGTTCTTCCCATTCCAAAGTGCTGGTCGCCCACATCCTGCGTCATAACCGCTCTTATCAGACAGTGGCGGAGCTCATCAGACAGGGGGCCATAGGGGAGCTGAAGCTGATGCGGATGATTCAGAATCACCATGCCCTGGATTGGCCCCGGTACAAAAGGCTGATGGAGGATTGCCCGCCTTTCGTGGACTGCGGGGTACATTATCTGGATGTAATGCAGTGGTTTTCCGGCTCCCGGATCACCCAGGTAGGCGGATTTTCCACCAGGCTTGACGCTGATTCTCCCTGTGAGAATCACGGGGTAATCAATGTCTGGCTTGAAAATGGCTGTATGGGATATTACGAAGCGGGATGGAGCCCCAATCTCTCCTCCATGAATGTGAAAGAATTCGTGGGGAATAAGGGGCATATCACGCTGACCCTCAAGGCGTTTCGTCATGACAACCAGGAGGAGGGCGATCTGATCTCCCTGTATTCCTCCTCCACAGGAGAATACCGCACCATCAATGTGCCTGCAAAATACAAGGATATGTATGCTCAGTTGATGACACTGATACGGATGATTGAAGAAGACGCGGATGCCATTCCAACGCTGCAGGAGGCATTTTCCGCTTTCTGTGTGGCGCTCACTGCCAAAGAAGCCATTGCAGGACAGAAAATTCTGCCCTGCCCTTCGCCGGATGTCCTGTAATAAGCATACAGGACAGTTAGAACCTCTTCTCACCCTCCCCCATATCACAGCCGAATTCTGGGAGAATGCCGCATTTCAGGCATTCTCCCGCGTGAGACATAGATGTTCTTTGCGAAACGGCCTATGCCGTGAGCATTAGAACATCTTCTCACGCTACTCGCCGGTCACTCCGCTGGCCGCATCAATTCCCCGAATAAAGCTTTTCTGCAATATGATATAGAGCAGGATCAGCGGCGCGATCACAAGCAGGGTCGCCGCCAGTCTGCTGCTTTCGTTCAGCCGGGCGGACATATCTCCGGAACCGGAACTGTAAATGCTGGTAAATTCCGCCACAAAGCTTTCCAGCTTCATGGGGAGTGTCCGCAGTTCGGCCCCCATCAGCTGACCTGCAGTATAGGTCTCATTCCAGATCCACACAAAGGAAAAAAGGATACTGACCACCGCCGCCGGCTTCACCATTGGCATCGCCACCCGGAAAAAGATGGTAAATCTCCCTGCCCCGTCCAGTCTGGCCGCCTCATCGAAGCTTTTGGGATAACTGTTAAAAAAGTTCTCGAAAATCAGAATGAAAATGGAGCTGTTCACTCCCTGACCCAGCAAAGCGGGAAGCCATATGGAGAAAAGTGTGTTGGTCAGACCATAATTGTAAAACATCAGGTACTTTGGCACCAGCGTCACCTGGGCCGGGATCAGAAAAGCCGCCACCAGCATTATCATCCAGAAACGCTTCAGCGGAAACTCATGTCTGGCAAACCCATAGCCCGCCATGGCGCAGCTCACGGTCTGGGCCAGAGTGGCCGCCAGAGTATAGAAAATGGTAAAAGGCAGGGTACTGCCATACCGAAGAGTTTTTAACGCCTTCGTAAAATTTTCCCAGGTAGGCTTCACAAGAAGCCATTCCACCGTGGGATTCACCAGATCCTGCACACTTTTCAGGGAATTGCAAATCATGTACAGAATGGGATACAGGAACACGGCGCTGATACCGATCAACAACAGATATCTGGCTATCATCCCCAACAAAGACTTCTTGTCTTTCATCCCTTCTTCTCCTTTCTCTCACGCAACAGCAGAAACGCCACACCGATCACAGACAGCATACAGGCGAAATAAATCCATGCCAGAGCGGCGGAATAGCCATAGGTTTTTCCCACAAGCGTCATCTTGTTCAATACCTCCTGATTCACCTCATTGCTGGAAAAGGTACTCAGCTGTACCAGGGTATAGATGGTATTCAGCAAAATCAATGATCTGAGAAACGGCAGATCAATCTTCCAGAACATCTGCCATGGAGAGGCACCGTCAATAGAGGCCGCTTCCCGGATGGGCTGTCCGATTTTCTGGAGCCCCGCAAGGAAAAGCACCACCTGCACTCCGGAAAACCAGAAAATCAGCACAATATTGTCAAAAATATACAACAATGGCCCTGACAGAACCGCAGGCAGAGAGGCAATAAAATCATAGATCAGGAAATCTTCCGGGTGAATCACAGCCGCCGCCCTTGTGGTGAGAAGCTCCTGAATCACAGGGCCGCTGATAATGATCACCGGCAGAAAAAATACGGCCCGGAAGAAACTTCTCCCCCTGAATTTTCCGTTCAGCAAAAGTGCAAGCAAAAGTGCCACCACCACGATCATTGGAGTGGACAAAAGCACAAATTTCAGGGTACTTAACAACGAAACCGTATAGGTGGTATCCAATGTAAACGCTTCCTGATACCACTGAATTCCAACGAACCTGATTTTGATTCCCGTAGGAGCCATCTGTACATCTCCCATGCTCAGCCGGATGGAGTACAGCATGGGAAACAGGGTAAACAGCGCAAGCCCCGCCAGCCAGGGTACAAGGAACAGATATCCGTCCAGCGCATTGCGCTGTCTCAGAGAAAGCTGACGTTTCTTCTTTTTTTCCTGTTTTTTGCTCATCTGTCCTTCACGCTCCCTCCTGATAAACCGCCGATTGTGCAGGCAGCCTTATTCCGTCCACAATGCGTTCCGTATCGTTGTAATTGATATAAATTCTGCCCCGTTCGTAATAGTTCACCGTCACTCCTGTCTCCGGCGTACGTCGGTTCTCAAAACGCTGTCCCCGCACCTGATTCAGAATCCTGCTCACCTGTTCATAGGTTCCGATCACCGTCTCCTTCCAGTCCTCATAGCGGGTGCTTGACAATCCGGCGGAGGCCGTGTCTCTCAGTGCATAATTTTCCACCTCCGTCAGCAGATAGGTTGGACTCGTGTTATAATCCATCATTTTCAGGATATCGCTGGCAGAGTAAAAGCTCAGATTACTATAAGGCGCATACAATTCCACACTGCCCGACAACACCATCTGCAGAAAAGGCACCGTATCCGTCTCATACAGGAACTGACTGCTCACCATTGGAATCTGGTCATAGCCATCCATACTTTCAAACAGATAGGCATTTGGGCGGGTCAGAACCAGTTCTTCGCTGTCCAGGGCCGCTTCCTCCACCGCACCCCTTATCCATTCCAGAGCCTGACTGCGGCTTGTCTCGGAACCGTTCAGATACTCGCCGTAAAGCAGATCCATCTCCTGCAGCAACAGATATCCGAACCCTTCTTCTATCAAAGTATCGGTCTGTTCCTCAAGTGTCTCTCTGACCGTCTCCGGCTTCAGGTAATAAATATCTCCCAGCCATTCCTCCTGGGCTCCCGTCCGATCCGGCACCTTTTTGTCAATCAATTCCTGAGACAGAGAAATGGCGCCTTCTCTCCGCTTATCCAGCTGTCCCTCTCTGGCGCTGAAAGGAGTCAGAGAAAGCCACAGATCTTCCGTATCCTTCAAACCGGAGACCTTTCCGTAAACTGTCCGTTCCCCATTCCCGGTCTTGTCAAAGCCGTTCAGTCCGCCCTTCTGCCATCCGATCAGCCCTGTCTGTAGTCCGGAGACTCCGGCCTCTCTCAGCTCTCTGCCCGCAGCCTCAAAGCATTCTTTCGAGGTGGCGGTGAGAACCGATGTCCCGATAAACTGTTTCCGGATATCCGCCGCAAGGAAATCCACCCGCAGCGGCAGTTCTCCCTCCGTTTTTCCCGGTTCCAGAATCCCCTGTTCTTCCAGGAATCCCCGGTAAGTCCTTGCCATCCCGCAATACCCCGCGTCCTCTCCTGTCAGAAAAGAGAAGGTAATCACCGGATTGACCACATTCCGTACGGGCTGCAGTGTCTGAATCCCCACTCCAACTCTGCTCACAGGCTGTTCATACATCTGACGGTAACCAAAACGGATATAAGCCCTGGTATAATCACAGACCAGACCGGCCGGCTCCGCCACAATGGTACCGTACTCTTCCCCGTTCTCCGCCACTGCCATCCAGGCATTTTGCCCCTCTCCATGAGTGATGCCATACAATGGCAGGCTGACAGTCTGTTCTTCCATGGCGGTGATCGCCTCGCCGGTAAACGAAGCGTTGACAGAGTCGATCCCGAAATCCGCTCCGTAAATCCTTTTTTCATAGCCGGCCAGATAGTTTCTGGGGCTTAAGAATCGGATCAACGCACCGCACCCGTCCGGCAGAAAGACATATCCCGGCAGGGAGTTCCCCGATACCGCCCCGAAAAAGGGCAGAAACGTCACATTGGCCAGCCGGTACTCTCCTTCCTCCCAGATAGTCTCGTCCTCCAGAGAAAAAGTCAGGCCGTTGTCCGTCAGCTCTATCCGAAAGTCGAAGCCAATCTGCCAGTCCGACCACCGGGCCTGTGCCAGCGCATAACCCTCCTTCTCTTCACAGTGCAGTCCCTCTCCGGATACTCCGGCTTTATATCCTTTTCCGCCGCTGTCAAAAACTTCGATCACCACCATGGAATTGGCGATATCCGCCCACATCTGGTTCAGATTCTCCGGTTTGTCTTCCTTCATGGTTCCCCAGACATACCCGCTCCTTTTATCCATCACCCGCAGGCCGCCCACCTGGGCCCGCCAGTATACTGCCAGGCTCTCATTCTCCAGCAGCAGCGTATAGCCCTCCAGATCATATCCTTCCAGGGGTTCACTGGGATGCAGTGCCTGGGTATACCGGTTGGAACCAAATTCTCCGGTGGAAGCCTCCGTCCAAAGCGCCGGAGACAGTATCAGTGTCAGACATAATATCCCTGCTGTCAGGATCCCTTTCCTTTTAGTGAAACACACGATAACACACCTCCTTACACAGCACAGATACCGTATCCAACACCGTATCCCAGAACATGATCACAATGGTTGCGGCAAAGATAAGGACAATCATCAGAAATAAGGTCAGCACCACATTT
>CAQUWW010000065.1:4046-5890 GCA_948896875.1 uncultured Acetatifactor sp. | reverse complement strand
TCAAGAATGATAGTCCATCCCACCGCCACCACCAGACCGAAGCTTACCAGAAAGGTCTCCGACAAAGTCAACACATGGGTCAGAGCTGTCAGGATCGGTAAAATACAGATCAGCGGAATCAGGCCATAGGACATACCGATAAACATTTTCTTCAATGTTCCCTCTCCGCTGTTTACCTCGCTGACCATATAGCTGGAAATCAGGTACAATCCCGTCGGAAGGAAGAACAGCAGGAGCAGATAGGGCAGAGACGTATTGCCCAGACTGACGCTGGAAAATGCAAAGCCCCGTCCCGCGTAGTAAAATGCAAAAGAGAGAAAGGCCAGCAGATACAGACACACTCCCGTCCCCACCGTTCCCCTGGCCCCCACCTTCACCTCATAAAAACTGTTGCCGGGAGCCCTGAAAAATCGAAGGGCAAATTTCAGATTCTCTAAAAAGGTTCTCTCCTCCGCCAGATGTCCGTCCGTATAGAAATATACCGGCGCAGGAGGCCTCCTTTTACGGAGTCGGCTGAACACAAGCCCCAGCAGAAGGAACAGGAGCAACGCAAGAACGGCATAGCCAAACCATCTGCTGATCCTCTGGGTCCGCAGCTCCCAGAAAGCATCCGAATATCCGACATTTTCTCCTGCCCGGCGGAAGCTTTCACAGGCGGCCTCATAATTCTTAAGCTGCATCTGTACTTTCCCCAGATAGGAATAAATCATCTGTAGATTCCCCGCCTGGCCCAGAATCCGGTTCAGGGTCTGCTCCGCCTCCGTATATTCTCCGTTTCGATACTGACTGATTGCCCTGTGCATCAGAACTGCGAATTCCGTGGGCAAAAAGGTGTGGACAATCCCTCTCTCCCTGTCCAGCACATACAGACCACAGTTATCATCCGCCGCGATACCGCCGGCCACAGTGAACAGACCTCTTCTCTCACTGTTGGCCGCCTGGCCCCCAAATGCAAAGAGCAGAGTGCCCTCGTTGTCTGTCTCGTAAATCTGGCCGCTTTCACTGACTGTGAAAATCAGGCCCTCCGGTCCAATGCTTATATCCGCCAGATTGTCCACGGGAAGGCTGTCCTGCAAAATGTTAATCCCCGCAATGTTATGTTTTTTCAGAGGCGCATTGTCGGTTCTCTGTGTCACGGTATAGCAAAGTCCCTTCTCATCCAGCGCCAGATTGTAGAAAGCCAATGGGATTTTGTTGAACAGTTTCTTCTTCTGAGCATCTGTAAACAGCAGATCCTGGAGAATCTCCAGGGCACTGACAGGTACGTTATTGTATCCATAGTAGCCCAGAAATGTGCCGGATGCATCCAGCTGAATGATCCCGTCAAAAGAGCCGGAAGATACAATATACAGAATTCCAGCGTCATTTACCGCCACCTTCACAGGCTGATACTGGGCATTCGCTCCAAAGACAGTGCTTTCCGGCCGTTCATACCGTCTGACCTCCTGTCCTTCTTCATCCAGCACCACCACCGCGCCCAGAACCGCATCCGCCACATAGACCAGGCCGTCTTCAGTTACAAAGACGCCGGTTGGGCTGGACAAAATGCCTTCTCCCAGAGAATGGATCTCCCCGCTCTCCAGATCCTGACACACAATTCTCCCGTTTCCGGTATCCGCCACATAAAGTCCGGAACGGCACCAGTACAGATCCTCCGGCTTCCTCAGCGGATCATCCAGGAAAAGGGCATCCCCCGTGAGATAGGCATCCTGGGTGGGTGCCAGCTCCACAAATCCGTTCTTCCCCTGCCTCATGGCATAGGTCCCGGCGGTGGCATTCCCCGCGCCGTACTCCGCCGCTTTGACCGGAAGAGAAGAAAACAGGGTCAAAACCACTGTCAGCGC
>CAQUWW010000065.1:0-4036 GCA_948896875.1 uncultured Acetatifactor sp. | reverse complement strand
TAGGATGCGGCTGTAAGTTCTCCTTCTTTTCATTGTCCTGCTCTCCCTCCTGCTATTTGATACCGGAGTGTGCCACTGTGTTCACAACCCCTGACTGCATAATGATAAACAGAAGTACCGTTGGCACAAAGGTAATCAGTGCCGCGGCTGCGGCCATAGCCTGTCCCGCCAGAGAGTTTCCCGTAGGCGCCGTCACCGATGCCACAAAATAAGCAAATGTCTTCAGTTTCTCACTGTCAATAAACATCTGGGAGGCTTCTGTGGCCGTCCAGGCCTGCTGAAAGGATAAAATCGCCACCGTGGCCATGGCGGGTTTGATCATTGGCATGACAATTTTAAATAAAATACCGTAATCCGAACATCCGTCCAGCTTCGCCGCCTCTATCAAAGAATCCGGAATCTGGTCGATAAACTGCTGTACCAGAAACAGCCCCACCGGCATGGCAAGCTGCGGCAGGATCTGTGCCAGAAAGTTATTCATCAGTCCCAGCTGCCTGATAATGAGGAATCTGGGCACAGCCACCGCAATGGGAACAAACATCAGCGCCGCCTGATTGATCTGTTGAAGAGCGTGTTTTCCTTTGAAATTCTTTTTGGACAGGACATAGCCTGCGGATGCGCTCATCAATACCGTGGCTGTCACCACCGCCGCCGTGGAGGTCAGGCTGTTAAAGAGACGCAGGGATACAGGCCAGCTGGAGACATCCGCCACCTCAAACAGACTGCGGAAATTGTCCAGCGTGGGCCGGAGCGTGATGAACTTTGGCGGATAGGCAAACAGTTCGTCCACAGGCTTGAATGCGTGAAAAATAATATAGATCACCGGAAGCAGCATCACAAGGATGACCGGAAGCAGTGCGATATATAGGATGATCTGATCTCTCTTAAACTTCTGCGGCGCCGTCTTTACCACCGAATACTTTGCCATAACGCTGCCCTCCTATTCCTTTTCCCCGAACAGCCTGTAGGCCACCCGGGAAAACAACCATACCAGAATCAGCAATACCACGGAAAGGGCCGCGGCATAGCCCATCTCATACCGCAGGAATCCGTAATCATCCATATGATTCACGATCAGCTGCCCCGCGTAGCCCGGGGTGGGATTGGAGCCGGACAGAGCCACTCCCATGCCGGGGGAGTTAAAAGTTCCCACCAACGCCATGACCGCGCTGAACAGCATTTGCGGCTTAATGGCCGGAATCGTAATATAGAGAATCTCCTGCCATCTTTTACGGACACCGTCGATGGCCGCCGCCTCGTACAGCTCTCCATCCACATTCATGATGCCGGACACAAGGGCCAGAAATCCCACGCCCATGCTGGACCACAGCCCCACAAGAATCATGATGGGCATCAGGAACCTCGAGGAGGTCAGCCACAACACAGGCTGTTCGATCACCTTCAGAGACAACAGCATGCTGTTCAGATATCCCACTCTGTCTCCGGAAAAAATCACACCCCAGACCACCTTCTGGGCCACCGCTCCCAGCACCGAGGGCGAATAAATCACAATGGTCAGAATGGTCCTGGGCCATTTGGTCAGCTGCGACAAAAGCCAGGCAAGCAGGAAGGAAAGCACATAGCCGCCGGGCCCTACAATCAGCGCATACACAATGGTATTTGGCAGCACATACTGCATGAATTCCCTGTCTCCTGTGAATAGGGTCAGATAGTTTGACAGGCCCACAAACCGGGGCGCCTGCACTGTGTCGTACTGTGTGAAGGACAAAAATACCGCACAGACAATTGGCAACAGAATAAACAGCACAAAACAGATCAGGAAAGGGCTCAAAAGGATCCAGTGGGAATATTTGTTGGCAAATTTCTTAATCCTCTCCATCGTCCGCCTCCTTCAGAATTTCTTCCACGGGAACAAAGAAAAAGGTGCTTGCTTCCTCGTCGGAATAACCAAATTCCATCATTTTCCTCTGGAATTCCCGGTTGATATTCTGCGCCGCATCATCCAGCGCAACCCTGACAGGCACATTGCCGTTCACCACATCCTGCCAGGCGTTGCTCAATTCACGTTCCACCGCATACAGGGCCGGGTGCCTGTTGATCTCCTGCATATTGCCCCACTGTTCCAGGATCACTTCTCTGTCCGCCTCCGGAAAATCCAACTCTGCAAATGCAATCTTATTGGCGCTGTTCCAGGCATGGCTGGGACCATAGGTGGTCTGCAGAGTATTTCCGAAACGAATCTGCACCTGCGCGGAAAGCCACCATTGCAGGAATTCCCAGCCCTCCGCCTGCCTGTGAGAAGAAGCCATAATGGCGCAGGCCGAGGACGCGCCGGTGGTGCCGTTGTGAATCACCCCATCCTCGTCCCTGATTCCCGGCGCAGGCGCGATGGCCCATTTCCCCGCAATCTCAGGGGCCGCCCGGCGAATCAGAAGATAATCCGAAAAATTGCAGATGCCCATGGGAATCTGTCCATACCGGAAGCTGTTGTAAAAGCTGGACACCGTGGGCTGTACGCTGTAAAGCCGATACAGATCCGTCAACGTCTCAAATCCCTCCAGGGAATCCTGACTGTTTATCCCGGTGACAAAAGCATTGTCTCCATAGACGCTTCCCCCTGCCTGCATCAGAAAGGGCGCCGTGGTATAGAGCGGTTTTGTCCCGGTATATCCGGATAGCTGCAAATAGAAATTCATGGAATTTCTCTGAAGCGCAGGCATCAGATTCTTCACATCTTCCCAGGTCCGGGGCACCTGGATTCCCAGCATTTCCAGGATATCCGTCCGATACATAAGCACATAGAACTCCTGGGTTTCCGTGGCTCCGAAGACCTGATCTCCCACAGTATAGGGTACCAGAGCCTGGGGATTATACTCGGACATGGTCTGTGCAAAGCCTGGAAACTCGGACAGATCCGCTACCGCCCCCCGAAGTCCCAGGTCAAAGGGCGTGTTGGTAGCCAGTCCCATAACCACATCCGGCGCCAGATCCGTAGCGTTGGAAAGAATGATCCTCTGTTCGCTGGACATGGTGGAGAACTGCACTCTGATGCCTGTCCGGGGCGTAAAATCCGTATCCGCAAGGGCCTGCATGACCTCCATATATTCCACAGGACGGTTTACCCACACCCTCAGAGCTTCCTCCCCCTCTTCCGGGGATTCCTCCAGGGTCAGAGAATGAAAGAAACGCCCAAGACTTCCCCTGAGCCTTGCAAGGAATCCGGCATTGGCTTTCTCCGTCACCGGCGTGCTCTGCAGGTACATACAGTCAATGTACAGTTCCTGACTCTTCAATTTATCGATCTGATCGGAAAGCAGCTGGGCGGCGGAGCCGGATCCCTCACTCAGAAGCGATAATTTGCCCGGGATTTTACCCGGCTCTTCCAGAATCCGTTCCAGGTTCCCTGCCGCCTGGAGAATTCCCATTGCCGCCGCAGGTTCTTCCGTCTGCAAGGCTCCCAGCAGATCATATACGGCATACAATTCTTTTTCGCTGTCTTCCAGCCTGTCCAACACCCCCGGCAGATAGCTTTCCACATCCCAGGTGCGATTGGAATCCGCCTGAGCGCCTGCCAGACGCTTGATCTCCAGTCCCAGGGCCGAAAGCCCTTCCATCACATTGCTCAGCCTGTAAACCGCTTCCTGCACAGAGCTTCCGTCCGCCTCCAGAAGCAGGGTATGCTCTCCCGCCTCCAGCCAGATCTCCGCCGGCTCCCCATTTGCCGAAACGGTAAGATTTGCATACCGGCTTCCGGTATAATTGAAGGCCACACTATTCATTTCTGAGAAAAAGGTTCTTCCGTCCATTCGAATATTACGGTAAACCGGAATGTCTTCCTTGTCATTCTGATTATAGTGAAACGTCAGCTGATACAATCCTGGGTGTTCTACCGTAAATCCATATTCCACTTTCTGTCCCGCATCCGCGCTGGAACTGCCATCCAGCTCACACAGAAGCAGGTAGCGATAATCGTAAGGCTCCAGAGATGGATTCCGCCCTGCCCGCGCATGGATATAGGAATCCGATTTGGTGCTGTATCCTTCTCCCTGAATGACAATCCGGTCCTCTCCCTTTT